>JAFAME010000246.1 GCA_019233695.1 Methylobacteriaceae bacterium
CTGCCGACCGACTGGACGATCAAGGGAACCGCCGACATCGACAACAACGGCTATGCCGACATCATCGTTCAGCAGCAGGGCACCGGCATCGCCCTTGCCGCCATGGAGGGGCCAACCGGCTTCGAACACTGGAACACCGTGCTCACCGATCCTCACTGGATGGTCGTCTGAGGCCGGCCGGGGACCGGGACGCGGCCCTCGCCGGCAAGATTCGCCCACGCTTACGACAACGGCTCTTATTGTTTCTTGCGAACGGAGAACTCGCCGCACCGAAGCCGTTCTGGCAGGCGTTCGGCGAAACTGGCGACCGGCTCCTCGCCGTAGGTCTCGACCAGTTCCTGCAGCGCGGCAAACAGCGCCGCTTGCGCGAAACAATCCGCCTCGATGCCGTCGAGAATCGCCTCGGCGAAAGCCTCGGTCACATAGGCAAGCGCCGCGCGGCGTTCGTCGGCGGGCGTTCGGTCGTCGAAGGCAATGAAGGGACGCATCGCAGCCGCCATCCTAACGGCCATGCGACGCGGGTGCGACAATGACCTTTAGAAAGGGTTAATTTGCATTAGCAATTTTGACCGTTTGTGGACCTGATCAACTGCCATACCGGCTGGTGATCTCCCGTGCGATGCGTCCGCCTTCTTCAAGGTAGCGGCCGATCACGACGCCCGCCGACGCCGTGCAGCTGTGATATGTCAGTTCGTAGCCGCGAAAGCCTCGATTGAAGGCTCCCGCGAGCGCTTCCTTGCGCATCTCGGTCTTGCCTTCCGCTTCGATGAGCGAGGACATGCGCTTGCGCCATTCGGCGCCGTCCCCCTCGCCGCACAATTCGCGCAGATAGGCAAGGGCCCCGATGATTTCGGCGAGGCGCAAGAGCTGCGGCTCGTAGGGCGGGGGCGCCGGTTCGCGCGGCGGCGTGGGCTCCGCGGCCGCCGGAGCTGCCTTTCCGGGCGGTGCAGGCGCGGGCGCGCCGGTTTGGGCCTGCGGCGCGGTGGCCGCGGTCGCCAACGGCAGGACGAGGATGGCTCTCCCGGCGAGCGCGGCGGCTCGCATCCACGTCATCGCGCCTCCTGCAGGATTCGCCTGGCCCGCATCAGGACGCGCGGCAAGCCAGGGGTCAACGTCAACCCATCGAGCTTCTCGGGGTCGGCCCACAGCACTGAACCGGCCTCCGGACCGCAGAGTGGCTCTCCCCTCGTCCAGCGTGCCACGAACGAAGCGATGACGAAGTGGTGCCGAACCTTCCCTTCCGAGTCTTGCTCGATGAACTCGACGTGATCATTGAAGCCGATGATCCGCGCTGCCACACCGACCTCTTCCTCCAGCTCGCGCAGTGCCGCCCGCTCCAGGGTTTCGCCGGTTTCGACAAGACCGCCCGGAAGCGAGAAACTTGCATTTGCCGGCGGGGCGTTGCGCGACGCGAGCAGCACCAATCCTTCTCGAAACACCGCCACGCTGGCCGCAAGGAAGGGGCGAGAAGGGTACAATCGACAGGTCACACGTGCTGCCCGCCGTTCACGTGGATTTCTGCGCCATGCACGTAGCTCGATTGCTCGCTGCACAGGAAATAGATCGCCTTGGCTACTTCCTCAGGCGTCCCCAGTCGATGGAGCGGGATGTGGGCGACGATCTTTTCCGTGCCCGGCGACAGGATCGCGGTGTCGATCTCGCCGGGCGAGATGGCATTGACCCTGATGCCGCGCGGCCCGAAGTCGGCCGCCATCTCGCGGGTCAGGGCGGCGAGCGCAGCCTTGGACGTCGCGTAGGCCGCACCGGCGAAAGGATGCACGCGCGAGCCGGCAATCGACGTGACGTTGACGATCGAGCCGCGAGCGGCTTCGAGCTCCTTGATCAGGGCTCTTGCCAGCATCACGGGTGCGAAAAAATTCACCTGGAAGACCGTACGCCAATCCTCGATGGTCGTGTCGATCGTGCCAAGCCTGCGGCCGCCGGCTGCCTTTGGTGAAATGGCGGCATTGTTGACAAGAGCATCCAGCCGGCTGCCGGTCAGACGGCTGCGCACTTCCTCGATGGCGCGTTCCGTTCCGACCGGATCGGCCAGATCGATCTGCAAATGATCCTCAGGCCCCATTTCCCAGGGGCAATCTTCGGGAAAAGGATGGCGCGAGCAGGTGACGACCCGCCAGCCCGCCGAGGCAAAGCGCTTTACGGTGGCGTGGCCGATGCCGCGGGAAGCGCCGGTCAGAAGCATCGTGCGGCGGGGAGCGTTGGTCGTCGATGTCGTCGCCATCTGCGTGCTTTGAGGGACCGATCGCCGGCCGTTCGGCTCAGTCGCGACCGCGTGGCGCGCTAGGGGAACAGGCGCTGCTTGAGCCATGGATCATGCCGCGTCGGCCGCCGAAACACCAGCCGTTCGTGCAGGCGAAACGGCCGATCCTGCCAGAATTCGATTGCAAGCGGCGTCAGCCGGAAGCCGGTCCAGTGGGGCGGCCGCGGCACCTCTTCTCGAGCAAATTTCGCCGCGTAGGCGTTGAAGGCCTCATCAAGCGCTGTCCGGCTCGCGAGCGGCTCGGACTGCTGGCTTGCCCAGGCACCAATCCGGCTGTCGCGCGAACGGCTGCGGAAATAAGCATCGGCCTCCGCATCGGTGACGCGATGCACCGGCCCGCGGCCGCGCACCTGCCGCCCGACGCTCTTCCAATGAAGGACGAGTGCCGCCTTGGGGGTCGCTTCGAGCTGCCGGCCCTTGGCGCTGTTGGCGTTCGTATAGAATACAAAGCCGTTCGGGTCGGTATTCTTCAAGAGCACCATGCGCACGTCGGGCAACCCGTCGCGGTCGACGGTTGCGAGCGCCATGGCATTGGGATCGTTGGGCTCGCTCTCTTGCGCCTGCGCCATCCAGACGGAAAACAGCGCAAACGGATCATCCTCCTCCGCAACGGTCTCGATTTTCCGCTCGTTCACGGTCACTCTCTGGTCTCCTGCAACACCACATCGCCGTCGGGCGCAACGCGGCCGCGCCTTGTCCAGTCGGAATATAGGACCGCTTCCGGGACGACGGTATAGACGACCAGGATTGCGATCCTCAGAGCGTTCGCCGGCGTGTCGCGGCTTGCATCGCCGGCTGGGGATCCCCAAGTATCCGCCGAGACAGATGCGCCCGTGCCATCGGAGGGCGGGCGCTAGACGGGCTCATCGATGCGCGATCCTTACAATGTTCTCGGTGTTTCGAAATCCGCCAGCGCCGAAGAAATAAAGAAGGCCTACCGCCGGCTTGCCAAGAAATACCACCCGGATCACAACAAGAGCGATCCCAAGGCGAAGGAGAAATTCGCCGAGGTGAATGGCGCTTACGAGATCATCGGCGACGAGAAACAGCGCGGTGCCTTCGATCGTGGCGAGATCGACGCGTCGGGGAAGCCGCGGGCCTTCGGCTTCGATGGCTTCAGCGGCGCCGGGCGGGGCGGACCGGGAGGCTCCCAACATTTCGAGTTCGAGTTCGGCGGTTCACGGTCACGGGGTGGACGCGGCGGTTTCGACGACATCCTTTCTGAGCTTTTCGGCGGCACGGGGGCATCGCGCGGAGCGGGAGCAACGCGTCCGAGCGAGCCGCCCCGCGGCGAGGACGTGGCGGCCTCAGTCACGATAGGGTTTGCCGCGGCCGCGCATGGGACACGCACTCGGGTTGTCCTGCCGGGAGGCAAGGCGCTCGACGTCGACATCCCCGCCGGAATCGAGGACGGCAAGCAGATGCGCCTCAAGGGGCAGGGCCGGTCGAGCCCGTTCGCGGGCGCTTCAGGCGACGCCATCCTGACTGTCCACGTCACGCCGCATCCGCTTCTCAAGCCAGACGGCAAGGATCTGCGGCTTGACCTGCCGGTCGCGCTCTATGAAGCGGTTCTTGGCGCCACGGTGGAAGTGCCGACGCTCGATGGCACCGTGGGGCTCAAAGTGCCGCCGGGGTCAAGCGGCGGTCGCACCTTGCGGCTGCGTGGCAAGGGTCTCCCAGGCCGCTCGCCCGATCCCCCCGGTGATCTTCTCGTGACGTTGAAGCTCGTCCTGCCGGACGACGAGGACCCCGACTTGACCGGCCTGATGCGGCGCTGGCGCGACGCAAAGCCGTACAGCCCGCGCAAAGGTTTCCCGTAGGCAAAAGCCGGATCGCCTCAGTCCTGCTCAGGCGGCGGGAAGACTCGCCGCGCCAAAGCCGCCAGCCGGGCGCCATCGGGCGGGCCCGAGAGAGCGAACAGGTGATTGGCGTCGGACCAGACAACCGTCCCGATGGTCGCAGTGCCCTGATAGCGAAGGAGCCGGTCGTCCGGCGGCGCCGTGCGGGCGAAGGTCAAGCCCAGGCGTTCGCCGCCGCCGTTTTCGAACAAAAGCAGGACCGCGGGACCGAGATTCGTCGCGATGAGGCGGCCGCCGAGAAGGCTGTATCCGGCGCGCCCGAGGTCGGGCACGATGACGTCGGCGCCGAGCCGCGCGGCCAGCCATTGGCCGAGCCGCGGCTTGTCCTGCGCCGAAATCTCGACGGGATAGAGCGGATCGCTGGCAAAAGTCTCATGTGCTTCGATGGCGCGCACCGCGAACGTACCGACCGGATCCAATGCCCCGGAGCGAAGCATCGTCCTCGGCGGCGGGGCACCCCATGGCGCAAGCGCGTGCGCGCCTATCCAACCGGTCGCGAGGCCGAAGAGAATGGCGGCTCCGACCACCGAGGTCAGCCCGGCTGACCGCCGCTGCCGCGTTCGCTCGATGCGATCCGAGGCCGGCGCATGCCGGCTCGCATGGACGACCGCCTTGAGCGGCTCCTGTGCATCGCAGGTGACCCGAGAAGGCGTGGCGGCAAGCGCTGCCGGAAACGGCTCTGCCATCGCCTTTCCCAGCGCTCGGCGGATCGCCTCGTTCTGCGTGCACCAATCGGCCACGCGCCGGGCTACCTCAGGCTCGGATTCCAGGAATGCGATGATTTCGGCACGGCGCTCAGCCGTCGCAAACCCGTCCGCAAAGGCATGAAGGTCCGCCTCGCCGATCGGTTTGCGGGCAAGCCCGTTCATTTGACAAGCCGCAGGTGACCCGACGCACGCGGCTGCGACGGCCGCCGCGCCGCGGACAACTGCGCGATGGTGCCGTTGAAGTGCACGCGCAACTCGTCGCGGGCCCGGCTCAGGCGCGCCAGCATGGTCGCCGTCGGCACCTCGATCACATCGGCCATCTCCTCGTAAGTCATGCGTTCGAGTGCCGCTAGGAGCACGACCTCGCGCAAGTCGCTCGGCAGGGCGAGCAGCGAGCGCTCGATCCGGGAGAGAGAGACCGTCTCGGGGCTGTGCGCCACGAACGGCGCTGCGCTCGATGGCGGCCGAGCCGGAGACGCGCCCCTTACCCGGCTTCGGTTCAACGAGGTCAGCGTCGAATAGAGGATCAGCCGAACATTGCCGCCCCGGCGCAGCCGTTCATCCTTGAGCGCGCGAGCGACGGTTTGCTGGACGAGGTCCTCGGCAATGCAAGCGTCCGGCTCCATCACGAGCGCGCGCGCATATCGGCGAAGGCCAGCAACAAACGGCGTGATGGCATCGCGCAAGCTCACGGAACGCACCGTCGACAGCAATCCAACTTCCACGTTCTTCACTCTAGGACAAGATTTCGCGTTTGCCTACGAATCCTCGTGTTCTCTGCAGGGCTTTTGCACCTGCCGCGCTCTTCCCATCGGCGCAGTCGATACGCTAAGGATGGCCTCCCATAACCGTCGGCCCGGTTTCTCTCGTGAACGACGACAACTTCAAGCCCAGGCTGCAAATGGTTGATCGTGCACAGAGCGCCAGCGGCATTCTTGCTGGCAAGCGCGGGCTTGTGATGGGCGTGGCCAACAACCGGTCGATCGCCTGGGGCATCGCCAAGGCTGCCCGCCAAGCCTCGGCCGAGCTCGCCTTCACCTTTCAAGGAGAAGCCCTGGAGAAGCGCGTCCGGCCGCTCGCAGCCGAGCTCGATGCCGCGGTCGTGGGCCACTGCGACGTCACCGACGAGGCCACCCTTGACAAGGTTTTTGCCGATATCGAGCGGCTGTGGGGCAAGCTCGACTTCCTCGTCCATTGCATTGCCTTTTCCGATAAGGACCAGCTGACCGGCCGCTACATCGAGACCACGGAAGATAACTTCACCAAGTCCCTTCTGGTTTCCTGCTACTCGTTCACGGCCGCGGCGCGCCGGGCGGAGCGGCTGATGAATAACGGCGGCTCGATGTTGACGCTCACCTACTACGGCGCCGAGAAATGGATGCCGCACTACAATGTCATGGGCGTCGCCAAGGCGGCACTCGAGGCAAGCGTACGCTATCTTGCTGCCGATCTCGGCGCCGGCAACATTCGCGTCAACGCCATCTCGGCCGGGCCGATCAAGACGCTGGCAGCCTCGGGCATCGGCGATTTCCGCTACATCCTGAAATGGAACGAGCTCAATTCGCCGCTGCGCCGGACGGTCAGCATCGAGGAGGTGGGCGAAAGCGCCGCCTATCTGCTTTCGCCGATGGCGCGCGGGGTCACCGGAGAAATCCTCCACGTCGATGCCGGCTACCACCTTGTCGGGATGAAGCACCCCGATGCGCCGGACATTGCGGTTGCCGGGAAGGAATGAGCCGGCGCGCATGGCGGCTCGGGCGACGCAGCCAAGTGCGGCCGGAGCGTAGGAGGTCCTGACGGCCGTCACATGAGCGCGTCGATGAACGGGTCGACGGGGCGGAACTGTGAGCGGCGCCACAAGGCGGGCATGCCGATGCCAAACATGTGTCGGGAAAGGACGCCTATCGGATAGACGATCCGATCGCGCAGCCCGCTGCGCCAGCGCGCGCCGGCCGTGCGCCAAACCGCATGAGTGCGCGCGATCTCCTCGGGCCTTGCCTGCCATTGCAGATCGGCATAGTCGCTCTGCAGCGGAACGACGAGGTTGAGCAACTCCTCAGCTTTGCGAGCCACGACGAGGGCCTGAACGGGCTCACTCGTCATGAATTGTATGCGCTTGCGCAAGGAGCGCGGGTCCGTGGCGAGAAACCAGCGCGACGGCCGCATGAGGCCGAAAAGATAGACGCGCACGTCGACGAAGCCGTTCGCTTCGAAGAACCGGTAGAAGAGCTCCGGCGAGAATTGATAGAAGCCATGCCCGCACTGCCCGTTGGCGGCGCACGAGATGAGCGCGACGCCGCCGACGCGCAAGAGCTTCGTCACGTTGCCGAGCACCTCTGCGACGTCGAAGACATGCTCGGCAGTTCCGCCGTCGTAAAGGAATCCGGCCTGACCCTCGAGCTCGGGCGGGACTGGAAGATTGAGGTCATGAACGATCGAGGCGCCTTCGTAGGCCGACGCATCAAGCGAGATCACCTTCGCAAAACCGCAGCGTTCGAGAAAGGCGTCCGCGAAGCGCTCGCGCGAAACTTGCCTGACCTCCTTGCTTGAGAGATTGAGCTCGAAGGCCGTGTTCAGGCGCTGCAGCTCACGCCGTCCAACGAAGAGCTCGGGCCTTCCAAGACAGAGGATTTCCCCGCCGACTTGCCCCGCGCGCTTCAGCGCCAGGATCGCGGCGGCCTCGTTTGCATTGATTCCCATTTCGGCCCGCGGTTGGTGAGCGTATGGATCAAGCCGGTACGCTGCCGACCTCCGCGTTGGCGGATATTTGTACCGAGCAAGCCCCGTGCCCCGCCTTCGTCGGCCGCCGGTGCCGGTCGCGCCAAGCCGGCTGTTCCGGCGAGGGAGGCCCAGGGGCAGCGCCTCAGGTCCACCGTGCGGGATTGCCTAACGGTCGCGCCGCAGGCGCCGTTTCCAGCGTTCGCCGGCCTTCAATTCCGTGCCGAATACGTAGCGGCCGAGGATCGAGGACCGCGACCGTCGCGCCGCCTCGCGATCAGGCAAGACCTGGGCCGATGGAGCAGGAGCGCGTTCGACGTCCGAGTGCGCGGCCCTGAGTGCTGCTCCGGTCTCGGTCTCCCGGCGGCTGGGGATGGACGGGCTCACCAACTCTCGTTTCGGCAAAGGATGGATGGCGCCCCTCGTGCCCCATCGGGTCGGATGATCCGTCGGTTCTGGCCCTGCGCGCCGCCCTGCAGCCGCCTTGCGGCCTCCCGGCGCTGCCGCTTCCTGTGCCGGCTTCGGCTTGTTCTTGGAGCCTGGTTTGCGCCCGCGCCGTCGCGGCGCCGTACTCTCCGCCAACAAGGCGGTCAGCGGGTCGACTTCCTCGAGGTTTCGGAGGATCCGCCCGGTTGGCGGCGAGCTCTCCGGTGCCGGCGCGGGCTGCGCCGGCGACGGCGGAGCTTCGAAAAGTGCCGCTTCTGCGCGGCGAAGCATGTCGTCAAGCGAGCTTCGGGGCGGTGGGACGGGCTCCTCGTAGGCCTTTGCCGGTTGGGGCCGCCTCAGTCCTCGTCGCACTTCGACGACGAACGGTCGCGTGTCGCGTCTCATAGTCCCTCGTTCGACATTCTTGTCAGCCGCCGTTGCCATCTTCGCCAGAAGAAAATGATTCACGCAAGGTGTGGCGAGTCATCGGGTAGAACAAATTCTTGTCGCTTTCCTCAGGAAATAGCGGTCGGCGCGAAATCGTCGAGGGTAACTCGCCGCCGATACAGTCGTGCTCAACGGAACGGCGATGGCTTATCGGGCGCGGGGCCGACCAACCCAAATGCAACTTCTGATCGTGATCCGGCTGGCGTCGGCCGCGCTGGATGCGTGGATGCGGGGCCATCTCGAACGCCGACAGCCCGGCTTGCCTCGAATAGTGGCATGTGGGAATCTTCGAGGATCAGCTCGGGGCTGCCGCCCGCTTCGACGCAATGAACCTTCGACGGGCTCGTCGTGCCACGACCACTCCGCCATCGTCTGATCTTGGTTCGTCACGGCGAAACGGATTGGAACCGCAGCGGCCGGCTGCAGGGCCAGCAGGATCTGCCGATCAACGCACGAGGGCGCGATCAGGCGGTCGCCGTCGGCCGGCTGTTGGGCCACTGGTTCAGCCAGCAAGCGCCTGGCATGTTGGCGGCAACCGATCTTGTGGCCTCACCGCTGCTGCGCGCTTGTCAGACGATGGACCTGGTGCGGGTGGGTCTTGGCCCGCCGATCCGGCCCTACACGCTTGACGATCGCCTGAAGGAGCTGAGCTTCGGCCGCTGGGAGGGGCTCACCTGGGCGCAGGTGCAGCGCTGCGATCCACAGGGCGCGCGTGCGCGCAAGGCCGACAAGTGGGGCTTCGTGCCGCCCGACGGCGAAAGCTATGCCATGCTTGCCGTGCGGGTCCTGGCCTGGCTGCGCGAGCTTCAGCGCGACACGCTGGCGGTCTGCCATGGCGGGGCGGCCCGCGTCTTGCTGCACATCCTTGCGGGAGTGTCCACCGAGAAGGCATGTGAGACGGAAATCAGTCAGGGCAGGGCGCTGGTCTTTGACGGCCCATCGCACGAGTGGATCTGATTGCTCGATTGACCGGATCTCGGCCGGGCCATAGAAGCGCCCCGGAGGCCTTCGACCTCCGCCCCCAAGCGCGATGTCGCACAACACCTTCGGCCATCTGTTCCGGGTCACGACCTTCGGCGAAAGCCACGGGCCGGCGCTCGGCTGCGTGGTCGACGGCTGCCCGCCGCTGATCCCGCTCGTTGAGACGGACATTCAGGCCTTCCTCGACAAGCGCCGCCCCGGCCAGTCGCGCTTTACCACGCAGCGGCGCGAGCCCGACGCGGTGAAGATCCTTTCCGGCGTCTTCGTCGAGGAGCGGACGGGTCGCCAGGTAACGACGGGGACGCCCATCGCACTGATGATCGAGAACGTCGATCAGCGCTCGAAGGACTACTCCGACATCAAGGACAAATATCGGCCGGGCCACGCCGATTTCACCTACGATCTCAAATATGGCATCCGCGACTACCGCGGCGGTGGCCGCTCCTCGGCGCGTGAGACGGCGGCGCGGGTCGCCGCCGGCGCGGTGGCGCGGCGCGTCATCCCCGAGGTGAGCATACGCGGCGCGCTCGTCCAGATGGGGCCGCACCGAATCGACCGCACAAATTGGGACTGGGCGGAGGTCGACAACAACCCGTTCTTCTGCCCAGACGCCAAGGCGGCAGCCTTCTTCGCCGACTATCTCGATGGCATCCGCAAGGACGGCTCATCGATCGGCGCCGTCATCGAAATCGTCGCCGAAGGCGTGCCGCCGGGCTGGGGCGCCCCCGTCTACGGCAAGCTCGACGCCGAGCTTGCCGCCGCGCTGATGAGCGTCAATGCGGTCAAGGGCGTCGAGATCGGCGCTGGCTTTGCCGCAGCCGAACTCTTCGGCAAAGCCAATGCCGACGAGATCCGCTTCGGCAACGACGGCAAGCCGCTCTTCCTGTCCAACAATGCGGGCGGGATTCTCGGCGGCATTTCGACCGGCCAGCCGGTGGTGGCGCGCTTTGCCGTCAAGCCGACCTCGTCGATCCTGCAGCCGCGCGCGACGATCGATCGGCATGGGCATGAGACCGAGATCGAGACCAAGGGCCGGCACGACCCCTGTGTGGGCATCCGCGCCGTGCCGGTGGGCGAGGCGATGGTCGCCTGCGTGCTCGCCGACGCCTTCCTGCGCCACCGCGGCCAGATTGGCGAGGGCAGGGCTTGGCCTTTTCCGATATAGGATCGAGGCCGCCGGCCCGCGCGCTCTGCTGCTCACCACGCAACACCAAGCGCTTGGTCGCCGGATACGCGCGCAAGAATCGGGTTGAATTCCGGCCTCGGCCCCACGATGTCCCTGACAGTTCGACAACCGAGGATCGTGTGATGAGCCAGGCAGCGCAGCACTATCTCATCTTCGAAACGGCAGGGGGTTTCTGCGGCGTTGCCTGGAACGATGTGGGCATCACTCGCTTCCAGCTGCCGACCCGAAGCGCCGACGCAACCGAACGGATGCTGCTGCGCCGGCTGCCCGGTGCGGAGCCGGGTGCGCCCACGCCGGAGGTCGCCGAGGCGGTTGCGGCCGCCAAGCGCTATTTCAAGGGCGAGGAGACGGATTTTTCCGATTTCAAGCTCGACCTCGGCGATCAGGACGCGTTCTTCGAGCGGATCTATGCTGCGGCGCGCCGGCTCGGATGGGGCCGCACCACCACCTACGGTGCGCTCGCCAAGGAACTCGGCGCCGGCCCACAGGCGGCCAAAGACGTCGGCCAGGCGATGGCGAAGAACCCGGTCGCGCTGATCATCCCCTGCCACAGGGTGCTCGCCGCCGGCGGCAAGGTCGGCGGCTTTTCCGCGCCGGGCGGTGCGGCGGCAAAGGTGCGCATGCTCGAACTCGAGGGCGTCCATCTCGAACCGCCGCGGCCGGCGCAGCGATCCTTTGCGTTCTGAGGCGATCGAATGAACCGCGGGGACTCCCTTCTCCCTAGGGAGAAGGCGCCGCCACTTGGCGGCGGATGAGGGACTACCGTGTTGGAAAATAAGATTCATTCTTGGAATATCGGTCCAAGATTCCGCAAGCGATTACCCCTCATCCGGCCGCTCCGCGGCCACCTTCTCCCATTGGGAGAAGGGCGCGCCCGCGGTCTTGTAGCTGCGCCCTGGCTCAACCGGCCATGCGTGCCTTTTCCCTTCGGGGGAGCTTCCAGCCTGGCCGCACGAAATGGCAGGTATAGCCGGCCGGATAGCGTTCCAGGTAGTCCTGATGCTCCGGCTCAGCCTCCCAGAACGGTCCGGCGGGGGCGAGTTCGGTCACCACCCGGCCGGGCCAAAGGCCTGACGCCTCGACGTCGGCGATCGTATCCTGCGCAACCCGCTTCTGCTCATCGTTCAAATAGAAGATGGCGGAGCGGTAGCTTGTGCCAACGTCATTGCCCTGCCGGTTCCGCGTCGTCGGATCGTGAATCTGGAAGAAAAACTCCAAAATCTCCCGATAGCTTATCTTCTGGGGGTCGAAGACGATCTCGATCGCCTCGGCATGGGTCCCATGATGGCGATAGGTGGCGTTTGGCACGTCGCCGCCGCTGTAGCCGACGCGGGTGGAGATCACGCCCGGATACCGGCGTATCAAATCCTGCATGCCCCAGAAACAACCGCCGGCAAGGATCGCGCGTTCGCTCGTTGCACTCATTTGTCACTCCTTCAGCAATTGAAGGCGCCCGCGTGCAATCGGCGCGCGGGGCCGTGAAAGCGCAACCTCAATATGGTTGGCTTCGGTCGTCCATGCCAGCGGGCGACATCCGGCGGTGAACGGCGACGCGTCATGCCGACTTCGGCGGTGGCGCGGTGCTGTCGCGGACGATGAGCTCGCCGGCGAGCACGATACGTTGCGGCGCGGGCGCGCCGCGCCGGCCGAGCGCGTCGACGAGCAGTCGGGCTGCCGTGGCACCGAGGTCGAACCGCGGCTGGCGGATGGTCGTCAGCGTAGGCTCGCAGAAATCGGCAAGCTCGATGCCGTCGAAGCCCACGACCGACACGTCGGCGGGGATCCTGACCCCCGCCTGCGCCACCGTTTTCATGAAGCCGATGGCCATCTCGTCGTTGCAGCACACGATGCCGGTCGGCTGCTCGCGCATAGCAAGAAATCGCCGCCCCGCCGCAACTCCCCCCGCGAACAGATAGTCGCCCTGGTGCCGGCACACGTCCTTTCTTGCGAGCCCGGCGCGCGCGATTGCCGCGAGAAATCCTCGGTAGCGGGCGACCTCATTGTAGTTTCCTTTGGGGCCTGCGACGTACATCAGCCTGCGGTGGCCGAGACCGATCAGGTGATCGGCCTGCGCGACGGCACAAGCTTCATCATCGACCAGCACCGCCGGAACGCCCGGCGCGTCGATCTCGGCGCAGATCGAGACGAGCGGAACGCTGGCATCGGCGATCGAGCGGCCGTCGATCGTCGGCACATGGCCGGAGGTGACGAGCACCCCGTCGAGATGGCGGGCAAAGACGAGATCGACGACGCGGCGCGCCTTTTCCGGGCTGCCGTCGAGCGTCCCCATGATCATCGTATAGCCGTCTGCCGACAGCTCGGTGTCAATGCCGTGCAGAACCTCCGAAAAGAACGGCGGGGCGCCGCGGCCGGGAATGACCACCAGGACCATCTTCGATGTACCGACGCGCAGGTTGCGGGCTGCCGCGTTCGGCGTGTAGCCGAGCCGTCGCACGGCATCGAGGACGCGTGCCTTGGTGTCGTGGCGCAGCTTGTCTGGAACGGTCAGAGCGCGGCTGACCGTAGCCGTTGAGACGCCCGCGGCCTTTGCCACGTCGCGAATGCGGGGGAGATGCTCGGTCCGCCGTTGCATGAGTGGAATCCTGCCGGAGATCATCCCTGGGACCGCCGCCGTTCCGCATGCGCGAAACCCGCGCTTGTGGGCGATTTCGGGACCGGCTAGCATACATCCGTTGCAATCGATTACATAAGTGCAAAAGCAGTCCTTAAGGGAGGAACGACATGCGACGGTTCTTAAGCCTCGGTCTGATTGGGGCGGCACTTTCCCTCGGCGCCGGTCCGGCCCTCGCGCAAGGCAAGCTGCGCGCCGAGATCATGCATTGGTGGACCTCCGGCGGCGAGTCGGCCGCGGTGCAGGAATTTCAGAAGGCGTTCAACGCGGCCGGCGGCGAATGGGTCGATGCCGCGGTTGCCGGCGGGGGCGGCGATGCGGCGCGCACCGCCTTCATGAACCGGCTCGCCGGCGGCAACCCGCCGACCGCGATGCAGTTCAACACCAGCAAGCAGTTCGACGACGTGATTGCCGCGGGTCAGCTCATCGAGCTCGACGACGTGGCGCAGAAGGACGGCTGGAAGGGCGCCGTCTACGGCCCGGTCATGGATGCCGTCACCCGCAACGGCCACGTTTACGCAGTGCCCGTCAACATCCACAACAACATCTGGCTCTGGTACAATGCGGACGTCTTGAAGAAGGCCGGCGTGGCACCGCCCAAGACCTGGGATGATCTCTTCGCCGATTTCGACAAGGTCAAGGCCGCAGGTGTCGTGCCCCTGGCCCAGGCGGGCGACAACTGGACCAAGGCGCTCACCTTCTTCAACGTGCTTCTCGGCGAGGCCGGACCGCCGCTCTACCTGAAACTATTCAAGGATCTGGACGCGGACGCCACCAAGACGCCCGAGTTCAAGCACGTGCTCGAGACCTTCGGGAAATTGCGCAACTACGTCGACAACGGCGTGCAGGGGCGGCAGTGGAACCAGGCGATCGGCATGGTGATCACCGGCCAGGCCGCGTTCAACTTCATGGGCGACTGGGCCAAGGGCGAGGTGGTGAGCGCCGGCCAGACCCCAGGCAACCCGGTCGGCTGCATCGCCGGCCTCGGCCATCCCGCTTATTGGATCGGCGGCGACGTCTTCGTCTTCGCCAAGCAAAGCGATCCGGAAGCCATCAAGGGGCAGAAGCTCCTCGCACACGTCATGCTGTCGAAGGAGACGCAGGTGGCGTTCAACGCCAAGAAAGGCTCGGTGCCGGCCCGCCTCGACGTCGACAATTCGAAGCTCGACATCTGCGCCCAGCAGGGCTTGAAGATCCTCTCCGAGAACAAGGACGTGGTGAAGGGCTTCGATCTCTATCTGACGCCGGACGGGGTCGGCCAAGTCTACGACGCGATCGGGCAGTTCTGGTCGGATCCCAACGAGACCACCGATCAACTCGCCGGCAAGTTCGCCGAGATCCTCAAGAACGCCAAGCAGTAGACGGGAACCCTTCTCCCGCTTGCGGGAGAAGGTGCCCCGCAGGGCGGATGAGGGCGGCAGCACCCCAGGACCGTCGTCCGTTGCGCTGCGCGCGCCACCTTCTCCCGGGCGGGAGAAGTCCGTGCTTCCATTCCGCGGAGCGGTCATGCAGCCGCGCTTTCGCAACTGGCACGTTCAGCTGGCCCTCCTGCCGGCGTGGCTCATCGTCGTCTTCGCCTATCTTGGCACCATGGTCTTCACGGTGCGCATGTCCTTCACCAGCTCGAAGGGCATCCCGATCATGGATGATGTCGGGCTCAGGCAGTACGACCGGCTGTTCCACACCGATCGCTGGACCATCTCGGTGGAGAACATCCTGATCTTCGGCTTGCTGTTCATCCTCGGCTGCCTGGTCCTCGGTTTTCTCCTCGCCGTCTTCGTCGATCGATTGGCACGTTTCGAGAACACGCTGCGCACGATCTTCCTCTACCCGCTGGCAATGTCTTTTGTCGTCACCGGCCTTGTCTGGCAATGGATCCTCAACCCGGCCCTTGGGCTGCAGGCTAACGTGCGGAACTGGGGCTGGACGAGCTTCACCTTCGATTGGCTGGAGCAGGGCGACCGGGCGATCTATCTCGTCGCTTTTGCCGGCATCTGGCAGTCCTGCGGCCTCGTCATGGCGATCATGCTGGCGGGCCTGCGCGGCGTCGACCAGGAGCTGTGGAAGGCAGCGCGCATCGACGGCATTCCGACCTGGCGCATCTACCTGCACATCATCATCCCGGCGCTCGCGCCGATGTTCATCACCGCAACCCTGCTGCTTGCGACTGCAGTCGTCAGGTCATACGATATCGTGGTGGCGATGACGGCCGGTGGCCCCGGAATATCGAGCGAGGTACCGGCCAAGTTCGTCATCGACTTCCTGTTCACCCGCCAGAACATCGGCCTTGCCACGGCGGCGGCCACTGTGATGCTGATCACCGTCCTCGTCGTGCTGATGCCCTGGCTCTACCTGCAGTATTTCCGCTCGGCCCCTGGCGCGAGGCGGGCCGCATGAGCGCGCTTGCGGAACTGGGGCCGGCAAGCGGAGCGGCCGAGCCGGCCGGGCCGAAGCCGAAGCGCCTGACTGCCGGCCGACTCGGCCTCTATGCGTTCCTGATCATCGCGGCCTTGTTCTTTCTGCTGCCCTTCTACGTCATGGTGATCACGTCGCTGAAGCCGATGTCGGAGATCAGGTACGGCAACCTGTTCGGCTGGCCGGCCGCGCCGACCATCGCGGCGTGGCTGAAGGCCTGGGCCAGCGCCTGCACCGGGGTGACCTGCAACGGCATCGAGGTCGGCTTCTTCAACTCGATGAAAATCCTGATTCCGAGCGTCATTCTGTCGATCGCGATCGGCGCCGTCACCGGCTACGCGCTCTCGTTCTGGCGCCCGCGCGGCGCCAACGTGCTCTTTGCCGTGCTCCTGCTCGGCGCCTTCATGCCCTACCAGGTCTTTCTCTATCCGCTCGTGCGGGTCTTTTCGATGATCTATCTCTATTCGACGCTGATCTGCATCGTCATCGTGCACACGATCTTTGGCCTGCCGGTGATGACCTTGCTCTTCCGCAATTTCTACGCGGGGATTCCGATCGATCTCTTCAAGGCCGCACGCGTCGACGGCGGCGCCTTCTGGTCGATCTTCCTCCAGCTCATCATTCCGATGTCGACGCCAATCCTGATCGTTGCCGTGATCCTGCAGATCACCGGCATCTGGAACGACTTCCTGTTCGGCCTCGTCTTTGCCGGGCGCGAGAACATGCCGATGACGGTGCAGCTCAACAACATCGTCAACACGACCACCGGCGAGCGCGAGTACAATGTCAACATGGCCGCCACGATCCTGACCGCGCTCGTGCCGCTCGTCGTCTACTTCATCTCGGGCCGCTGGTTCGTGCGCGGCATCGCCGCGGGCGCGGTGAAGGGCTGATCCGTGGCAAGCGTCTCCGTGCGCAGGCTCGCTGTTTCCTTCGGCCACGTGAAGGTCATCGAAAATCTCGATCTCGAGGTGGAGGAAGGCGAGTTCATCGTCCTTCTCGGCCCTTCGGGCTGCGGCAAGTCGACCCTTCTCAACACCATCGCCGGCCTCATCGACATCGAGGCTGGCCAAGTGTGGATATCCGGCAAGAACGTGACCTGGACGGAACCCAAGGACCGCGGCATCGGCATGGTGTTCCAGTCCTATGCCCTCTATCCCCGAATGACCGTGCAGCAGAACCTGTCGTTCGGCCTGCGCATGGCGGGCGTGCCGCGCGCCGAGATCGAGGCGCGCGTCGCCAAGGCCGCCAAACTGCTCCAGCTCGAGGATCTGCTGCGCCGCCGCCCGGCCGAGCTGTCAGGCGGGCAGCGCCAGCGCGTCGCGATCGGCCGCGCACTGGTGCGCAATGTCGACGTCTTCCTGTTCGACGAGCCGCTGTCGAACCTCGATGCCAAGCTGCGCAACGAACTGCGCGTCGAGATCAAGAAGCTGCACCGCGACCTTGGCAATACGATGATCTACGTAACCCACGACCAGATCGAGGCGTTGACCCTCGCCGACCGCATCGCCGTCATGCGGAACGGGGTCATCCAGCAGCTCGCCACGCCGCAGGACGTCTATCACCGGCCGAAGAACCAGTTCGTCGCCGGCTTCATCGGCTCGCCCACGATGAACTTCCTGACGGGACGGCTAATCCTCGGCGCCGCCGGCCCGACGCTCGATCTCGGCTCGGTGTCGATCGACCTTTCGGCCTACGGCTTTGCGCGTCAGTCATCGGATGTGCCCGCCGTGCTCGGCGTTCGCCCCGAGCACATCGACCTCGGCGCCGCCTCGCCCGGCCATTTCGCCGCCAATGGCAAGGTCGAGATCGTCGAGCCGATGGGGGCCGACATGATTGTCTGGAGCCGGATCGCCGACACGCCTGTCAGGATCCGGGTCGACGGCGACAGCGCCTTCAGGAACGGCGACGACATTGCTTTTCATTTCGATCTTGCCCGCGCTTCGCTCTTCGATGCGCAGTCGGGCGAGCGCCTCTGATGCATCCGAAGAACTACGAGGAGTGCCATGGCCCCGACCGATCCATTGTCCATTCAGCTCTATTCGGCGCGAAAGTTCCCGCCGCTCGACCGCCAGCTGCAGACGATCAAGGAGTGCGGCTTCACCAACGTCGAGACGTTTGGCGGCTTGTACGATGATCTGCCGGGCCTGAAGGCCGGGCTCGATCGCCATGGTCTGACCGCCAAGAGCGGTCATTTCCCGCTGGCCATGGTCGAGGGCGAGCCGCAGCGCGTTCTCGACATCGCGGGCGCGCTCGGCATCAGCACCATCATTCCCCCTTTTCTTCCCCCGGCAGAGCGGCCGGTCGACCGGTTCGGCTGGGCGGCGGTCGGCGAGCGGCTGGCGGGCAGGGCCGCCTGCCTGCACCAAAAAGGCCTGCGCCTTGCCTGGCACAACCACGATTTCGAGTTCAAGCCGCTGCCGGATGGCTCGTTCCCGATCGAGTATCTCCTCGCCAACGGCGTGCTCTGGGAAGCCGACATCGCCTGGATCATCAAGGCGGGCGTCGATCCGATGGTCTGGCTCGAGCGCTACCCCGACCGCATCCGGCTCATCCACGTCAAAGACATCGCGCCTGCCGGCGAGAATGAGAACGAGGACGGCTGGGCCGACGTCGGTGCCGGCAGCGTCGGTTGGTCGCAACTATGGCGCTACTGCGTGGCGGCGGGAACCGAGATCATGGTCGCCGAGCACGACAACCCTTCTGATTTCGAGCGCTTCGCGCGCGTCAGCGCGGCAACGATGAGGGATTTTGCCGGACGAGGTGCGCGATGACGTCCCGGATAGGTCTCGTCGGCTGCGGCAATATTTCCACCACCTATCTCGGGCTTGCCGGTCTCTTCCACGATATCCGCTTCACGGCCTGCGCTGACGCGCGACCTGAGGCGGCGAAGGCGCAAGCAGAGCGCTTCGGCATCGAGCAGCGCACGGTCGAGGAGCTTTTGGGCAGCAAGGACATCGATATCGTCCTCAACCTGACGGTCCCCGAGGCGCACGCCGAAGTCTCGCTTGCGGCGATTGCTGCCGGCAAGCACGTCTATACGGAAAAGCCGCTCGCCACGCGTCTTTCCGACGGCATCCGGCTGATGCAGGCCGCCAAGGCCGGTGATCGGCGCGTCGGGGCTGCTCCCGATACCGTGCTCGGTGCGGGAATCCAGGAGGCGCGCCGCCAGATCGATGCCGGGACAATCGGCAAGCCGCTCCTCGGTGTAGCGGCCTTCATGTCGCATGGCATGGAACATTGGCACCCAAATCCGGACTTTTTCTTCAAGCCGGGGGGCGGGCCGGTGTTCGACATCGGCCCCTATTACATCACGGCGCTCGTCGTGCTCCTCGGCCCGATCGCAGCCGTCTCGGCTTCGGGGCAGATCGGTTTTGCCGAGCGCACGATCACGACCGAGGCCTCCGCCTACCGCGGCCAGACCATCAAGGTCGAGACGCTGACGAGCGCGCAGGCGCTCCTCGAATTCCACTCGGGCGCGCAGCTCACGTTCCTCACGAGCTGGGACGTTTGGAGCCATGGCATGCTGCCGATCGAGCTGCATGGGACGGTGGGATCGATGCGGGTGCCCGATCCGAACTGGTTTGGCGGCGAGGTCGGGATCGTGCAGGGCCGCGGCGAATGGACACCGACCTCGACGGCGGACCGCAGCTTCGGCCGCCTCAACTGGCCGCGCAACCAGGCGAAGTTCGCCAACTACCGCGGTCTCGGCCTCGCCGAGATGGCGCGCGCCATTGCGGACGGGCGTCCGCACCGCGCCAATGGCGAGATAGCCCTCCATGTCCTCGCCGTGATGGCCGGCATTCTCGAGGCGGCGACCGAGAACCGGCGCGTCGTCATCGAACAGGGCTGCGAGCGCCCGTCGCCGCTTGAGGAGAGCGAGGCGAGAGCCCTTATGGCTGCAAGTTAGCTTGGGTTTGAGGGATTTCGGGCCGACTTTCCCATGAGGGGATGCAGCGGGCTTCACACACAGCCGCTGGTCAAAGAGTAGACCGTGACCGTAATTCCAACTTCGTATCTCCAACGCTGGACAGACAAGCCTTTATTGTTTCAGCTTGTGCGCGACCAATTGTCCGTCCTGGAAATAGGAGAGCTCATCGGTGACCGTTCGCTCGATCAGCCAAACGTCTGCAGTTTTAATCCAGAAGTCCGTCGAAAGAGCTACGAGTTCGACATTGTGCTGCGTCACATCGGCAGCGGTTCTGAAGGTCTTCATGTCGTACCGTTGCTCAACTGTGACCCCGTTTGTACCCAGAATACCGATATCAAAGTGGTTTCGCTTGACTTGTTCGGGTCATGACTCAAGCTGTTAACTTACGCAATCATCTGAGACCCGGTCTTTGACTGTCCAAAAACATCAGCGCTTACGAAATCCGGTGCAAGGATCGCAGCTATCGCCGCTCCGTCATGGATGGCCATGGCAGCTTTCATGGCATAGCGTGCCCGCGGCGCCGCGTTGATGGCATCATCAGTTGACCAAGCGACGGAGCCTGCAATAGACAGGACAAGAAATATGCCAAGATTTGCGCAGCAAATGACGGTGTCGCACGGTATCACTGTTCCAGCGACGGTCCGCCAAGCGCGAACCGAGAGACAATAGCTCCAATTCTCATCACGAGCTTTTCTTTTTCTTTGGCGCGGCGGTCGAAGTTTGCTCGCTCGCCATGGCGGCAGGTCCGGCCGGCGCCGAGCCTGGCGTGCCGAGACCGGTTGCCATTTGCTTGGCCTTGCCGAGGACGGCGCTCCACTCGAGGTTGCCGGGATCCCAATGAGTATCCGGGCTCGGGCAGTCTCCGTGGCCGTACCAACCCGGGACCTTGCCATACTTGCCAGACGAACGATGCGGATTGCCGCCCGCTTTGCCGAAATCGCCGTCCGGCCACGGGTGGTCAAGCGGAATGCCGTATTCGCTGGCGCACGTCGCCATCAAGGACGCGAGCGCCGCGATGGTGTCGTCATCAGGGAGCCAGGGCTGCTCCTTCGAGAAGCCGATCATCTCGATTTGCACGATCGCCTGGTTGTTATGCGCTTTCAGGGTCGCGCCGATCGTTCCCACTTGGACCAGCTGGGCAATTTGCACCTTTTGCGCGTCGGCGTTGAAGCCGAGGATGAAATGAGGGGCGAAGTGCTGCTTGAAGATGGCCAAGCTGCCAGCCCATCCACCTTCGGTCGTGTGAAGAACCCCAGTTCTCGGTGCATCGAGAAGCACCGCGTCATTGAAGTGGGGTATCCCACCGATATGGCTTATCGGGAATTTGCCAGCTTGATCCAACCAGGGCTTAACAGAACCGGCCATCGTACTCCCCCCAATTTCCTTGACTGAAATTTCGCCGTTGACCACCCCTTTGCGGGAATCTTTCAAGACGAATTCATCGATGCGATCTTGTCAAGTTTTTCGGACGAAGACTCCGCGCATCGCGAGAAGAGCATGCGAGCCATTGACACACGCTTGGTCGCATGAAATATTTTTCAGACTTAGAAAAAAATTCAAAGATCACGCGAAGGGGGAGGACGGACCTGTTGGCGAACGACGAGACCAGTCTCGCAACCCGTGCCGCGTGGCTGCATTTCGCCGGCGGCCTCACCCAGGGCGAAGTCGCTACGCGCCTGAATGTCCAGTCGACCAAAGCTCATCGTCTGATCGCCCGAGCCAGCCGGGAAGGGCTCATCCGCGTCTTCATCGACGGCGCGGTCGCCGAATGCGTCGAGCTCGAAGAGCAGCTCTCGGCGCGGTATGGGCTGAAGTTCTGCCAGGTCGCGCCCGACCTCGACGATGAGCCGATCCCGTTCAAGGCGCTTGCCAGCGTCGGCGCCCGCTTCCTGCGCGCGGCGCTCGAACGCGGCCAGGACCGCATCATCGGTGTCGGCCATGGCCGCACGCTCGCGGCCTGTGTCGATCATCTGCCGCGCACGCCCGCACAATCGGTGCGCTTCGTCTCGCTCCTCGGCGGGCTGACCCGCAAATTCGCCGCCAATCCCTTCGACGTCATCCACCGGCTCGCCGAGCGCACAGGCGCGGAAGCCTACGTGATGCCCGTGCCCTTCTTCGCCAATTCGGCGGAAGACCGGGCAATCATCGCGTCTCAGCGAGGCGTGCGGGACGTGCTGGCGCTTGCCCGCGAAGCGACCCTCCTTCTCGTCGGGATCGGCACGGTCGATCAGGAAGCCTCCCTCGTTTCTTCCGGCATGATCGAGCTCGCCGAGCTCGACGGCATCAAGCGCGCGGGTGCTGCGGGAGAGGTGCTGGGCGCCTTCTTCGACGCCCGCGGTCGGCTCGTCGAGACCGAGCTCACCGCCCGCACGTTGGCGCTCGACGTCGCAGGCATGAAGGCGAAAAAGGCGATCGCCGTCGCAGGTGGCCGCCGCAAGGGTGCCGCCATCCGTGCGATCCTCGAAAGCGGGCATCTCTACGGCCTCATCACCGATGAGCGAACCGCCAAGGAGCTTGTCGGGCAGTCTCCAGGGCCGAGCGCCCCGGCAAAAGCAAGAAAAGCGCCGCATCAGACAGGGTAGGAACGAGAAGGAGCATCCGATGTACGACAAGGAAAAGGATCTGTTCGAGGCTTATGTCGCCAAGAAGCTCAGCCGCCGCGAGCTGCTCGACGGCGCGGCCAAGCTTGGGCTCAGCACGGCCGTCGCCGGCTCGTTGCTGGGCGCTGCCGCAAGCAAGTCCCTCGCGGCCGACTTCGATTGGAAGAAGTTCAACGGCACCAGCCTGAAGCTGCTGCTCAACAAGCATCCCTACGCGGATGCCATGATCGCCGACCTCGACAATTTCAAGAAGCTCACCGGGCTCAGCGTCACCTACGATGTCTTCCCCGAGGACGTCTATTTCGACAAGGTCACGGCGGCGCTGTCGTCGAAGTCGGATCAGTACGACGCCTTCATGACGGGCGCCTACATGACCTGGACCTACGGTCCCGCCGGCTGGATCGAGGATCTCAACCAGTGGATCAAGGATCCGGCCAAGACCAATCCGAGCTATGCCTGGGAAGACGTGCTGCCGCCGCTGCGCGCCTCGACCGCCTGGAACGGCGTGCCCGGCGGCGAGCTCGGCTCGGCCGACGCCAAGCAATGGTGCATTCCGTGGGGCTACGAGCTCAACAGCATCGCCTACAACCGCCGGGTCTTCGACAAGCTCGGGCTAAA
>JAFAME010000261.1 GCA_019233695.1 Methylobacteriaceae bacterium
CATGATGAGCTTGAGGCGCGGCCGGTCGCTCAGCCGATCCATGACGGTCAGCGAGTTGGTCACGACCGTGATGTCACGCGCCGTGGCGATCTCGCCCGCCAGCATGTCGGTGACCTCGCCGCCATTGATGAGGATTGTGTCGCCGGATCGGATGCGCATTGCCGCGACGCGCGCGATCGATGCCCTGAGCGAGCTGATTTCGCGGGCGATCTCGGCGCGCGGCGCGGCAATGCGCACGACAAGCCCGAGCTCGCGGGCTCGCCGCTCCATCGCCCGCCCCATATTGCGATACCAGTCATGCGCCGGAAAATGCGGCATGAACCCGATGATGAACTGCTTTGCGAAGACGAGACCGCTGTCGTGTGGATCGGGAATCCTCGTCAGCGCGCGCGCGCTTTCAGGCGCCAGCGACCAGCCGTCGGCGTCGCGTCGGTAGAATTGCGACAGGGTCTGCGGCGTGAGGACGGCGTGCGGAGTGAGCACTTCCATCGGCATTCTGCCGCCGGCAAGGGCGCGCCCGACAACGTCGATGGCGCTCGATCCGACGATCTCCGGGAACAGTCCGCAGCAGGCCTTGAGCGCGCGGTTCTCCTCAAGCGCGTCGAAGATGTGGCCGCCTTCCCCCCCGATCGAGAACGCCGCGATTTCGGTTCCGCTTCGCTCGGCCGCCTCGATGGCGGCCAGGATCGAGTGGTCGTTCACGCCGAACACCACATTGGTCCCCGGGTAGGCCTGAAACGCGTCGAGGCAGGCGCGAAGCGCGGTGCGGAACACGCCGCGCCCGTCGATCCGCCAGTGCGTGAACCGGCCTTTGAAGCGCTCGCCGAAGCCTTCGAGAAATCCGTCGGCGCGCAGGCGCGTGTTGGGGAGAGCCTCGAGCGAGACGATCAGGATGTTGGCCAGCGCAAGCCTGCCGTTGAGGTGGTCGGCCGCGGCGCGCCCGAGATCCTGCCCGGCGGCACGGTTGTCCGGCCCAAGATAGGTGCCGCCGTCCTGCGACGCGGATTCTGCCAGGAACGGAATTCCGCGCCGTCGTGCGCCGAGCCGCAACGCCTGCGCGCCGCGGCCCTCGATCGGCGGCAGGACGATGGCATCGACATCGGCAATGGCGGCAGCGCCGGCGTCGGCGTTCAGGCCTTCGGGCAACGCCGGCGGTGATCCGCTTCTCGTCTCCGGCAGCCGGGCAGCCCCGCCGTGCATCCGCCGCAGCATCCCAAGTTCGGCAAGGCGGGCAATATCGCGGCGAACGGTTACCGCCGATACGGCGCCTATGGCGGCACGGAGCTCCCACACGCTTGCCCGCGGCTGGGTGCGCAGGACTGTCAGGATCTGAGCCTCGCGGGCCGATTTGATCATATGATCATAGCCAAATGCACGATCCGGCCATTTGATAGCAGTTGCGCGAATCCCGCGCAAGCGCCGGCGGCGTTGATCAATATCCGGTACGGACGAGCATAATACCTTTGTAACTCTACGTGATTTCTCCTAAAAAGCCGGAATTCGGTAAGTCGGTCGAGCGAAAAAATGCGCCGAGCCCTGGTGTGATCATTTGAGCAGGTCAAACGGCCGCCTGCCGATGACCTACACGCGCGCGTCGACCCACCCACCGCCCTGTTGCGCGGAGGCAAGTGCCGCATCGACAAATTTCACGCCGCGCGCTCCGTCACCGACGGTCGGAAACTGCAGGGCCAGTGGATCTGCGGGCTTGCCCGCGATCCGGGCGGCGATCGCATCGGCAACATCCGAATAGACATTCGCCCAGGCCTCGAAGTAACCGCCGGGGTGGCCGGCGCTGATGCGGGAACGAAAGCGGGACGCCGCGGAGAGTCCCGGCGCATCGCGTTCGATCACCTGAGGCCTGCCGTTCTGCGGCAGGTAGATCAGCTCGTTGGGCCGGCTCTGGTGCCATTCGAGGCCGCCACGCTCGCCGAAGACGCGAATGCGGTGGCCGTGGGTGACGCCGGCGGCAACGCCGCTCGCCCACAGCATCCCCTTGGCCCCGCCGTCGAAACGCATGAGCACATGCGCATTGTCGTCGAGTTCGCGGCCGGGCACGAACCGATGCAGGTCGGCTGCGACCTCTGCGACCTGCTGGCCGATGATGAAGCTTGCCAGGAAGAGAGCATGCGTGCCGACATCGGCAAGAGCGAACGATCTCCCCTGGATGCTGGGATCGAGCCGCCAGACGCCCCCCTGGGCGCCGGACTGGCCCGAGGGCCCCGCCATGAAGCCATGCAGGAATTCCGTCTGCACGACGCGCACGGCGCCAAGCTCGCCCGCGGCGACCATGGCTCGCGCCTCCCGCACCAGGGGATAGCCGGTGTACCCGTACATCACGGCAAAAACGACGTCGCGGTCCCTGACCGCCTTCGCCAGGGCGAAGGCATCCTCCACCCTCGTCGTCAGCGGTTTCTCGCAGAGCACGTTGAACCCGCCTTGCACGAGGGCATGGGCGATCTCGAAATGCGTGTTGTTTGGCGTAGCGACGGTGACGAGGTCGCAGCCATCCGGCCGGGCCTGCTCCCGTTCGATCATCTGGCGATAGTCGTCATAGGCGCGATCCGGCGCGATACCGAGCGTCGCGGCAAAGCGCTTGCCCCGTTCCGGATCGATATCCAAGGCGCCGGCTACGAGCTCGTAGCGCTCGTCGAGGCGGGTTGCGATGCGATGGCTGTCGCCGATGAGACTGCCTGTGCCACCGCCGACCATGCCGAGCCGCAGCCGTCGTGCGGGAGACTCCGCCATCGTCATTCTCCGCCCGGCGGTCGCTGCGATCGCGCTCAGACGACCATCCAGTGAGGATTGGTGAGCACGGTGTTCCAGTGTTCGAAGCCGGTTGGCCCCTCCATGGCGGCAAGGGCGATGCCGGTGCCCTGCTGCTGAACGATGATGTCGGCATAGCCGTTGTTGTCGATGTCGGCGGTTCCCTTGATCGTCCAGTCGGTCGGCAG
>JAFAME010000335.1 GCA_019233695.1 Methylobacteriaceae bacterium
CCGGGGAGGCCGTCGTCACCGGCCTCATGACGGCGGCCGAGCGCGGAACCCCCTTCATCCTTTTTGCCGCCTCCGGGGGTGCGCGTATGCAGGAGGGAATGTTCTCGCTCATGCAGATGCCGCGCACGACAGTCGCCGTTCAGCATCTGCGCGCGGCGAGAAAACCTTACCTCGTTGTGCTGACCAATCCGACGACCGGCGGGGTCACGGCGTCCTACGCCATGCTGGGCGACGTGCACATCGCCGAACCCGGCGCCCTCATCGGCTTTGCCGGCCCGCGCGTGATCGAGCAGACCGTGCGCGAGAAGCTTCCGGAGGGCTTCCAGCGCGCCGAATATCTGAAGGCGCACGGCATGGTCGACATGGTGGTGCATCGGCTGGAGATGCGCGCGACGCTGGCGCGACTATGCCGTCTGCTCACCAATGCGCCGGTCCCTGCACCGGAGCCGTCGTCGGAAGAACCGCTGCCCGTCGAGGACGCGGCCGAGCTGCCGAACGAAGAGGGCGACGCCGCTCCGGCAGCTGCCGCTTGAGCCATCAGGGCTTCGTGAAAGATGATCGAATCCGACGGAATCCTCACGCGCTTCATGCCCTTGCACCCCAAAAAGATCGATCTGTCGCTCGGCCGGATCGAGCGGCTTCTCGGGGAATTGGGATCGCCCGAGAGGCGCCTGCCGCCAACCATCCATGTGGCGGGCACCAACGGGAAGGGCTCGACCATCGCTTTCATGCGCGCCATTCTTGAAGCCGCGGGACGACGCGTTCACGTCTATACCTCGCCCTACCTTGTCCGCTTCCATGAGCGCATCCGTCTTGCGGCTGCGAGCGGCGGCCGGCTGGTTGACGACAACCGGCTGGCCGTTGCGTTCGATGCGTGCGAGCGCGCCAACAACGGCCACCCGATTTCGATCTTCGAAATAACCACGGCGGCAGCGTTCAAGCTGTTCAGCGAAACGCCGGCCGACTATCTGCTGCTCGAAGTCGGGCTCGGTGGTCGCTATGATGCAACCAACGTCATCGAGCGGCCGCTTGCGACGGCCGTCACGCCGATCTCGATGGATCACATCGAGTTTCTCGGCGACACGCTCGAGAAGATCGCCTTCGAGAAGGCCGGCATCTTCAAGGCCGGCGTGCCGGCGATTGTCGGACCGCAGCCACGTGCGGCGCTCGAAACATTGGAGCGGGAGGGTCGGCGCGTCGGCGCCCCGCTTTTCCTTGCGGGAGAAGACTTTCGCTTCCACGAGGAGCATGGCCGTCTCGTGTACGAGGATAGCCACGGGCTCATCGACCTGCCGTTGCCGCGCCTTGCCGGCCGGCACCAGCAAATGAACGCCGCGACCGCCATTGCCGTCCTGCGCGAGACGGTTCCGGAGCTGGAGGCCGAGGCGTTCGAACTGGGCCTGACCGCTGCCGAGTGGCCGGCGCGCTTGCAGCGCCTCGGGACGGGTCGGGTCCCGGAGCTGGCACCGAGGGGAGCCGACATCTGGCTTGACGGCGGCCACAATGAGGGCGGCGGCCGCGTGCTGGCCGAAGCCATGGCGGACTTCGAGGAAAAGTCGTCGCGCCCCCTGGTCCTTGTCTGCGGCATGCTGACGACCAAGGATACCGGCGCGTTCCTGGCCTCGTTCAAGGGCCTCGCGCAGGAACTCATCGCCGTGCCGATCACCAGCAATTCCACGGGCCGCACGGCTGCCGATGTTGCCGGCCACGCAACCGACGTCGGCCTTCACGCGGCCTCGTGCGACAGCGTCGAGGCGGCGCTCCGGTTTCTTGCCGCCCGCGAATGGCGGATGCCGCCGCGCATCCTGATCACAGGTTCGCTCTATCTGGCAGGTGAAGTGCTGGCGCTGAACGGAACGCCGCCGGAGTAGTCCCGGCGCCCCGTCCGGGCGGGTCGGTTTCTTCGCCAAGACAAAACCTCCGCATCGACGGCGCTCGCTCCACGCGCGGCGGGGAAGGCGCGGAAATCGGCCTTGCCGGTTTCATCGCAATGTCACAATAGATTGCGATCCCACCGAATCTCTTGAGCTTTGCTGCGTGTTGGGGGCGCCATGCGATCGACAGCATCGCCACTACCTCCGTTTGCCCTGAGGTTCGTCCCCAATCACTGGGACGCGATCGCTTTCCTGCTCATCAT
>JAFAME010000131.1 GCA_019233695.1 Methylobacteriaceae bacterium
ATAATGCGAGAAATGCCAGTCGCCGATGTTGCCGTCGCTGTCGGCCGAGTATTGCGCCATCGGCGCCATCACGACGCGGTTGGCAAGCTCCATGCCACGGAGCCGAAATTTCGTGAACATCGGCGTCGGGCGCGTCGCGCGGTAGTCGTCACCCATCTCGCGATGGAGCCGCTCGTAGAATTCGCTGTCGGCCCGCTCGACGAAGACGCGATCGCGAACGAGGAGGTTGTCGTAGGTGATGGACTTCGCCCGGCACATGACCACCATGGCAAACTGCATCGGGTCCATGTCGAAGGAGCGGTTCATGTGCTCGAACCACGCGAGCGAGGTATCGGCATTGTGCTGCACGACCTGGCAGGCGGTCCGCCGAGCCGCGTCGTAGGCCTGGAACGCATCGGCCACGCTTCGCTCGGCATGCGCCACGACGGCGTCGGACAGGGCGATGGCGCATTCCATCGCAAGCTTCGTTCCCGACCCGATGGAAAAATGCGCCGAGGCCTTGGCGTCCCCCAGGATAACGATGTTCTCGTGCCACCAGTTCTTGCAGAAAATGCGCGGGAAGCGGCGCCAGTAGGAACGATTGAGCAAGAGCGGGTGGCCGTCGAGCTCGGCCGCATAGAGCGCTTCGAGCTTTTCCTTTGACTCGTTCTCCTCATAGACCGAGAAGCCGTGGCCGTTCCAGCAGGCCTCGTCCATCTCGAAGATCCAGGTCGAGCGTGACTTGGCGTATTGATAGGTGTGGGCGCAGATGACGCCCTGCGGCGTCTGGCGAAAGAAATAGTTGAATTCGTTCATCGGACGGGTCGAGCCCATCCAGCAGAAGCGGTTGGCCTTGAACGACATCGACGGCTGGAAGGCATCGCGAAAGTGCTCGCGGATGGCCGAGTTGATGCCGTCGGCGGCAACGATGATGTCGGTATCGGGAAACCGGGTCGACAGCGTCGCCGGGTCGACGCGCTCCGAGTGGCTGAGGCGCACGCCGAGCTCGCGGCACCGCTCCTGCAGGATGGTCAGAAGCTCGACGCGCGAGGTGCCGCAGAAGCCGTTGCCGGCGCAGCGGATCTCCGTGCCCCTGTAGTGGATCGCCACATCGTCCCAATAGGCGAAGCGGTCGCGGATGCGCTCGTAGGATTCGGGATCGCGCGACAGGAACTCGTCCAAGGTCTCGTCGGAGAAGACGACACCGAAGCCGAAGGTATCGTCGGCCGCATTCTGCTCGTAGACTTCGATGCGCCAGTCCGGACGCAGCTTCTTGGTCAACAGCGCAAAGTAGAGCCCGCCGGGGCCGCCGCCGGCGACCGTGATCTTCATGTCCGGGCCTCGCTGGCAGAATCGCCTGCCCCATTGCCGTCGGTCATTTTAGGTTTGAAACATTTGTCCGACAAGGGCGCCGCCGGCCGTTGGCAGCATCCCAGCAGATGGCCGCGGCCAGGCACGCTTGCGGCGAGGGCGGAGAACCTGGCACGAAACTTCAGGCTTGAAATTTCTCCTGATACTGGCAGTCTTGCGGCCTCGCTCAAGAACAACGCCCGATACGAAGTCGATCCTCGTGCAATGCTGCAGGATCAGCGAGCGCCGCAAGCAAGGCACGATCACGGGCGCGGTCGACGAAGATGCCGCATCGAGCTGCCCGGGGAGGACGACGATGAACGGACCACGACTGGCGGCCACAACGGTCCTGCTTCTTCTCGGCCTCTGCGGCGCGCCGGCGGGCGCGGCCGATCCCGTGACCTTCGGCCTCGTCATGTCGTTCAGCGGCTGGTTCCAGCCGATCGATGCGAGCACGATCAAGGGCGCCAGGCTCGCCGTCGACGAGATCAATGCCGCAGGCGGCGTGCTCGGCCATCCGCTGAAAGTCGTCGAGTTCGACAACAAATCGGAGCCCGCGCTCGGTGCCGACGGCGCCGTCGAGGTCATCGGCAAGGGCGCCAAGGCCATCCTTCTGCCGAGCGACTTCGACTTCGGCGCGCCCGGCGCCTTCATTGCCCAGCAGCAGAACGTGCTGGCCTTTTCGGGCGCCTCCGATCCGAAATTCGGCGTCAAGGGCATCGGCAATCTCGCCTACTCGAACTCCAACGCGGCACAGGCGCAGGGCGCCCTGATGGCCGAATGGGCGCACGACCAGAAGGGCTGGCGCACCGCCTACGTCCTTCTCGACAACACGATTTCCTACACGAAATCGCTGTGCGGGAGCTTCGCGGCCCGCTGGCAGGAACTCGCCGGCAAGGACGGGCTCCTCGGCCGGGACACGTTCCAGAACAGTGACCCCGCGATCACGGCGCAACGCACACGCATTGCGAGCCTTCCGAAAAAGCCCGATCTGATCTTTCTGTGCTCCTATGCGCCGGGCGGCCCGAGCGCGATCCGCCAGCTCCGCTCGGCTGGTATCGACGAGCCGATCCTCACCGGCGAATCGATGGATGGAGACTATTGGATCGGCACGGTGCCCGACCTTTCGAACTTCTTTGTCGTCGACTACGGGTCGGTCTATGGCGATGACCCCGACGCGAACATCAACGCCTTCTTCAACCGCTACAAGGAAAAGTACGGTGAGCGGGCGGACACATCCTACCCGCTGCGCGGCTATTCCGCCGTTCAGGCCTATGCCCGCGCCGCCGCCAAGGCGGGGTCGATCGATGCCGACAAGATCGCCGCGGCGCTCGACACGTTCAAGGACGAGCCGCTCGTCATCGGCCCGACCACCTTCACCAAGGATCTCCACATCCAGGTGAGCCGCCCGATGGCCATCATCGCGGTCGACAAAGGCAAGTTCCACGCGGTCGGACGGTTTTCGGCCCAGAAGGTCGACCTCGTCGACTACTGAGCGAGCCGAACAGGGATCCGAGCGGTGAGCCTCACCGCCGAGGGCGTGAGCGTCCGATTCGGCGGGATCGTTGCGATCGATGACGTGACGATTGAGCTGCGCCGGAAGGAAATCCTGGGTCTGATCGGGCCGAACGGGGCCGGCAAGACCACTCTCGTCAATGTGCTGAGCGGGTTCCAGGCGCCGCAATCGGGCACCATCGGCATCGATGGCATGGCGGCGCGTCGCTGGTCGCGGCACCGTCTCGTGCGCCTGGGCGTGGCGCGCACGTTTCAGGCCGTGCGCCTGTTCAGGCGGCTGAGCGTCAGCGAGAATGTCGAAGTCGGCTGCGTCAGCCTCGGACTGACGCGGGCCGCCGCGCGGCGCGAGGCCCAGAAAGTGCTGACCTACCTGCGGCTCGACGACAAGGCGCATCTGCAGGCAGGCGCGCTGAGCTTCGGCGATGAACGGCGCGTCGGCCTGGCGCGGGCGCTCGCGTTGAAGCCACGCTTCCTGCTGCTCGA
>JAFAME010000225.1 GCA_019233695.1 Methylobacteriaceae bacterium
TCCTGCGCGCCTGGGTTTGCGACGGCAGCTGAACCGCTGCGTAGCGGCTTCCGCCGGGCCGAGGCTGGCCGAGGGTTCCGCGGATCATTTTGGGGTCATCCCGGCGGGAGCGAAGCGGAGAGCCGGGATCTGTTCCCTCAACCCTCGCGGGGAAGGATTAAGGAGGGGGCGCGCCAGGCTCGATCCTTGTCAGCGGGTCGGGAAGGCTCTGCACGGCCTCCTCACGTGTAAACAGGGTCTTTCAATTTGCTCGTTGCAAAGATCGAGGGAGCACCGGCGCTTCGCGCTTCCGAGATGACAACGCGGAATTTCTTCGCAAGCTCCTTCGGGAGATGAGTGGACCATGGTCAGCTCTGAACGATCTAAGTCGGCACTGGCGCAAGGCTCGCGGGCGCCAAGCGCCTGGCAAGCCTCTCATAGAGCCGGTTCTGCGCCGAGAACACATAGTCGAGTGCGCCGACGGTGACGCATTGCGCACCGCCCGCCACCAGCCAATCGGCAAGATCGGCGGCCTTCTCCCTGGCGCAATGAAGCGTCAGGGGCGTGCCCGCGGCGTCGTCGGTGCGGCCGAACGGGGGGTGGGCGCCAAACCGCGATCTTGCCTCATCGAAGAGGCCGTCGATTCCGGTCGGCATAAGCGCGCGCACCTCGCGCGAGGTTCTTGCCTCCTCCTCTGCGGCAATGCGGCCGAGGATGGTCTGCGCCGCCTGCCTCGCCCGATCCGTCCATCGCGCCTGCAGGGAGGCGACGAGATTTGCCTCCGAGCGCAGGATGAGGCCGTCGGCGAGCCGTTTTAGCGCATTGGAAGCGAGCGTCGCCCCGGTCGTGGTGATATCGACGATGAGCTCGGCCGCGCCGGTCGCGGGTGCGCCCTCTGTGGCGCCGAGGCTCTCAACGATGCGGTAGTCGGCAATCCCGTGGCCGGCAAAGAACCGCCGGGTCAGGTTGACATATTTGGTCGCAACCCGGATGCGCCGGCCGTGCCGTGCCCGGAAGTGCACCGCGACGTCTTCGAGATCGGCCATCGTGCGGACATCGATCCAGGCCTGCGGCACGGCAACGACCACATCGGCGTTGCCGAAACCGAGCGGTGTCAGAAGCTCGACCTTGGCATCGGCCGCCGCGATCGACTCGCGCACAAGGTCCTCGCCGGTGACGCCGAGGTGGATCGCGCCGCCCGCCAGCTGGCCGACGATCTCGGAGGCAGAAAGAAAGGCGACCTCGACGCCGCCAAGCCCTTCGAGCGCACCGCGATAGTCGCGGGCCCCGCGCTCCTGAACAACGCTCAGCCCGGCGCGGGCGAAGAACGCCGCGGCGTTCTCCTGCAACCTGCCTTTCGACGGCACGGCAAGGACGAGCGCGTCTCCGCCCGCTTCGCCGGCGCTCATGGCGAGCCTCCGGCGCCGACGGGCATCGTCGCTTCAGGGAGGCGCTCCACCCAGATCGAGGCGCCGACCGCCGGGATGTCGCACGCCGCGCCGAGCGTGGTCAACAGGCGGTCGTAGCGGCCCCCGCCGATAACTGGCCTCGCCTCCGGTCGGGCGGGGTCGTGCACTTCGAAGACGAAGCCCGTGTAGTAGTCGAGATTACGCCCGAAGCTGGCGGCAAAGCGCAGCCTGGAAACGTCGATGCCGTGGACGGCAAGAAAGCCGTTGCGCGCGTCGAACGCGTCGAGAACCGCCCCGAGGTCCAGGCCCGCGTCCTTGGCCAGCGAGCGCAGCTCGTGCGAGGCTGTGTCGGGATCGCCCTCGATCGCCAGGAACCGGGCGATCGCGGTGCGCTGCTCGGCGCCAAGTCCGGCGCCCGAGCTCACCGACGCCTGTTCGAGGAACCGCTCGGCGATCTCTCCGACCGATCGGCCGCCGACGGTGGAAATGCCGGCAATGGAGAGAAGATCCTCGACGAGTGCGCGTGCCCCCTTCTGATCGGCCCCGGCAAGTGCCGCGAGCACGCCCGAATGATCGATGCCGGCGCTCTTGGCGGCAGAGGCGGCGATCGTGTCAAGCGCGTGGCCGTGAGCGAAGCCCCGCCGCAGTCGCCGTGCCCAGGGCGCCGGCAGATCGAGCGCCTCGATGAGCCTTGCAAAGAGTGCGACATCGCCGATCCGGATGTCGAGGGGCGAGCCTCCGGCGGCATCCACCGCCTCGAGGGCGACCGCGAGGATCTCGGCATCCGCCGCCTCCGGGTCGGTGCGGCCGTAGCTTTCAAGCCCGGCCTGAAGGAATTCGCCGCTCGCCCCAGGGCGGAAGCGAAACACCGGCCCGAGGTAGGAAAACGCCGCCTCGCGTCCGGCCTCGGGCGAGGCGAGATAGGCGCGCGCCAGCGGAATGGTATATTCCGGCCTCAGGCAAAGCTCGGCGCCCTCGCCGTCGCTCGTCAGATAGAGACGCCCGCGCATGTCTTCCCCGGAGAGATCGAGAAACACCGAGGCGGGCTGGAGAATCGGCGGCTCGGCGCGCTGGTAGCCGGCCTCCATGAGCTCAGCCAGGAGGCGGGCGTGACGCGCATCCGATGTGATGCCTGCGGCCTGAGCCGCACTTTTTGCAGCGTTGGCGTCCACTGCGGTCCCTTTCGATGCGTTATCTCCTAGCAAACGCGGCGGCCCCAGGCGATGAGTTTTGCGGGCAAGAGTGAACCAATGCCCTGAAAATGGCCGACTTCCGGGCATTTGGCGGGGATAGGGCGACCCGGCCGCCGTGCCCGCCCTTGTGCAGGACAAGCCTGGCCATGAAGATCGGGGCCCTGATGAGGAATCCGTCATGCCGACATTCGTTTATTCCAGCCTGCTCGTTCTCATCCTCGCCACTCCGGCGATGGCGGCCGATGCCGATTGCGAGAAGGCGGCGCGCGACCACACCGATTTCAAGGCCGTCCTCGACAACGATCCGTCCGGCAAGCCGCAATACGAGACGGTTCGGCACGAAGCCGATCATTTGGTCGAGGTGACCCATTACACCGGCGGCGAGAAGCGCATGGTGCGCACCTCCCTCTACGGCCTGTTCCTGAAGGAATATCAAGCCATTCTGGGCGACAAGACGGTCCGCACCGGCGTGTCGCGTTCGGTCGATCCGGAAACGCTGATGCCGCTGAGGCCGAACACCAGCTTGCAGTTCAAGAACACCACGGCGACCGACGCCAAGCTCGGGGCGGAGGTTGCCGACGTCAAAGTCGATGTGGGGGGCGAGCGCGAAATCGCGATTGGCGGCTGCCGCCTGCAGGCGATCGATCTCACCATCGTGTCGCGTCCCCTGGGGCGCGATCTGATGATAACGACCAAGCTTGCCTACGTGCCGGACCTCGCCTATCCGGTCGAGTTCAACACCGAGCTCGTCATAAACGGCAAGACCACCACCGGCACCATGAAGGTGCAGAGCATCGAGCCCTGGGACGGCAAGGTGCCGGCATCGCCTTAGGCGGCAAGCGCCCGGTCGGCCCCGATGTCATCCCGGCCGGAGCACCGCGAAGCGGTGCGCAGCGCCGGGATCCGGAACAGGCTCATTCTCAGGAGTCCGTCCGGATCCCGGATAGCGCTTTGCGCTTCCGGGATGACAATCGGCCATTTCCTCACGCGCACCTACGCGTGTCGCGCCAGCACCTCGCGCACGGCCTCGACCAGCCGTTCCTCCAGCACGGCGAATTGTGCCCGCTGACGCAGTTCGACATAATCGGCACGATCCTTGGTCGTGGCCGCAAGCTCGGCGCCGAGCACGAGGTCGCGGATTGTCACTTGCGGTCCGTCCTTGTGGTCTCGCTCGTTGGAACCCTGGATGACGGCGCAGGCGCTGCCGCGCCGGTCGGCGTATTTCAGCTGCGCGTTCATTCCGGCCGCGCCGAGATAGAGCTCGGCGCGGATGCCGGCCGCGCGCAGGCGCGCGACGAGGCCCTGGTAGTGGGCCATCGCCTCACGATCGAGGACGAGCACGACGACCGGCCCGTGGGCGCGCGCGCCGGCGACGATCGGCGATTTGACGGCGGTCAGCGCGGCAAGGAGGCGCGACAGGCCGATCGAGAAGCCGGTCGCCGGCACCGGCTCGCCGCGAAAGCGCGCCACGAGCCCGTCATAGCGCCCGCCGCCGCCGACCGAGCCGAACCGGATGGGCCGGCCGTTGTCGTCGCGGATATCGGCCGTGAGGTCTGCCTCGAACACCGGGCCGGTATAATATTCGAGCCCCCGCACGATCGAGGGATCGAGCACGATGCGCGTCGCATCATAGCCCGCCGCCGCGGCGAGCGAGATGATTTGTGCGAGTTCGGCCACGCCCTCCTCGCCCCGCGCCGAGCCGCGCACGGCCGAGCCGAGATTGGCGAGCGTCGCCTGCGGCGTCTCGGCGCGCGCCGTGGTGAAGGCGAGCACTCGGGCGATGTGCGGATAGCTCAATCCGGCGCCCGCCGTGAAGTCACCGCTCTCGTCCTTGCGGCCCGGCCCCAGCAGCGCACGCACCCCCTCGACCCCCAGCCGCTCGAGCTTGTCGATGGCGCGCAGCACGACGAGCTTGCGGGCCGCGTGCGCCTCGCCGGCGAAGCCGATCGCCTCCATGACGCCGTCGAGGACCTTGCGGTTGCCGACCTTTATCACGTAGTCGCCGCGCGCAATGCCGAGGCGCTCATAGCAATCGGCCGCCATCATGCACATCTCGGCATCCGCCGCGGGCGAGCCGCTTCCGACGGTATCAGCGTCGAATTGCATGAATTGGCGGAAACGACCGGGACCGGGCTTTTCGTTGCGGAACACGTAACCGAAACGATAGGAGCGATAC
>JAFAME010000405.1 GCA_019233695.1 Methylobacteriaceae bacterium
TGCACAGGTGCGCTGGGCGGTCTCGAACCCTTCGGCGCTTGACGAGTTCGGCCGTCGCGCGCACTCGATTTATGAGGAGCGGTACACGCCGGAGGTCAATTTCGCCCAGCTTATCGGCATCTATCTCTCGCTCCGCCGCGAGCGGCACCTTGGCCGAAGCCGTTCTTTGGAACGGAATAGGAGCGTCCAATACTGATTTGTCTGCCCGGCCATCTCAAAATGACGCAGCTGTTACCCTATTGGTTACCTGCGCGACGGATTCCTGTTTCATTTAGTCATAATTTCCGCATAACTTGTTGATTTCATTGGTGAGCGCGCCGGGATTCGAACCCGGGACCTCCTGATTAAAAGTCAGATGCTCTACCGGCTGAGCTACGCGCTCCCGCTTGCGGGCGCGCCGTGAGTAACTGCATCATGGCGCAGCGTCAACAAGCACGAAATTCCACGCCTTGGGCGCAGCACGTCGTAGACTGCCGCACAAAGGCGAACCGTCAGGCTCCAACATGGAGGTTGCAATGCAGATCGGAAAGGCCTGCAAGCTTGCGGCATTGGCGCTGGCGCTCGTCGCCCTCGCGATGTTCGTCCCGAAATCTCCTGCAAAAGCCGACGAGAGCGGCAATCGGGCCGCGGTCGAGGCGGTGATCTCGCAGCAGATGGAGGCCTTCAAACGCGACGATGCGGCTGCGGCCTACGCCTTCGCATCGCCCGGGATCAAGGCGTTGTTTCCCGATCCGGGCAGCTTCATCGCCATGGTGCAGCGCAGCTACGCGCCTGTCTATCGGCCAAAGAGCGTCGCCTTCGGCGAGCTGAAGGCGACGGCCGACGGCCTGTCGCAGACGGTCGCCATCATCGACAGCGACGGCGCCGCCTGGACTGCGATCTACACCCTTGCCCGCGACCCTGACGGACAATGGCGCATCACCGGCTGCGTGCTTCTGAAGACGCCGGAAACCAGCGCCTGAGTCGCCTCGGCTCAGGCCTGTTCGAGCTCGATGAGGGTTCCGGAAAAATCCTTCGGGTTCAAGAACAGAACGGGCCTGCCGTGGGCGCCGGGCCTCGGCTGACCGTCGCCCAGGATGCGGGCGCCCGCCGCCGACAGCCGATCGCGGGCGGCAAGGATGTCGGCTACCTCGTAGCAGAGGTGATGGATGCCCCCGTTCGGATTTCTCTTAAGGAACTTTGCGATGGGCGAGGCCGCCCCCAAGGGCTCGAGCAGCTCGATCTTCGTGTTGGGCAGCTCGACGAAGACCACCCTGACGCCGTGCTCGGGCTCCTCCTGGGGCGCCGAGATCTTCGCCCCGAGCACCTCCCGATAGAGGGCTGCGGCCTCTGCAAGGTTCCCGACTGCGATGGCGACATGGTTGAGGCGGCCGATCATGGCTACACCTCGACGATGAGGACATGCACCGTCGGCTTCTTGCCCCAGGCATTGCCGACCGCATTGCGCACGGCCCGCTCGACCGCGATGGCGGCGGTGTCCGGATCGCGGCGCTTTTGCCTTGGCAGCCCGTCGAGCGTCTCGAAGATCGCGTCATCGATGATCTCGTCGATCGGCTTGCTGTCCCTGCCGCGTCCCGGCAGGCCGGCAAAGACGACGTCGGGGCTGCCGGCCACATCTCCCCTGGCGTTGACCGCAATGGCGATGGAGACGACGCCGGAAAACGACAGCTTGCCGCGCTGCTGGATCGCCTGATCGTCGGCGGCGAGCACGAGGCTGCCGTCGCGACATAGTCTCCCGTGCGGCGCTTCATCGACGATGCACGGCTCGCCCGGGCCGAGCCGCACCATGTCGCCGTTGCGCGCCTTGACGACATGGGCAATGCCGAGCCCGCGGGCGAAGCGGGCGTGCTCGGCGAGATGCAGGGCCTCGCCATGGGCCGGAATGGCGATCTTCGGCCGCAGCCAGCCGTACATCTCGGCAACTTCCGATCGCCTCGGATGGCCGGAGACATGAACGAGATGCGTGCGGTCGGTGATCACCTCGATCCCCTGCGCGACGAGACCGTTGATGATCTGGCCGACCCCCTTCTCGTTGCCGGGGATCGTGCGCGAGGAAAAGATCACGCGGTCGCCTGCCGCAAGCCTCACCTCCTGATGCTCGTCTTCGGCGATGCGGGCGAGCGCCGCGCGCGGCTCCCCCTGGCTGCCCGTCACCAGCGCCACGATCTTGTCGCGGGGCAGGCGATCGAAGGCGTCGGGGGAGAG
>JAFAME010000313.1 GCA_019233695.1 Methylobacteriaceae bacterium
GCGCGCCTATGGTTTCCCTCAATACGGCCCACTGATGTGTGACCAGGCCGTGGACGACGATGCAGCGATGCCGGTTACGCCGGAACGCCGGCCGCTCGCTTCCTAAAAAGGCAAATACGCTCGTGTCACCGTAAATCCGCACCGAGACACATTCCGCCCGAGTGGCTTCGGAGCGTCGAAAACGTGCTCCGCAATTTTCACCGACAGCCGGAATACAAGTTCCATGGCGGGTCATGGAATGAGACCGGTGTCTTGCGACGGCGTCACGTCTTTGCGGACGTGATCGAAGATATCGGAAAGGAGTCCGACGGGTGGGAGGAGGACGAGGCGCGTGCCGAGGGCGAGGACCCGGTCCATTCCTACGGGATGTCCCCGGTTGATCGAGACCGCATGCTTGAGTTGATCCGTAGAGTTCCAAAAAGACAACTGGCGAGGGAGGCCCGGATTGCAATGCGAACGGTTGATGCGGTCCACACCGGCAGCGAGATGGTCTCTGAGGACGATCTTAAGCGCGTGGCGGCGGCCGCGGAGGCAATCTTGGCTCGACGACACTAGAGGTGGCGAGCAGCTATCAGGCTCTCGATTCGATGCGGCAAATGATTGATAAAGGGGGGCTGGCATGGTTGGCTCGGGAGCTCGGGATCGACAAATCCAACCTTGCAAAAATGGCGAAAGGAGAGCGAGCATTTTCTCGGAACGTGGTTGGGAAGGTTCTTTCACTTAAGGCACGGCTGGAAAATCCCCACGAAACGGCTTGACGTTCTTTGACCCCTAGTCGACTATTAAGAGCTTCTCGCTGAGGTGAGTATGCTGAACGAGCTATTCATCCCCTAGCGTTTGTTGCCTTCGTCGGAGGGCGCGATGCATATGCCCGCGGACTGGCCAGGCATTCCGGCGATGAATAAGAACCCCGGGCGTCTGCCAGCCTTAATCTAAGCGGAGTCACTGACCAAGCTTTCTTTTTGCGTCAAATTACGAAGCTGGCGAAAGCTTTCGATCAACCGGGATGCCTCGGGAGCCTTCCTCCTGCAACAAAATCCCGGATCAACGAGCAAAAGGGGGAAATATCATGACTACTGTTAAGTCGGCCAGGGGCGGTCGCGCGACACGCAGCGAAGAAAACACCACTCAATTTGCAATCACGATCGCAATGAGTAATGACGTCACGGCAATCGGGGGCACGCCGAGCCTGATTCCGAATTATGATGATGATGCGTTCCATGATGGCAGCAAATCAGGGGCTGACCGCAAAAGTGCATTAATACCAGGCGACAAAACTAATGACCCGGATCTATCGGGTGTGCCGACCGCGTGTTCCGCTCTGCAGATAAACGGAGCCGGTGAATCAACGCTTTCATATTATTCGGAAAACGTCGCCGAAACCGGATCATCCTCTTTAAACGGAACTCTTCATCCCCACGCACCCGTTGGGATGGTCGAGGCCATCGCGGCAGACCTCAAAAGCGATCAGTTCATACGTGTTGCCACGTCTATCAATGATGAGGTCCAAAGCGACGGTAACAAAGATACTTCTACAGTATATCTACACAATACTGAAGCAAGTTGTTGTCTCACGTCACCGCCATTTAGTGAATCTGTTCGCATCCACACGACCGCCCCAGTGGTTAGTCCGGCCACGAGCAGCACAGGTATAGGAAGCGGAGGCAGCGGCAGCGGAGATAAACCTAACAGTGCTCAGTCGCAGGCGGCCACATTTCAGATTTTTGACCCGTCCTTTACACGCGATAGCAATCTCTTGGGCGGATACGCCTCAGACATATCCATATATACGTCAAGTGAAATCCAGTTGATGAGTGGCCAGCGCTTTTTTCAGGGTGGGCCTATTACCCACTACGGCACCATAACGATACTTGGATCAAATTTATTTTCTAGTTTTGGTGCTTCGAATCCAGGCCTACACGGTATTGTGAACGAAATAGACATTAGGGACCTTTCTGGCAATTTGGCATGCTCTTGGAGCGGGATGACCTTGGACGCCTCGTTCCTGACACCATTTCCCCAAACCGACCCATCGCAGGAGATCATTTCCGCCGGCACTATGCCTGACACCACGTTTCCGCTGACAGTTATCGGAGGACAAGGGGACGCTGACCTGTATGGAAACCTGGGTGACGACACGATCAATGCCGCAGGTAACGATCATATAGACGGCGTGGCCGGTGTAAATACAATACACGGAGGTGCTGGTCATAACGTTATAGTTGATTACCCGCTTAACTACGTTTCCAGTGGCCCTGACGTGATTGGAGGTTACATAGATGGCGGATCTGGTTTCAGCACTTTGCAGCTGAATGGGGTCAATATTCTTGAGATAGATGACGTCGGTGGAAGGATTATTTGGAAACCAGGTGATCCGACGATAAGGGCGGAGGTTGGCGCCGCCGTAACAGTAAAGGCAATTGAATCAACATTCTTGACATTTTCTGGAACGGTTAGCGTGGTTAATATCAATGAGATTAACGGAATTCGATTTGGATCTGCACTGTCGGGCCAAGTTGTCCTCGGCAGTGCGACGGAACACATAACGATGGCGGCCGACACGACTGTGGCCACTTTCACCGACTCCGACACCACCGATGTCGCGGGGGGGTTTGCAGCGACCATCAACTGGGGCGATGGGACGTCAGCGAGTGGCACGGTGACCGGCTCAAATGGATCGTTCTCGGTCTCCGGCGGCCATACCTACGCCGACGAAGGCACCAGTTCCCTCACAGTAACGATCACCCGCTCGTCCGATAATACGCAGATTGCGCCAGCCGGCAACGTAGCGATCGGCGAGAATGATCAATTGGCGCCACACGGCATGACAATCAAGGCAGCCTCGAATGAATTATTTAACGGTGTGGTGGCGGCCTTTAGCGACACCGATACAGTCAGCGCGGTCGGCGATTTCACGGCATCGATCAATTGGGGCGATGGGACACCGTTAACGGTTGGTACGGTATCGGGCTCGAACGGCGTATTCCAGGTCTCAGGAGCCCACACCTATTCGACCGCAACGACCGAGCAGTATGTTGTCATAGTGACCATGAGCGATGATGCCCCCGGCACCGCGACGGCGACGGCAAACAGTACGGTCAATTTTCTTTTCACATCCGGTAGTGACCAGGTCGATTTTAACAATTTGCTTCCCGACCAGATCACAGCCATCAACGCCGGCGCCGACTTGTACCACTCATTGGATGGGAACGATGTCGTCACGCTACCCAACGTTGCGAACTACCAACGGATAGGCACCGTCACCTGGGATCCAGCGCAAACTTTTGTCGCAGGGAACGGCAATGACCGGATTACAGGAGGGGACGGAAACGATAGCATCCTTGTAGGGTCAGGCCAGGATATCATTTACGGCTCGCCTGGGAATGACACCCTGACCGGCGGTAGCGGGCAGGACAGGTTCGATTATCAGCACGGCGCCTTTGCCAATTTCGCGGGCTTTTCGATCCAGGCTCCCACGGCGCAAACGATCGTAGGTGGCCACGCTTCGTTTCAGACGAATTCAGGCCTGCAAGACACGATACTCCTTCCTGGGTCGCCGAACGACTACACACTTCAAACGAAGATTGGCGCCAACTGGACAACGACGACGACAACGATTTCGGTAAAAAATACGGCCAACCACCCTACCGGATTGCCGCCGGTGACGATCACGACCAGCGAAGTTGAAAAGGTGCAATTTGCAAACCCGCTGACAAACCAGGTAGTTCTGACGGGTGGGAGTTTGACGGGTGGAAGTTTAATCGACGAGATGGCGGCACTCGCAGCTGACGCCTATCACGACTACAACTTCGACGAAGTGTCGCGGAATTGGCATCCGCTGTCAGCAATCGAGCTTGGTATCGCGCCAAGCGGACTGACAGATGGAGGTCATTACACCTATACGGATGGTAAATATGATGCCATAAGCTTATTAAATGATGAAAACGCGAGCGTAATGGTAGGCATAGTAAATCAGGTGCCCACTCTTTCAATAGCGTTTCGAGGAACAGATCAGATAGGGGACATTCCCGATTATTTCCCATTTGTCGGCGCGTATTTAAATAACTTTTATCCGTTGATCGATTATATCAAGCAGTACATCACGGGGAATGATATTAGCCAAGTACTCGTTTCCGGTCACAGCCTGGGAGGCGCGTTTGCTCAAATTTTTATGAACGAGAACTTGGGGCTTCCGCCTTCGAGCGTGAAGGGATTTACCTGGGGCAGCCCAGGCGCCGAAATTACCCCCTCTAACGCAAACATGGAGGACTTTGAACATGTCAATGACCCTGTTCCTGGCACGGAGCACTTCACAGTACTTCAAAAGCAAGCTGGCGCCGAGATATTAATTCACAGCACTCAGGTAAATGGAGCTATTGAGTCACATTTGATGGGATATGATCCAGGGGCTGGTGGGGCTTACTTTTCTGATACGGAATGGCTGGTGAAACTGGCACAGGACTCCAAAAACTATTTTTCGAAAACGGCGTTGGCGGCTTCGCTCGTGGCTGGGACGCCTTACACCGGACACACCGTGCAAATAATGCCAGGCAATCCTTCGGCTCCGTTTGAACAGCTTGCTCCTCTGGCGTCAGACAACTTTGTTGTTGGCGGCGATGGCAATGATCAGATTCATTTGAGTAGCTTAAATAGTCTGATTGCCGCGGGGGACCGAGTGATCGACGGTGGCGGGGGGTATAACGTACTCTTTGTCCCTTTTAGTCCCGCCGACTATGTTGAGAGTTCTGATGGTCAAGGTGGAACGATCTTGAAATATGCAATTGGTGGCGGGACCACCTACAGCGTTGGTACTCTCTATAATATTCAGGCGATTATCTATGGAGATGGGACGATCCAGCACTTGGATGGGGCGATACCGAAGGTTCAAACTCCTAGTCCGGGACAAACCTCCATCACTGTAGATCACAGCTTCGATTTTCTTGACGCCGGCAACGGCAATTTGACGATCACGGGCTCTGGCCTAGGTGGCGACATCGTAGCCCTGGGCAGCGGCAGCGATGTGGTGAACGAAACGGGTGGCGGCAACACCATTTTCGTGAAGGATGCCACAACGGCCGCCGCGCTGACCATCAACGCCGGTCAAGGCAACAATACAATCATCACCGGGGCGGGAGATGCTCATATCGTCGTCGGCGACGGCAACAACACGATCGATGCGGGAACCGGAAACGACACGATCATCCTCGGGAACGGCAACGACACCGTCAATGGAGGCGGCGGCAGCGATACAATCGTCGGGGGCGCCGGCAACGACACCTTCGTTTTTGACGCGGCAGCGCTCGCAAGCGCTCAGTTCCATGTGTCCGCGGACATAACCAACTACGATCAAGGCGGTGGCTCGTTCAATTCCGGTCAAGGTGACCAAATCGATTTGTCCGCCATTTTGTCTGTGGCGTACAACCAAGGCAATGGCCTGCCGATTTCGGAACTCGTGCACGTCATCGAAGACCCGGGCGGCACCTTTGCGACAGTCCAGGTAGACCCGACCGGCTCCGGTGACGGCCCGAACTGGGTGACCGTTGCTCGCCTGGACGGCGTTCAACCCGGCGATTCAATCAATGTTGTTCTCGATCCATCTCAACCCTTGGGGGTGGTGGTCCTGCCTCAACCTGACATTACAACGAACCTTGGTTTCTCCGGGGATTTCAATGGCGACGGCACAAGCGACATCCTGTGGCGCAACGACAATGGTGACCTGGGGACATGGGAACTCAGCAACGGACAAAAGAGCAGCGGGACCGACCTTGGCGTGGTGCCGTTAAGCTGGCACGTGGTGGGTGTGGGTGACTTCAATCATGATGGCACAAGCGACATCCTGTGGCGCAACGACAATGGGGATGTGGGAACGTGGGAGATCACCAATGGTCTCAAGAGCGGCGGTACCGACTTAGGCGTCGTGCCCATGAACTGGCACGTCGCGGGTGTGGGCGATTTCAATCACGACGGCACGAGCGACATTCTGTGGCGGAACGATAACGGCGATGTCGGGACGTGGGAGATCACCAATGGCCTGAAGACGGGCGGCACAGACCTCGGTGTGGTGCCGAACGCATGGCACATTGTCGGTGTCGGCGATTTCAACGGTGATGGGACGAGCGACATCCTGTGGCGCAACGATAATGGCGATCTTGGGACGTGGGAGATCGCCAATGGGATGAAGACTGGCGGGACGGACCTCGGTGTAGTGCCGTTAAGCTGGCACGTGGTGGGCGTCGGTGACTTCAATCATGACGGCACAAGCGACATCCTGTGGCGCAGCGACAATGGCGATGTGGGGACCTGGGAAATAACCAACGGTCTCAAGAGCGGCGGTACCGACCTAGGCGTTGTCTCTCTGAATTGGCACAATGTAGGAGTAGGCACCTTCGATCAGAATGGCAATAGCCTTATCCCATGGCTCAACACCAATGGTGACCTTGGGACTTGGGAGCTCACGAATGGTCTCAAGACCGGAGGAACTGACCTGGGCGCGGTGTCCGACCATTGGAATATCTCCAACCACCACTTCGAACTCGTGTAGAGAACCCGACTATACTCTTTCGTTACGTACCTTCATCCCCAACTGGCGTTGATAGGGTTTTTTCACGTCAGACCACCTCATCTTTTAAGCTGTCACAGTCCTTGTTCCCACCGTGGTCACAAGTGAGGTCAATATCTGACTCCCGTCCTTCTGACTCTTCGCGACTGTCATTTGGCGAAGGTCAAAAGCGTGGCTCGCTCCGGAGTTATGATTATCCACTATCCCCGTTGCGAACAAAACGAGAACATGGTACGCTGTCGCCTTCCCGCCCTCCCGGCGCCTGCCAAGGGAGCGGCGACAGTGGAGTTTGCCATGTCCGATGCCTCCCGCATCCCGGCCCTTGCCTCGCGCGCCGGCGGCACGGCCGTCCTGCCGGGGCTTGTCGATCCGGCGGCCCTCGTTGCCGGCGAGAGCCGGGCCGACTTCGAGGCGCTGCACCAGCGCATCGCCGCCTGCGTCAAGCCGGCCGACGTGATCGAGGAGATACTGGTCGCCGACGTCGTCCTTCTCCTGTGGGAGGCCTTGCGGCTGCGGCGCGTCAAGGCGCGCCTCCTCGAGGCGACGACTTATCGAGGGATCGAGCGGATCGCGTCGCCCTATTGCGCCTACCCGCCGCGCTACGTCAGCGAGAATTGGGCCCGCGGCCATCGCCGCACGATGCGGCTCGTCGAGAAATCCCTCGCCTCGGCCGGGCTGACGATGGAGCACGTGGCGGCGCACACGTTCGTTGTCATGCTCGACACGATCGAGCGCCTCGACCGGCTGATGGCCGCGACCGAGCAGCGCCGCAGCGCCGCCCTGCAGGAGATCGACCGGCATCGCGCCGTGCTGGCGCGCGACCTGCGCCGGGCGGTCGAGGAGGCGGAGTTCGAGGTCGTGGTGCCGGCGATGCCGCCCGACCCCGATCCTGCCGGCGCCGAGGCCGGCGGGGGCGCATGAGCGGCGAGCCGAAGCCCGCGGCCAAATCCGCCGACTGCGCCAGGACCGGACCGAAAACGCCAGGCGGCAGGCGCCGCGTGGCGCGCAACGCGCTGCGCCATGGGCTGACCCTGCCGGTTCTCGTCGATCCGGCGCGCGCGGCCGCAGTCGCCGAGCTGGCCCGCCAGATCGCGGGGCCGCAGGCCGAGCCTGGGCTTCTCGGCGCCGCCTTGCGCCTGGCCGAGGCCGAGATCGATCTGCAGCGGGTGCGCCGCTACCGGTTCGACAAATTCGGGGAGAAGCCGCGCTACGATCCGGGCGAGACGACCGCATCGATGGTCGTCGGGTGCCTGCATGAGCTCGCCGCGCTCGATCGCTATGAGCGCCGGGCTCGCGCACGGCGCAGGTTCGCGATCCGGGCGTTCGATGCTGCCTTCATCGAGGCCAGCGGCAGGCAGGCGTCGAACTTTTTACAAAACAATTCCAAATAAAGTGAGGAAAATCAACGGATGGATTACTTCGCGCCGGCCATTGCGCGCCATTGGGGTGACACTTTACTTTTTCACTTTCCTGGCCGCCTTAGACCAGCTCGGTGTGCGCCAGCCCATTGCGCGCCGGCGCGCCATTCGCTAACTGCGCAAAGCCTGTTCCCCGAACCCGAGCGCCGCATCAGATGCCCTCACTCGACGACGCCGTCGCCCGGCGGCGCACTTTTGCGATCATCTCGCATCCGGACGCCGGCAAGACCACGCTCACCGAAAAGCTGCTGCTGTTCGGCGGCGCCATCCAGCTTGCCGGCGAAGTGCGGGCCAAGGCGACGCGCCGCAAGACCCGCTCCGACTGGATGGGCATCGAGCGCGAGCGCGGCATCTCCGTCGTGACCTCGGTCATGACCTTCGAATATGGCGACTGCGTCTTCAACCTCCTCGACACGCCCGGTCACGAGGATTTTTCCGAGGACACCTATCGCACGCTGACGGCGGTCGACTCGGCCGTCATGGTGATCGATGCCGCCAAGGGCATCGAGGCGCGCACCCGAAAACTCTTCGAAGTGTGCCGGCTGCGCGACATTCCGATCGTCACCTTCGTCAACAAGCTCGATCGCGAGAGCCGCGATCCCTTCGACCTGCTCGACGAGATCGAGAAGACGCTCGCCCTCGACACCTCGCCCGTCACCTGGCCGCTTGGCCGCGGCCGCAGCTTTGCCGGCACTTTCGACATGCGGCGGAACCTCGTGCGGCGGATCGACGTGGACGGCGCCGAAAAGCGGGTCAACGGGCCGGACGATCCCTCCGTTGCCGAACTCCTGCCCGAGCACGAGCGCGCGGCTTTCGTCGATGAGCTGGCGCTCGCCGTCGAGGCCTGCCGTCCCTTTGATCGGGCGCCGTTCCTCGAAGGTCACCTGACGCCGGTGTTCTTCGGCAGCGCGCTGCGCAATTTCGGCGTGCGCGACCTGATCGAGGCGCTGACGGAATTCGCGCCGGCGCCGGAGGGCCGCGCAGCGGCAAGCCGCTTCGTGCGCGCCGACGAACCGAAGATGACGGGCTTCGTCTTCAAGATTCAGGCGAACATGGACCCCAACCACCGCGACCGCATCGCCTTCGTGCGCGTCTGTTCGGGCAAGCTCGTACGCGGCATGCGCGCCAGGCTCGTGCGCACCGGCAAGTCGATCGCGCTGACCGCGCCGCAGTTCTTCTTCGCCCAGGCTCGTTCGCTCGCCGAGGAGGCCTATGCCGGCGATGTCGTCGGCATCCCGAACCACGGCCTCCTGCGCATCGGCGATACGCTCAGCGAAGGCGAGGACATCGTCTTTCGCGGCGTGCCGAGCTTCGCGCCGGAAATCCTGCGCCGGGCCAAAGTGCCCGACGCGATGAAGGCCAAGAAGCTGCGCGAATCCCTGCAACAGATGGCCGAGGAGGGGGTCGTGCAGGTGTTCCTGCCGACCGACGGCTCGGGCGCCATCGTCGGCGTGGTCGGGGCATTGCAGCTCGACGTTCTGGCCGAACGGCTGCAGGCGGAATACGGGCTTGCGGTCGCCTTCGAGGCCACCCGTTTCGAGGTCTGCCGCTGGGTAGCCTCGGAGGATCGCAACGAGCTCGAAAGATTTGCCGGCGCCTTTCCGGCCTCGATGGCCGTCGATCTTGACGGTGCGCCGGTGTTCCTCGCGACCTCGGCCTTCACGTTGCGTTACGAGCAGGAGCGCTGGCCGAAGATCGCCTTCTCGGATGTGAAAGACTACCAGCGCGAAGCGGCGGCATGAGCTTGCTTTTCTAGGGGTTCGTCAACGCGACGGTAACCGGCGCGAGGCATGATGCAGCCTGTTGCCTCGCTCCGGACCGCGGCCGTCCGACGGCTCAGGTCCAGATCCGTGCGTCGCGAAGGTGCCGCCGTGCCTCAGAGCCCGGGATTGCGCCCCAAATATTCGCTGGTCATCCCGATCTTCAACGAAGAGGCGGTGTTGCCGCTCCTGTTGCACCGCCTGGATCAGCTCCTGGCGCGGCTGGATGCGGCAGCGGAGGTGATCTTCGTCGATGACGGCAGCCGCGATTGCAGCTCCATCGTGCTTGCCGCGCTGGCGCGCGCCAATCCGGCCTACAAGTACATCGGCCTGTCGCGCAATTTCGGGCACCAGGTCGCGATCACTGCCGGGATGGATCGCGCCCGCGGCGAAGCGGTCATCGTCATGGACGGCGATCTTCAGGATCCGCCCGAAGTCGTCCTCGAAATGATCGCCAAATGGCAGGAGGGCTTCGAGATCGTCTATGCGCAGCGGCTCACCCGCGAGGGCGAAAGCCGCTTCAAACGGGCGACGGCAAACCTGTTCTACCGGCTTGCCGGCCGGCTCGCCTCGATCGAAATTCCGACAAACGTCGTCGATTTCCGTCTCATCGACCGCAAGGTGCTGGATGCCTTCTCGACGATGCGCGAGAAGGACCGCTTCGTGCGCGGCATGTTCGCCTGGATGGGCTTCAGGCAGACGGCGGTCACCTTCGATCGTCCGCTGCGCGCGGCGGGCGAAACGAAATATCCCCTGCGCAAGATGCTGAGCCTTGCCGCGAGCGGCATCGTCGGCTTCTCGGACGCTCCCTTGCGGCTGGCGCTGTGGGTGGGCGTGTGCGTCTCGGCGTTGGCAATGCTCTTTGCCGCGTGCGTCATCGGCCTCGCGCTGAGCCACGCCGATCTCGTCCCGGGCTGGAGCTCGACCATCATCATCACGGCGCTCCTCTCCGGCATCAACATGCTGATGACGGGCATCATGGGTCTCTACGTCGGGCGCATCTACAACGAGGTGAAAGGCCGACCCCTTTATCTGATCGACAAGGCTATTGGCTTCGAGAGCCGGGCGGACATCGAGCCGCGGTTCGCGCGCCCCGGCTCGCCGGGTGCCATCGACCTGGTCGCACCCGAGAGCAGGACGTCGCGCGGGTGACAGGCATGGCCGGACAGGGGCTGAAGTCGAGGGATGCGGACCCAGGGGGACAGCCATTGCATTGGGCGTGCGAGGCCTATCCCGACTATGCGGCCGAAGTGAACAGCTCGATCCGGTTTTCGGGTCTCGACCAGAGCTTCTTCACGATCGGCAAGGCCGGGCGCGCCATCGATCTTCTCACCCGCCTCGTGGGCGATCCGCGAAGGATCGATCTTCTGGATATCGGCTGCGGCATCGGACTCATTCATCCGCACCTCGGCGGCGTCGGCCGGATCACCGGCGTCGACGTGTCGCAGGAGGCGCTCGGGCTGGCGCAGTCCGCCCGTTCGGACGTGCGCTACCAAGCTTACGATGGGCATCGATTGCCCTTTGCCGAGGATACCTTCGATGCTGCCATGACGATCTGCGTCATGCACCACGTGCCGGCCGACGATTGGCACGAGTTCGTCGGCGAGGCGCGTCGCGTCATCCGCCCGGGCGGTGTTTTCCTCGTCTTCGAGCACAATCCCTGGAATCCCCTCACGCGGCTTGCCGTCAGCCGCTGCTCGTTCGACCACGACGCGGTCCTCTTGCCGCCGCCCCGCATGGCCTCGATCCTTGCCGCCTGCGGCCTCCGCGATGTCGGCAGGGAGTTTCTCTTCTTCACCCCGTTCGCCGCGCCGGCAATCCAAAGCGTCGAGAGACGGCTGAAATTCCTGCCGCTCGGCGCGCAATACGTTGCCTACGGCCGGAAAGCGTAGGCTCCCGAGGACCGACTCCGTCATCGGGAACAGGATTCCTTAGCTTTCGTCCGCTATCGCGCGAGGCGCATTTCGCCACCGAACCGTCGCCACCATGACCGACAGGGCCGTTTCCGACATCTCAGCTTCCAGCCGCATCGCGCGCGCGTCGCCGACGGTCGCGCTTGTGCGGCAGTATGGGCTGCCCCTGTCGGTGCTCGCGCTGGCGATCATCCTGCGCGCCTTTGCCGGCACATGCGCGAACGTCTCGTGGCTCCTGACCATCGGCGACAAGGTGCTGGCAGGCGCCACGCCCTACGTCGATGTGGTCGAGGTCAATCCGCCGATCTCGATCCTGATGTACCTTCCCGCCGTCCTGATCGGGCGCGCGCTACGCATTCCGCCCGAGACGGTGGTCACGTCGCTTGTCATCCTCGCCACCCTCGCCAGTCTGGCGCTCGTCTCGCGCATCCTCGCGGCGGCCGGATCTTCCGCCGCCGCGAGCGCGCCTCTCTCGCTCGCACTTGCGCTCTTCGTCCTCCTGATCTTTCCGGTCTACGCCTTTGGCGAGCGCGATCATATCGCGGCCATTGCGGTGCTGCCGATGCTCGCCGCCTGCGCCGCACGAGTGCGGGGCGCGAGGGTCGGTCTCATCTCGGCCGTCCTGGCGGGGCTAGGCGGTGGCATCGCGATTGCGATAAAACCCTTCTTCGTCTTCGCGCTCGCCCTGCCGCTTGCCTATGCCGCGGCGCGCTCGAGGCGCGGCCTCAGAGGTTTTGTGAGCGGCCTCTTCACAGTGGAAGCCGTGACGGCCGGCGGCGTGGCGCTCGCCTATGCGGCGAGCATAATCATCTTCTTCCCGGCCTTCCTCAGGGTCATGCTGCCGCTCGCAACCGAGATCTATCTTCCAAATCGTCTCCCCTTGACGGAGCTTCTGGGCAACCCTTCCTCATGCCTTTTTGCGATCATCCTCGTGATCTCGCTGGTGCTCGACCGCAAGCGTCCCGTGGCGCCGATGACACGGGTGCTGAAGCTTGCCGCCTGCGGCTTCATGATCGCCTTCCTGATCCAGGACAAAGGCTCGCCCTACCAGGGATACCCGGCCGTGGCGCTGGCGCTTCTGGCATGCGGCCGCTCGATCGCCGACGGGATCGCCGGGTGGTCCCAAGGTGAGCGGCGCGCGGCAGCGGTGATCAGGCCCGCGCTCGCTGCCGGCGTTCTGGTGATCGTTGCCGGCATCGCAATGATGTGGCTTCAGGTCAATCATGAGACGGCCGGTCTCGTCGAGGCGGCAAGGCGCGTGGCGCCGCCCAATCCCAAGGTCATCGTCATCGGCGATCGCCTTGGGCTCGGGCATCCGCTGACACGCGAACTCGGCGGCCGCTGGGTCGGGCGCCAGTGCAGCTTATGGATAACCGACTACGCCGAGACCCTGCTGCAGGACGAGCCTCCCGACGCCGGCCGCCGCAGCCGCATCGAGTCCTATGTCAAATTCGATTACGACATGTTGCGCGAGGACATCATCGCCAATCGGCCCGACTTGATCCTCGTCGAGAACGACCGGTGGCGGGAATGGATCGTACAGCATGACGAGCTTGCCCGGCTTTTGCAGAGCTACCGTGAGGCCGACCGGCTTGAAGGCGTCTCGATCCTTTTGCGCAAGGCTGACAGCCCAGCATAGGCAATCTCCGTGCACGGCTCCGTGAGAGGAGCCTTCGCCACTGCCGTCCTCGCCGTCGGGCTGTTGTCGGCGATGGACGCTGTGGTCAAGGCGCAGGCGGCGACTTATGCGACGCTGCAGATCGCGGTGCTGCGCTTTGCTTTCGGATCGCTGGCAATCCTTGCGACTTTCGCGGTCGTGCAGCCGCCGCGGCCGCACCTTTCCACGATCCTCGCCAACACCTGGCGGGCAATGCTCGGCGCGGCGACGGTCGTCGCCTTCTTCTATGCGCTCGCCCGGCTGCCGCTGGCCGAGACGCTGGCTCTTGCGCTGCTGGCGCCGTGCTTCACGGTGCTCTTCGGCGCCCTTCTGCTGCGCGAGAAGGTCGGCACCCCCATCATCGTCGCGCTCGGTGTCGGGCTTGCCGGCATGCTGCTCATCGTGGCGCCGAAGTTCACCGGGCCGAGCCTTTCCGTCCGGGCCTTGGAGGGCACCGCCGCCGTCCTTCTCTCGACGCTCACCTATTCCCTGTCGCTGGTACTGTTGCGCTCGCGGGCGACACGCGACCACCCCGTCACCATAGTGGCGGTGCAGAACGTCGGCTGCTGCCTGATCCTCGCCTGCCTCCTGCCGTTTGCGGCGGCCGTCACATGGCCGGCCCTGATCTCGGTGGACATGCTCGCCTTCATCGCGCTCGGCGTCTTTGGCGTCCTCGGACACCTCCTGTTGGCAAGGGCGTATGGGATGGCGCCTGCAGCCATATTAGCCTCGGCCGACTACACGTCGCTCATCTATGCCGCCGTGTTCGGATATGTTTTCTTTGCGGAGACGCCGGCTTTGACGACGATTGCAGGCTCGGCGCTGATCATCGCAAGCTCGCTTGCGGCGACGCGGCGGTGAGCCGCCGCCGCCAGCCCAAGGGAAGCGCGCCGGAGCGGTCTATTGGCCGGATGCTTCCTTCGGCGTGATCTCGACCCAGTCGGGCGAAATCGGCAGCGACAGTCCGGGCGCAAGGTCCGGAAACGCGTTCCTGCCGAGATCGATCTTCTGCACCGTCGAGTTCGCGGCATATTTGGCCTCGACTGGATCGGTGGTCAGCCCTGGCGAGTTGAAGAGGACGGTCGTCGAGGCGGGCTTCTTGCCGTCGAGGACATTGACCGCCAGGCGGATCGCCTCGGCCGAGAGATAGGGCGGATTGGCGCCGAGGATACATTTGGCACCCGCGGTCTGGGCACAGGTCACGGCGGTGCCATTGAACGCCGCGGCGACGACCGGCACCAGGGGCCGGCCGGCGTCCTGCAACGCCTTGATCGCGCCTGTTCCGTAACCCTGCGAGAAGATGCCGTCGACTTGGGGATGGGCGGCAAGGAGGGCTGCAACGCCCGCCTGCTCGGGGCCGAGCGAGTAGTTGCCGTTGAAATAGCCGATCACCTCGATGCCCGGATATTTTTTGAGGATGTCGTTGAAGTTCTTGACGAACCGCTCGGAGATCGGCGTCCCGGCAAGGCCGCGGTCGATCAACACCTTGCCCTTGCCGCCAAGGATCGCGGCCATCCACTCGGCCTGATTGTTGGCCATCACGTCGAAATCGGATTCGAGCTTGTAGGCGCAATCGGCGGTGACGTCCTGATCGAAGCTCACGACGACGATGCCGGCCGCGCATGCCTTCTCGATCGTCGGGTTGAGAGCGGTCCCCGACGAGGCGTCGACGACGATGGCATCGGGACGCGCGCGAATGATGTTGGCGAGCGAGGTGATCTGCGCCTGCGTCGAGGTCTCGACATTCTCGATCGTCAGATCGACCCGGCCGGCAAGGGGCGGCTTCTTCACTGCGACTTGCGCGCTGCGCAGCATCTGCTGGCGCCAGTCGTTGCCAACGAAATTGTTCGAGAGATAGATCTTGTAGGTTTTCTCTGCGGCAGCGGCTCGGCCGGTCGGCGTGCCGACCGACGACAGCAATGCGGCTGCGGCAACGATGGCATAGGTTGCTTGCCTCATCATCTTCCTCCCTGTCTGACATCTTTTGATGCGCCTGGGCCGAGTTGCAAAGCGCGCCTGATTCGTTGTGCGCGCGAATGTCTCAAGCTCCAGACCGCGGCACCCTAGAAGCCGGCCTCAGGGCCTGTCCAGACCCGAGTTTGTTCAGACGCGAGCACCCGGGCGCGGCCGGCGGGTAGGCAACTGTCGCATAGAATTTTGCGATCGTACCATCGCCAAATCATGGTTGCGGGCTCATTCGATTTTCCAACCATGCGGTGCCGAATCCGTCTTCGCCGCATCGGAAGACCCGGGAGACCTGACAGCCCATGCGCATTCACGAACTGGCCGGCGTGCCGCGGGTGACGGCCGGCGCCGGCGCGCATCGGCAGGTGGGCCCGATTGCCGCTGCGCTCGCAGGCGACGTGCAGAACGCGTTCCTCGTGGTCGATCCCGGCCTCGCCGCGACCGGCCTCGTGGAGGAGGTGCGCACCAGCCTCGCCAAAGCCGGGCTCGCCGTGATCCTGTTCACGGATCTCAAGAGCGACCCGACCATCGCCCAGGCCGACCGTGCGGCGGCCGCGGCGCGCGAGGCGCGAGCTTCCATCGTCGTTTCGGTCGGCGGCGGCTCCGCGCTCGATCTCGGCAAGGCGGTTGCAGCGATCGCCCCCGATCCTCGCTCCGTGCTCGCCTATGAGCTTGGCCGGGCGCCATTGCCGCAACGGCCGTTGGCGAAGATCTGTGTCCCGACGACTTCGGGCACCGGATCGGAGACGACGCGGACCGCAATCCTGACCCGCGCCGACCACGCCAAGGTCTGGCTCTGGGGTGACGCGCTCAAGGCCGACGAGGTGGTGCTCGATCCGGAGTTCACGGTCAGCCTGCCGGCCCATCTCACCGGGGCAACCGGCATCGATGCCTTCGTCCATGCTGTCGAAGCCGCCACCAACCGCAATGCCAACCCGTTCGGAGACATCTTCGCCCATGAGGCCATCAGGCTCGTTGCCGGACATCTGTCGCGCGCGGTCGAGCATCCGCGGGACCTTGCGGCGCGAGCGGCGGTGCAGCGCGCCGCGACCTTCGCCGGCATCGCCATCGACAATTGCGGCACTGCGATTGCCCATGCGATCGGCCACGCGATGGGATCGCTTCGACCCATTCATCACGGCCGGGCCGTCGGGATCGCCATGCTCGCGAGCCTGCCGTGGAGCATCGAGGACAACGAGGATCGGTTTGCCGCCTGCGCGCTGGCGATGGGGGCAGACCCGGAGGCATCCGCCTTCGTTGCGGCCTACGAGAAGCTGCTGCGCTCAATCGGCCTCAAGGTCGCCATTGCCGACGAATTTGCCGGCATTTCGCCGGAAATTCTTGCGGCCCAGGCGGCACGTCCGGAGAACGCGACAATGCGAGCCGCAAACCGGCGGGCCGTCTCCGAGGCCGACCTTCTCGCGTTCGCCGACAATGTGCTTTCGGTGGCATGACGGCCGCCAGATGACCGATCCGTCGATTTCGCTTCCGGCTTCGGTCCCGAGAATCACGATCACCGACATCGAGATCACCCGCCACCGGCTTCATTTCGATCCGCCCTTCAACGCGAGCTGGGATACGAGGCCGCGCACGACCTTCGATGCCGCAATCGTCCGCGTCCGTACCGACGCCGGGCTCACCGGTATTGGCTCGGGCGACATGATGCTCGGCTTCGAAGGCCACGAGCCTCTCTTCGTCGGGCAGGATGCGCTCGCCATCGAGCGGCACAGGCGCATCCTCAACAACATCAGCTTCCACGGCGGCCGCTGCTGGCCGGTCGATATCGCGCTCTGGGATCTCGCCGGCAAGATCACGGGCCAGCCATGTTGGAAGCTCATCGGCGGCCTTTCCGGCAGCGTGCGCGCCTACGCGTCTTCCGGCACCCTGCGCCATCCGGCGGCACTTGCCGAGGCGGCGGAGGCCTACGCCGGCATGGGCTTTCCGGCCATGAAGATCCGCTTCCACCGCGGCGACTGGCGCGCCGATATCAAGGCGCTCGAGGCGGTGCGCGCCAAGGTCGGCGACAGGCTCGACCTGATGGTCGACTGCAATCAGGGCTGGCGGATGTCGTGGGACACCTATGCGCCCTGGTCGCTGAAGGACGCGGTCGCGGTCGCCCGCGAGCTCGAAAGGCTAGGCGTCTACTGGATGGAGGAGCCGCTGCACCGCGGCGACCGCGCGGGCATGTTCCGCCTGCGCGAGATGACGGACGTGCGCATCGCCGGCGGCGAGATGACGCGCGAGCTCTACGAGTTCCGCGACCTGATCGTCGAGGGCTGCCTCGACGTGCTACAACCCGATGCCGCGCTCGTCGGCGGCATCACGGGCCTGCGCCGCGTCGCGCTGATGGCCCAGGAGCACAATCTCGTCTTCACGCCGCACACCTGGACGAACGGCATCGGCGTTGCCGCCAACGCCCACCTGACGGCCGGGCTTGCCGACGCCCCGTTCATCGAATTTCCCTACGATCCGCCGGAATGGGACCTCGACCGCCGCGACTACATGCTGGCCGAGCCGCTGCAGGTAAATGCCGAGGGCATGATCGTGCTGCCGGACCGGCCGGGCATGGGCTACGACCTCGACGAGGCGATGCTGGCGAAGACGCGGGTCGGGTGAGGGGCTCTGCCCAACCTTCGCCCGGAGGGAGGGGTGGCCGGGCGAAGGGCTATGCACCTGCGCTGCGCGACTTGATCGCAAGGAGCTTCCAGCCCAACCTGCGCCGCCTGCCCGATGGACCCGCCGAGGCCACCCTTGAAACCGCGACGCATGGATCGCAAATGGCTGCCGCTCAATGCGCTGCGCGCCTTCGAGGCGGCGGGCCAGCATCTGAGCTTCACGGCCGCCGCCAACAGCCTCACCGTGGCGCAGAGCGCGGTGAGCCGTCACGTCATCGTGCTCGAACGATTTTTGGGCGTGAGCCTGTTCGAGCGACGCCCGCAGCAGCTTGTGCTGACGGAGGCCGGCAAGCATCTCCTGCCCGCCGTGACGAAATCGTTCGACCGCATCGACCAGGCCCTGTCGGAGGTTATCACCGAGCGGGGCAAGCCGAAGCGCGTGCTGCGCATTGCGTTGCCGACGACCTTCGCCCATCAGCTCGCCATTCCGATCCTCAAGGACTTCAGGGCCGACCATCCCGAGCTCGCGCTCGAGATCGCCTCGAAGCCCATGACGGGCGAGGTCGAGGGCGATATCGACATCGCCGTCATCTATTCGGAGCCGCGGGTCACCGATGCGATCCACGATCTTTTGTGGATGGTGCGCCTGACGATCCTGTGCAGCCCGCGCATCCTCGAGCGCACGAAGCCCGCCGGCATCGCGGAGCTTCTCGCGGAAAACGATCTCATCCATGTCAAGCTCGACGAGCGGCCGCGGCACTATTTCTGGGGGCTTTTGACGCGCGCCATCGGCCGGCCCGATCTTGCCATCGAGCGGGGCCTCGTCGTCGATACCTCGCAGCTTGCCGCGCAATACGCGCTTTCGGGCGAGGGCCTGGCGCTCGTCGACCCGTTCCTGTTTCCCGAGGAGATCGCGTCCGGGCGGCTAGTGCGCCCCTTCGACGTCAGCGTCGATGACGGCTATGGCTATTATCTGACGACGCATCCCGAGGATCTGAACAACGAGCCCGTCGCGCTGTTCCGCTCCTGGCTGATCAACCGTTTCGCGCGGCTCGCCCACGAAATTCCCTCGCCCCGCTTGCGGGGAGAGGGTTAGGGTGAGGGGGTTGGCGAAGAGGCACGGAGAGGGCTTCTGCTCAGGGCGCCATCTGGTCCAGCGCCTGCTGCATGGGGGCAGGGGACACCCGGATGAATCCCGCAAAAGGCTGATCCATGTCGAAGATCAGGTTCATTCCGATGGACACTGAAACCGCGCAGATCACCATGGCGCCGAGCACGGTGACGTTGAACGGCGCGAAGACCGCATAGCTGAGGAACAACACGCTGAGCCAGAAGATGACGACGACGAGGAACGGGCGCGGCGTGAAGCTGTTTTGCTGGACCGCCAGCAGGCGGCTCGTGCGTTTCAGCTCGCCGATGAGCTGCAGGGCGCTTGTCTGACCGGCCCGCTGAACCTCGTTGACCGGCGTCGCCGCCCGCACCTGCGCCTCGATGTCGTCGAGGATCTCGACCGTTTGCGGGTCATCCATCATCGGCCTGAGGCCGCGATCGGGCCACGTCAGCGCGATCTTTCGCGCCGTGAAGGCGCGCAGCCGGTCGCGACTGTCCTTGGCTTCCGCCCCATAGTGCATCAGCTCGCGATCGAGCAGCGTCAGGCTGGCGGCAAACTGCTCGATTTCCTTGTTCCGCGTGTCGAAAGCCGTCTTGGTGCTGGCGATCAGGAGGCTGAGGACGAGGGCGGACAGGATGGCGACCACGTTCATCATGGTCTGGACGATTTTCTGCGTCGCCTCCGCCCGGTGCGATTCGGGCAGCCTGCGGCCAAGCAGGAAGCCGACCAGTCCGGCGCCGAAGATGCAGCAGAAGGCAATCAGGCCGATCCCGGTGAACACTGGCGATGCGCCCCTCAGGTCTTCTTTGCGATGCCTGGCCTGTCCGGCTGCAAGTGTGCGTCTGTGGCCGCCGTCACCACATCGTAGTAGTCGCCTTTGGCGTCGAGGAAGATCTGCTCGATGATCTTCAGGTGCGTCGGCTCGTCGAGGCTCCCGGCGGAGATCGAAATGTGTCCGCCATGCGCCGGCTCCCAGAACAGCTGGGCGCCGCACTTGCTGCAGAAGCCGCGTCGGGCGGAAGGCGAGGACCGATACCAACGCAGGTTGCGGCCCGGCGCAACCCTCAAATCGCCAGGTGCACAGGCGCTGAACGCACTGGCGTGGCTGCTCAGCCGTCGGCACATCCGGCAATGGCAGACGATCACGTCCCGCAAGGGGCCATGGACGCTGAACGTGACGGAGCCGCACAGGCAGCTGCCCGTGGCGCGCGGCTCGTCCGATCTGGTCATGGAAAATCCCCGGTCTTGAAATCTGCGAAAAGGACCATATTTCCGGTCCTATAGTCAAAATACCGGGGATGCAACATGTTTCACTGGCTCGCCCATCTGCCTCAATCCGTGCTTGCTGCGCGTCGACATCAGCGCGCCGTGGCCGACTTCGCACACTTGAGCAACGGACAGCTCGCCGACATCGGCATCGAGCGCGGCCTCGTTCCGGATCTCGTCGAAACGGTCGACCCGGCCTCGGCCGAGCCGGCGACGCATCATGCGCGCGGACCTTCGGCCGACCTGTCGCTGCCGGGTCGCGGCTGAGGAGGGTCGCGGTCCGTGGACAAATCTGCCTATGGCGAGGCCGCCCGTTGCCTGGCCGAGCTTGGCCATCCGAACCGGCTGCAGGCGTTCCGCCTGCTCATACAGGCGGGCGAGAAAGGCCTACCGGTCGGCGAAATCCAGCGGCGACTGGCGATTCCGAAATCCACGCTCGCGCACCATCTCGCGCAACTGGTCGCCACAGGCCTCGTGACGCAGACGCGCGAGGGGCGCGTCCAGCGCTGCCGCGTCGAGCCGCAACGCGCCCGGGCGCTGCTTCGCTTCCTGGTGGCCGATTGCTGCGACGGCCTGCCCGGCATCGCGGAACTCGAAGAGGTCCCGGGCTGACGTCTGTCCGTTGGCAGCAACTTATTCTTCCGGCTCCAAATCCATGTGCCGACTTGGCTCCATCCTCTCGTGCAGGATCCGCACAATTTCGACGAGGTCTGGCCGAACGACGCGATAGTACAGGACATGTACGGGCCGCCTCACCTTGGCTTCGATGTCCGTACCGACGTTCCGCAAATGAAGGCTCCGAATTCCCTGGGCGAGTTCGCTACGCTCGCGCGAAGTGGAGCCGTGCGGTTCTGCCGCCACCTTGCGGATGCCTGCGGCGAGCACCGCTGCGTAGCGGCGCCTCGCCTCGATTCCCCACCGTTCAGCACTTGCAGCGAGAATTCCTGCCATGTCCGCCTGCGCCAGCCGCGAGAGGCGATGGCCTGCCATTCATGTCAGCTCGCATGTTCGTCCGACGACCGCGTCAGACCTTCGAGGTAGCCATCAAGATCGGCATCGGCCACTTCCAGAAAATCTCCTCGATCGAGTGCATCGACCCCGTTGTTGATTCGCGCCCGTAACGCCTTCAGCTTCAGCGCATCTTCTCGCCGCCGTTGCCGAAGGGCGCGGAGCGCGTCACGCATGGCCTCGCTGGCGTTCTGATACTCGCCAGCTCTCACGATGCGTTCGACAAACGCATCCTGTTCGACGGTCAAGCTGATGTTGCGTGTCGGCATTTGCCATCCGGGAACCGTTAAGCCGAGTGTTATGGCAAAGTTTGCCATCCCTGCGCATTCAAATCAATAGCCTTCAGAACAGGACAATCGCACCTTGTTTCGGTTGGCCGTGGATACGGCGTCTACGCGCCGGTGGTCTCATCGGCTCGGGCGAGTTCACTCCGCGCCGGCGCCGTGCCTGGTTCAACCGAGATGTCCGGGGCGTTTGCCTTGGGCATCTCTGAAAACTCCCCGGCGGCATCGCGAACGAGCTTGTACTTGGCGCTGGTGACCATCAGGTTCTGGAACCAGTTCACGATATCGCCCCACGGATCGGTGATGTTGGCAAGGCCCGAGAGGAAGGCAACGACGGTGCCGACCTCCGTCCGCCCTTCCACCACGAACCAGGCGCCGAGGCTCAGGATGGCCACCGTCCCCATATGCGTCGTGATGTTCATGAGGAAGTTCAGCGTGAACTTCAGCGTGAAGATGCCCATGTCGAGGCGGAACACTTCGCGAAACCGGCCCTCGTGGCCGAGCTCTTCGGCGTTGGCTGCTTCTTCACTCGCGATGACGTCGGCGCCGGCCTCGCGCAGCTTTCTGATGCGCGCCTGAACCCGGCGGTTGATCGCTTGCTGGATGATCGGCACGAACACCATCTGCGTTGCCAGGATCAGCATGCTGGCAAGCGCCATGAGCGGCTGCAGAATCAGCATGTAGGTGAACACGGCGAGCAGAATGCTGCCCTCCAAAACCGGCTCGGACACGCAGTCGCCGACGAACCCGCCGATGGCGTCGGATTCCGCGATGATCATCGAAATCTTCACGCCCTGGCTGGTCGCAGCCTCCGCCGTCTCGCCTCGCTCGTGGGCGAGCGCGCTGATCGAGGTGCGCAAGAGGCGGATGGTGTTGGCGCCGAGCCAGCTCCGGTACATGTTCATGACGAGCTTCAGCAGACCCTGGGCAACGACGAGGCCGGCATAGATTAGCGCCAGCGTCTTGATGGCCGAGAGGTCCTTCTGCCTGATCGCCTCGTTGACCATGCGGCGCTGGACCTCGATCGGCGCGGTGCCAAGCAGCGCCACGCCCACCGAGATGAGCGTCAGCCACATCTGGTCCCAGGCGCTCATGCGCCAGACAAAGCCTATGAGCCTGCGCGGCATCTGCCTGCCGGTAAAGACCACGTCCTTCAGCCTGCGGCGCAGCGGCGAGGGCCACAAGAAGCTCGCGTGCTTCATCGGCGCCTCGGATCGGCCCGCATGGGCACCGAGGCCGCCGGCATCCGTCGGGGCGATGATCGTTCCCTGCGGGAGGCTCATAGGGCGCCGGGCGCGGCCTCGCTCATGCAGTTGGCCGAGGTGAGGGCGGCAATCGACTTCGATATGGCCATGCCAAAATCGAATGTGGCGCAATGATCGTGCTGCGCTAGGTTGCGCCGAGGCATCAAGGCCGCAGCCCGCCGTCCGGGCCGGCAGGTGTCCAAGCCACGGAGTTCGACGCCATGAAGACGCACGCGCAGGTCGTCGTGATCGGGGGAGGCGTGGTCGGCGCGAGCGTTCTTTATCATCTGACCAAGCTTGGCTGGACCGACGTGGTCCTCCTCGAACGCGCCGAGCTTACGTCCGGTTCCACCTGGCACGCCGCAGGCGGCATGCATACGGTGAACGGCGACCCAAATGTTGCGAAACTTCAGCAATATACGATCAGGCTCTACAAGGAGATCGAGGCGATCTCCGGCCAGTCCTGCGGGGTGCATCTGACCGGCGGCCTGATGCTCGCCGGCACGCCCGAACGGTTCGACTGGATGAAAATGGTGCTGGCGCGCGGCCGCTATCTCGGAATGGAGCTCGAACTCGTCTCGGCTGAGGAGGCGGCAGCTCTCTTCCCGCTCATGGACAAGCAGCACTTCGTCGGCGGCATCTTCGACCCGATGGAGGGCCACGTCGACCCCTATGGCGTCACGCATGCCTATGCCCGAGCAGCGCAGATGAAGGGCGCGGAAGTCCACCGCCAGACGCGCGTCACCGACCTGAAGCGGCGCCCCGACGGGACATGGGACGTCGTCTTCGCGGCAGGCAGCATCCGTGCCGAGCATGTCGTCAACGCCGGCGGCCTGTGGGCGCGTGAGGTCGGCCGCATGGTCGGGCTCGAACTGCCGGTTCTTGCCATGGAGCATCAGTACCTTCTGACCGAGGACATGCCGGAGCTGGAGGGGCGCGACAGGGAGCTCATCCACGCCATCGACTTCGACGGCGAGATCTACCTGCGCCAGGAGCGCGGCGGGATGCTGATGGGCACCTACGAGCGCAATTGCGTGCCGTGGTCGCCAAAGGTGACGCCCTGGGATTTCGGCCAGGATCTCCTGCCCAACGACCTCGACCGCATCGCACCGAGCCTCGAGGTCGGCTTCCGGCATTTTCCGCCGATCGAGAGAGCGGGCATTCGAAAGATCATCAACGGACCGTTCACCTTCGCCCCGGACGGTAATCCGCTGGTCGGCCCCATCCGCGGGCTCAAGAACTATTGGGTCGCCTGCGGCGTGATGGCAGGCTTCAGCCAGGGCGGGGGCGTTGGCCTCGCTCTCTCGAACTGGATGGTGAACGGCGATCCGGGAGCCGACATCTGGGCGATGGACGTCGCCCGCTATGGCAACTGGGCGACCCTCGCCTACACCAACGCCAAGGTGCGCGAGAACTATTCCCGGCGCTTTCGCATCCGCTTTCCGAATGAGGAGCTTGCCGCGGCGCGGCCGCTACGCATGACGCCCGTCTACGACCGGCTGAAGGCTGAAGGCGCCGTGTTCGGCGACTATTGCGGGCTCGAGCATCCGTTGTGGTTTGCGCCCAAGGGGGTGCCCGCGACCGAGGAGGTGACTTTCCGGCGCTCGAACGCGCACGCCCACGTCGGCGAAGAATGCCGGGCGGTGCGCGAGCGGGTCGGGCTTCTGGAAATCTCGAATTACGGCAAGTTCGAAGTGACCGGGCCTGGCGCGGCGGCTTTCCTGTCGCGCGTCATGGCCAATCGCGTGCCCGCGGTCGGGCGCATGGTGCTGACGCCGATGCTGAACGAAGCGGGCAAGCTCATCGGCGACTTCACCATCGGGCGCGTCGCGGAAGACTGGTTCTTCCTCGTCTGCACCTATGCTGCAGAGCAATATTATCTGCGCTGGTTCGACCGGCATTTGCCGCCGGCGGGCGTCGCGATCCGGCCCTGCGCCTTGGAGTACGTCGGTTTCTCGATTGCCGGGCCGCGCTCGCGTGAGCTCTTGCAAAAGCTCGTGCGCGAGGATCTTTCGACGCCGAAGTTCCCCTTCATGAGCATCAGGCGCATGGACGTCGGCATGGTTCCCGCGCTTGTCGGACGCGTCTCGTTCACCGGCGATCTCGGCTATGAGATCTGGGTCACACCCGACTACCAGCGCGCCCTCTGCGACCTCCTGTCGGAGGCCGGCCAAGCCTTCGGGATCAGGCTCTTCGGCGGGCGTGCCCTGAACGCGCTTCGGCTCGAAAAGGCGTTCGGCACGTGGGCGCGGGAATTCCGCCCGATCTATGGGCCCTTCGAGGCGGGCCTTGGCCGTTTCGTCGATCTCCGCAAGAACGATTTTGTCGGCCGGTCGGCTGCGGCCGCTGCCAAGGAAGCGGGCGGTGGCTCCTTGCGGCTCGCAGGCTTCGCGGTCGAGGCCTACGATGCCGACGCGCTCGGCGACGAGCCCGTCTGGCATGACGGCAAGGTCGTCGGGTGGGTGACCTCAGGTGGCTACGCCCATACGGTGGCAAAATCGGTGGCGCTCGGCTATGTGCCTGCGGAACTCGCCTCCGCCGGCTCCGGCTTCGAGATCGAGATCATCGGCGAGCGCCGCCCCGCCGCGCGCCTTGATGCGCCGTTGTTCGATCCGCAAGGGCTGCGCATGCGGGCGTGAAGATCGTCCCCGGCGGCAAAAGCTGGCCGAACGGAGGAGTCCATGCCGAAAGCCTTGCGCGTCGCTGTCATCGGCTGTGGCTATTTCGCTTCCTTCCACCTCAACGCCTGGCGCAAGCTAGCGGACGTCGAGATCGCGGCGGTCTGCGATCTCGACGAGGCAAAGGCCCGCGCCGCTGCACAAAAATATGGTGCGGCGCGCTGGTTCACGGATGCCGCCTGCATGTTGCGCGAGGCTCGGCCCGACTTCGTCGACATTGTCACGACGATGCCGTCGCATCGGGGCCTTGTCTCGCTGTGCGCAGCCGATGGCCTGCCGGTGATCGTGCAGAAGCCATTCGCCCCGACCTATGCCGATTGCCTGGCCATGGTGGAAGCGTGTCGAGTCGCAGGCGTGCCGTTGATGGTGCATGAGAATTTTCGCTTCCAGCCGCCGTTGCGGCGGGTTCGCGAAGTGCTCGACACCGGCGTCATCGGCACGCCGCTCTGGGCGCGGATCTCGTTTCGCACCGGCCAGGACGTCAAGGCGCCGCAGCCCTATCTCTACGACGAGGAGCGATTCATCATCCTCGATCTCGGCGTTCATGTCTTCGACGTGGCACGGTTCTTTCTAGGCGAGGTCGATACGGTCTATGCCCGCCATCGCCGCATCGACCCGCGCATCCGCGGCGAGGATATGGCAACGGCGATGCTCGGGCACGCGAACGGCGCGACCAGCATCGTCGACTTCACCTACGAGAGCCGCAAGCTCCCTGATCTCGCCTCGCAAACGCTCGTCAGCATCGAGGGCACGATGGGCGCCGTCGAGCTCGGGCCGGACTTCCGGCTCGCCATCACGTCGAACGGCAAGCTGGCGGTCGAAAACAGCTCCAAGCCTCTGCCCATCTGGCGGCCGCCGGTCCATCCCGCACAGGACAGCGTTTACCACACGCAGGCCCATTGGCTCGACAGCCTGCGCCAAGGCCGCGAGCCGGAGACCAGCGGTCGCGACAATCTGCGGACGTTCGCGATCGTCGAGGCGGCCTACGAATCGGCCGCCAGCGGGCAGGCGGTGCGGCCGGCGCAATAGTCTTGCGACGGAGAACGGTCGCGCCCATTGGCCCGGCTCTTGCACCAGTTCACGGTGAATTTACCGGTTGAGCGGTGGCAATCCGCCACTGGAAAGCTCGATTCGGCGTGCTAGCTTGCGACTCATGGAGATCGGTTGTTGGACGATCCGTCAGGCGAAATGAGCGAGGAGAAGCCGGCAGCGGCGAACCCGCGGCTCGATCGCCTTGCGTCGAGAGCCAGGCTCACGATCGGATGGGAGCGGCTGTGGCCGGCGCTCGTCGGTCTCTTGTCGCTTGCAGGACTCTTCCTGACAGTCTCGTGGCTGGGGTTGTGGCTCGAGCTGCCGCCGCAGGGGCGGCTCATCGGCGTCGCCCTGTTTGCGGTGGCCGTGCTTGTCATTCTTGTCGGGGCTGTCCGGCTGGCGCGTCCGACGCGCGAGGAAGGGCTCGCGCGTCTCGACCGCGACTCGGGTCTGCCGCATCGGCCTGCGTCAGGCCTCAACGATCGCCTCGCCAATGCGCGAGACGATCCGACCACCCAGGCCCTGTGGCAGCTGCACCGCCGCCGCCTTGGAGAGGCGGCGCGACGCCTCAAGCTCGCGGCACCCTCGCCTCGCATGGTCGAGCGGGACCGATATGCGCTGCGCGCGGCGGCGCTCGTCGCGGTGGTCGCCTCGGCTTTCATCGCAGGACCGGAAAAATACGCGCGCGTCGCCGCCGCCGTCGACTGGCGCTCGGACGGGGCACCGGCCAAGGGTTTTCGCATCGATGCGTGGATCGATCCGCCGGCCTATACCGGCAAGCCGCCCATCCTGCTGCCGGCCCGCACGGGTGCAGGAAGCGATGCGGGCGGCCCTGCTCAAGCCCAGAAAGTCCAGGCGCCCGTCGGCTCAACCGTCGTGGTCCGCACGTCCGGCGATTCGGAGGTGAAAGTCGAGGCAGAGGGCGGGCTCGTTGCTCCCCCTGCACCCAAGTCCGGCGAGCGCGCCGATGCGGTCACCGCGGCCCAAACGACGGCGCCCAGCCAACCTCTGCCGAAGCCGCAGACCGCCAGCCAGGCGAGCGATCGCGAGTTCCGCTGGGAATTGAAGGGCGACGCCCGGCTCATTCTGCGGCGCGGTGATCAGCCGCTCGCGGCCTTTGACATCGGATCAATTCCCGACAGACCGCCGACCATTGCGCTCACCGAGCCGCCGACTTCGAACGTCCGCGGCTCGCTTACGCTCTCCTACAGGATCAACGACGATTATGGGGTCAACAGCGCGGAGGCGACGTTCGCCAAGCCGATTCTGCGGGGCAAGCCCGTCACCGGACGTTCGCTGGTCGATCCGCCACGGCTGGCGCTGACATTGCCGCCGACCCCCGGCGGTCTCGGCGAGGGCCAGACCATCGCCGACCTCTCGGAGCATCCGTGGGCCGGGGCGCGCGTGACGATGACGCTCACCGCCCACGACGGCGGCGGCAACGAGGGCAAAAGCGAGCCGGTCGAGCTCACGCTGCCGCAGCGCCCGTTCGTCAAGCCGTTGGCCAAGGCCCTCGTCGAGCAGCGGCGCAATCTGGTGCTGGCGCCCGACGATCGCGGCCATGTCGCGGCAGCGCTCGATGGCCTGATGATCGCGCCGGAGCGCTTCATGCCCGACCCCAGCATCTATCTTGGGCTCTACACAGCCGATGTGCGGCTCAAGGGGGCCAAGGACGACGACGATCTTCGCGCCGTCGCCGATCTCTTGTGGCAGATGGCGCTGCAGATCGAGGACGGCGACCTGTCGGATGCCGAACGGTCGCTTCGCGCCGCCGAACAAAGGCTCCGCGAAGCCCTCGACCGGGGCGCCTCCGATCAGGAGATCCGTAAGCTCACTCAGGAGCTGCGTGAGGCGCTCGACAAGTTCCTGGCGGAGATGGCGCAGCGCGCCCAGCGCAACAGCAAGGCGGATCGTTCGCAGCGGCCGGGCCGCTGGGTCAGCGAGAAGGACCTGAAGTCGATGCTGGACCGCCTTGACGAGATGGCCCGTTCCGGCGATCTCGCCGACGCACAGCAGATGCTCGACCAGCTCCAGAGCCTGCTCGAGAACCTCAAGACGGCGCGGCCCGACGGCGACGGCGATCCGATGGGGCGCGAGATGGAGCAGTCGCTCAACGATCTCGACCAGATGATGCGCGAGCAGCAGCAATTGCGCGACGACACGTTCCAGAACGGCAAGCAGCGCAAGCGCCAGCGCAACGCCAAGCGCCAGCCGAGCCAGCCCGGGCAACAGGGCATGCAGGGACAGCAGGAGCCCGAAGACCAGGCCGATGACGGAGAGCAAGGCGACGACAATGCCGACAACAGGTCCGATCAGGACGGAATGAAGGGGCTCGAGGGTCGCCAGGAGGAGCTGCGCAAGCGGCTCGATGAACTTCGCCGTCGCATGAAGCAGTTCGGCATGAAAAGCGAACAGGGCCTTGACGATGCCGAAGGCGCCATGGGCGACGCCGAGCAGTCGCTCGGCAAGGGCGATCGCGGCGGCGCCGTTGATGCGCAGGGCCGCGCGCTCGACGCGCTGCGGCGCGGCACTCAGGGCCTCGCCCAGCAAATGCAGCAGAACGGCCAGAATGGGGAGGCCAACGGCGAGGACGACACCGAGGGTCAGGGCAATCCGCGCGGCAATCGCCAATACCGACGCGACCCGCTCGATCGGCCGTCGCAGTATTCCCGCGACGTGCTGCGCGGCGGGATCTTGAATGGCGGACCGGGCGCTGCCCAGCGTGCGCAGCAAGTGCTCGAAGAACTCCGCAAGCGCCTCTCCGATCCGGCGCGACCGCAAGAAGAACTCGACTATCTGGAACGTCTCCTGCGGCGATACTGACTTCGGATGTCGCGTCTGAGATTCTATCTGCCCGGTCAAAGCACCGGGAGATAGGCAGGAGTGCCCTGGTGTCTGCATCGAATACTTTCGTGGGCATCGCCGTCGGGGCGGTCTTCATCGTCCTCCTGTTGGGGATGGCCAATATGCTGCGCGGGGGGAGCGCCAATACTTCACAGCTCCTGATGCGTTGGCGCGTCGGGCTGCAGTTTCTCGCGATCCTGATCATCCTGGGAGTATTGTGGCTGCGCGGCCATTGACATTGCGCCGCCGGAGGCCGCCATGGTCGTGCTCAATCGCATCTATACTCGCACCGGCGATGACGGGACGACGGCACTCGGCAACGGCGAGCGCCGGGTGAAATTCGATTTGCGCATCGAGGCTTACGGCACGGTCGATGAAGCCAACGCCGTCATCGGACTGGCCCGGCTTGCCACCTGTCGACCGCCGCCGGAGGGAGATGCCGCGATCGACGCCATGCTGTCGCGCATCCAGAACGATCTCTTCGACCTCGGTGCCGATCTCTGCGTGCCGGCGATGGCGGATGAAGCGGAAGGCGCTGGCCTGAGGATTGTCCAATCGCAGGTCAATCGCCTGGAGCGCGAGATCGACGAGCTCAACGCCGGGCTGCAGCCGCTGCGCTCATTCGTGCTGCCCGGCGGCTCGCCCGCCGCGGCCGCGCTGCATCAGGCTCGCACCGTCTGTCGCCGCGCCGAACGGCTCATGGTAGAGCTGGCGCGCCGACCCGGCGAGACGGTCGGGGAGCCTGCGCTCATGTTCATCAACCGCCTGTCGGATTTTCTGTTCGTGGCGGCCCGCCATGTGAACGGCAAGGGCGCCGGCGACGTGCTGTGGGTGAAGGGCCAGAACCGCGATCTTTGAGCGCCGAGAGCGCAGGGCGGCGGACGATGTTCATTCCCCTCTACGACGGCGTCGCGCTGAAATATCTCAAGGCGCCCTACGCCACCTACGCGATCATCGGGCTCAACTGTTTCATCTATGTCGCGCTCTGGCTCGGCCTGTTGGGGGATCAGGCCCGCCTCGACACGGAGTTCGGCGTGATCCCGGCGGTGCTCACTCATCGCGCCTATCTCGATCCCGAGCTCGCCGTCATTCCGACGAACCTCACGATTTTCACGAGCATGTTCCTGCATGCCGGATGGCTGCACCTGTTCGGGAACATGATTTTCCTGTGGGTCTTCGCCGACAATGTCGAGGATGCCATGGGCTCCCTCCGATTCATCGTCTTCTACTTGGCCTGCGGGCTTGCCGGGGCGCTCGTCTACACGTTGATGCTGCCGAATTCGGATGCTCCTCTCATCGGTGCGTCGGGCGCGATTTCCGGGGTCGTTGCCGCGTATCTGATCCTCTACCCCCGCGTTCATGTCTTCGGCCTCGTCTTCGACTGGCTGCCGCTGAGCCTGCCGGCGGTCTATTGCGTCGGTGCGTGGGTTGCCCTGCAGATCGGCGGCGCCCTGTTCGGCGGCAGCCCCGAGGTCGGATGGTGGGCGCACGTTGGGGGGATCGCAGCCGGCATCACGCTCACGCCACTCTTCAAGCGCTGGAGCGTTCCGCTCTTCAGCCGCCAGACGGGATGATCGATTTTCCCGCGTTTTCCGCGGCCACGCGACGTTTTGGCCGCGTTGACTCGCATTCGCCCGACAATTACGGTCCGCCGCCATTGCGGCCTACTCTCCGGCGCAGGTGCCGTATTGCGGTCTTGTGCCCGGCGACAGCACGACGCGACTGCAAGCATCTTTGACGTGAGCCGCAGCCACCCCTCAAGGAGCGCCCGTGATGAAAATCCTCGTGCCCGTAAAGCGCGTGGTCGACTACAACGTCAAGATAAGGGTGCGGTCGGACGGCTCAGGTGTCGAACTCGCCAACGTGAAGATGTCGATGAACCCGTTCGACGAGATCGCGGTGGAGGCGGCGCTGCGTCTCAGGGAAGCCGGCAAGGCGACCGAGGTCATCGCAGCTTCGATCGGTCTGCCGCAGTCAGCCGAGACCATCCGGACGGCGCTCGCCATGGGCGCGGACCGCGGCATCCTCGTGAAGGTCGACGGTCCCGCCGAGCCTCTCGCGGTGGCCAAGCTTCTGAAGGGGATCGTCCTCGAAGAAACCCCCGGCCTCGTCATCATGGGCAAGCAGGCGATCGATGACGACTGCAACCAGACGGGTCAGATGCTTGCGGCCCTCCTCGGCTGGCCCCAGGCGACGTTTGCGTCACGGATCGAGGTCGACGACGGCACTGCCGATGTGACACGCGAGGTCGACGGCGGGCTGCAGACGGTCGCCGTCAAGCTGCCGGCGGTCGTCACAACCGATCTGCGCCTCAACGAGCCGCGCTACGCGTCGTTGCCGAACATCATGAAGGCGAAGAAAAAGCCGATTGCCGAGAAGGCGCCCGCCGACTACGGCGTCAACATCGCGCCGCGTCTCAAGGTGCTCAAGACCACCGAGCCCCCCGGCCGCAAGGCTGGCGCCAAGGTCGGCTCCGTCGCCGAACTCGTGTCGAAGCTGCGCGACGAAGCAGGAGTGATCTGATCATGAGTGTGCTGGTCGTCGCCGACCATGACAACGTCCATCTGAGCGATGTCACGGCGAAGGTCGTGACCGCTGCCAAGGGCCTCGGCGAGCCGATCGATGTTCTCGTCGCCGGAGAGGGGTGCGGGCCGGTTGCCGACCTTGCCGCCAAGCTGGACGGAGTTGCCCGTGTCCGCATTGCCGATCATTCGACATACGCGCACGCGCTTGCCGAGCCGCTCGCGGCGCTGATCGTCAGTCTTGCCCCCGACTATTCGGCGATCCTCGCCGCGGCGACGAGCACGGCAAAGAGCGTGATGCCACGCGTTGCCGCCCTCCTCGACGTGATGCAGGTCTCCGAGATCATCCGGGTTCTGGGCCCGGATACCTTCGAGCGTCCGATCTATGCGGGCAACGCCATTCAGACCGTCCAGGCGACCGATGCCAAGAAGGTGATCACGGTGCGCACCGCGTCCTTCCAGGCGGCAGGGCAGGGCAGCGCCATGGCGACGATCGAGCCGGTCGAAGCGGCTGCCGACCCGGCGCTCTCGACATTCAAGGGCGATGCACTATCGAAATCCGACCGGCCGGAGCTGACCTCGGCGAAAATCGTCATCTCTGGCGGACGCGCCATGCAGAATGCCGAAAACTTCAAGACCTACATCGAACCGGTCGCAGACAAGCTCGGTGCTGCCATGGGCGCGTCGCGCGCCGCCGTTGACGCCGGGTATGCGCCCAACGACTGGCAGGTCGGGCAGACGGGCAAGGTCGTGGCGCCCGATCTCTACATCGCCGTCGGAATTTCAGGCGCCATTCAGCATTTGGCCGGTATGAAGGATTCCAAGGTCATCGTGGCCATCAACAAGGACGAAGAGGCGCCGATCTTCCAGGTCGCCGACTATGGCTTGGTTGCCGATCTCTTCGTGGCGCTTCCCGAGCTTGGCAAGGAACTGGCGAAATCGGGACGCTGACGATTGCTCGGGGCTGGACGAAGACCGATCGAATCTTATGATCTGCGCCGATTTGATGGGGCTCAGACTGGCGGGCAGGCCAAAATGGCGTTCGAAATTCGCAAGATCGGCATTGTCGGCGCCGGGCAGATGGGCAGCGGCATCGCCCAAGTCTGCGCCGTGGCCGGGCTTGATGTCGCCATCAATGACGTATCGCAGGAGCGCATCAACGCGGGCCTAGCCACGATCAACGGCAACATGGCGCGGCTCATCGCCCGCAACCAGCTCAATGAGGCGCAGCGCAAGGCGGCGCTCGAGCGCATCAAGCCTGCCGCAAGCTTTTCCCACCTCGGCGACTGCGACCTCGTCATCGAGGCGGCCACCGAAAACGAGGAGGTCAAGCGCAAGATCTTCACCGCGCTCTGCCCGTCGCTGGCGGCCCACGCGTTTGTGGCAACCAACACTTCGTCGATCTCGATCACCCGCCTTGCCTCGACCACCGACCGTCCGGAACGGTTCATCGGCATCCACTTCATGAACCCGGTTCCGCGCATGCAGCTCGTCGAGCTGATCCGCGGCATTGCCACCGAAGACCAGACGTTCGAGGCCGCCAAGGCCTTCATCGCCAAGCTCGGCAAGACGGCGACCGTCTCGGAGGACTTTCCGGCCTTCATCGTCAACCGCATCCTCCTGCCAATGATCAACGAGGCGATCTACACCCTCTATGAAGGTGTCGGCACGGTCGAGGCCATCGACACCGCGATGCGGCTCGGAGCCAATCATCCGATGGGGCCGCTGCAGCTTGCCGACTTCATCGGCCTCGATACCTGCCTGTCGGTGATGCAGGTGCTGCACGAGGGATTGGCCGATTCGAAATACCGGCCGTGTCCGCTGTTGGTGAAATACGTCGAGGCCGGCTGGCTCGGCCGCAAGACGCAGCGCGGATTCTACGACTACAGGGGCGAACGGCCGGTGCCGACGCGCTGATCGCCGGTCGGTCCTTCCCACAGCGCGCCGAGATACTCGGCGAGCGTGACATCGAGGCGCTCGTGCATAAAAGCTTGGAACGGCGCCAGGTCATCGGCCACGGAGGCTCGCTCCAGCGCGTCGAGATAGATCTTGCGATCCTCGAGGCGCACGGCCAGCGGTGGATAGCCGCCGCGAAGCAGCAAGAGATTCATGAGCAGGCGGGACGTGCGCCCGTTGCCGTCGGCGAACGGGTGAATGGCGGTGAGCCGGTAGTGGGCTTCGAACGCCATGGCCGGTTGGGGCGGTGCCGCTTCGAGCCAGGTTCCGAAGGCCTCCATGAGTGAAGGTATCTTCAGCGGGTTCGGAAAGGTTGCCGCAGAGCCGGCGATTCGACGAGGCAGACGGCTGCAAATGCCCGCGATTTCTGGCTGGCTGCGCGCCGCGATCCGCCGATGCAGCTCGACGACGACCGCCTCGCCGACCGGCGTTGCCTGCGCGGCGACCTCGCGCATCCACTGCACCGCCTGATAGTGATCGACAGCTTCGAGGTGGTCGCGCAATGACTTGCCGCCAACTGTGATGCCGTGCTCGATGACCTCTGCGGTTTCACGATGCGTGAGGGTATTCCCCTCGATCGCGTTCGACGTATAGGTCAGCTCCACGTCGTAGTATTTTTGCAGCCGGGCGAGCGCGTCGGCGGATAGTGGCCGCAGCCGGTCGAGCTCGGCCTTCTTGGCGCGGATGGATGTCACAAGCCTGTTCATGATGCATCCGTGAGGAGGCGCCGACCACCGAGACTATCACTGGGGCTGCCTTGGGGCGAGCAGACGATCCGCCGGACCTGCAGAAGGCGGCAATGGACTTGGTCACCAGGAAGGCGGAACAGACTGCCGCCAATGGGGGGTGAGCTCACTCCCAATTTCCGCGCCGCGCAAGCCCGCAGTCGCATCATCGGCTCGATTGCCGAATTGCTCTTGCCAGATCACGTTGCAAGGCGGGCCCTGACCTGCTCTTCCCCTTGGATGCCGGTGTCCCGCCGCGCCCTTGATGATCCGGCCTACCCCCAGCGGCGATGCGCCCACATCCACTGCTCGGGGGTGGCACGTACGTGACCCTCGATGGCAGCCTGCAAAGCCGCGGTCGCCGCGGCAATGTCGGCTTCGCGGTCATTGGTGCACGGGACGGGAATCTGCTCGATCAGGAAGCGAAAACGGACACCGGGTTCGCGCACCAGCCGGGCGGCAAAGAGCGGCGCCCCGAATTTGCGTGCCAGCAGGGCTGGCAGGGTGGTCGATGGCGCCGGCCTCCCGAAGAAGGGGACTTTGATACCATTTATGTCGCGCAGATCTGCAAGGAGTGCCACCGTGCCGCCGTCGCGCGCATGGCGCAAAAGCCGCTTGGCGGTCGCCGGGCCTTTCGGCAGCAGCCCGCTGGGAGAAAAGCGGCCACGGCGCCGCGCCACATAGGCATCGACGAATGGGTTCTTGATCGTCTGATAGACTGAGGCCGGCCGAAGACCAGGGCGCCAGACGCCCACCACCACGAGCTCCCAATTGCCCAGATGTGCGGAGCAAATGACGGTTGCCTTGCCGGCCGCCGCGAGGGTTCGCATGGTCTCCACCGGTTCGATGACGATTCGGTCTCCCGCGGCGATCCGGTGCAAGTGAAACGACTCGGCGAAAACGCGCCCAAGGTTTTCCCACATGGCGGACGCAATTGCCGTGCGCTCGGCATCGGTCTTTTCGGGAAAGGCGGCGCGCAGGTGCGCCAGGGCGCGACGATGGCGCCTGTTCAACGGCGCAAGATGCCGCCACAGCCAGCCGGAGAAGGCGGACGAGGTCTCGACCGGGAGCGCGCCGAACACCGCTCCGATGAAGCGAAAGGCGACGTATTCGATCGCGTACCAAACCCATGTCCGGCGCGAGAGCGGCCGCGTCTTCGTCCTGACCACGATCGCCCCTTCGGCGCCGTCCCCGAGGCGAATCTGATCACGCCCGATCACCGCGGCTTGCTCTCCCGTTCGGTGAGCAGGACAGCGGTCCCATCCCGCAATAGAGCCATATCCTCCTTCGCGGTGCGGCAGATCGTCGTGTCCTCGACCATTGCGTAGCCGTAGATGAGCAAATTGCGGAAGGCAACGGCGCCCTCCGCGCTGGCCTCCGCCAGACGGCCGCGGGCCCCGCCGATGACCAGAAATGGCGCTCTGCCGCGGCGCGGGCGTTTCATGTGCCAGATCGTCATCCATGGATCTGTCAGCAATGAAACGCAGAATCTCGCCGCTCTTGATCGGCTCTTCGAATTTGCTGCGGACACCCTTGTGCGTCTTCGGGGGCGTCCGTTCCGCTCAACGCTGCGCGCGCGAGACCTTGCCTACCGCGACTTTCCCCTCCACGCCCTCGTCCCGCCGCGCCCGGCCGTGCTGCGCCCGAGCGGGCGGGCTTCCCCCCCGCCCCAGTTGTGCGGGCCCATATCGGCGTCGGTCGGCTTCCGCACCCGCGTCGGCAGGTTGGCGGCGGAGCCGTACTTGCGCTCGCCGCGATAGCCACCGGCGCGGTCCTCGAGCTCCTCCTGGCGGGCCAGCGGATCATCGGCGATGGCGAGTTCGGCCGCCTGCAGGCGCTTGATCTCGTCGCGCAGCCGCGCCGCCGTCTCGAATTCGAGATTCGCCGCCGCCTCGCGCATGTCGCGCTCGAGGTCGGCGATCGTCGCCTTGAGATTGTGGCCGATGAGCGTGCCTTCGCGCGCCACGCCCGAATCGACCGTCACGTGGTCCTGTTCGTAGACCGAGCCCAGAATGTCGGCGATGCCGCGCTTGATCGAGGCGGGCGTGATGCCGTTTTCCTCGTTGAACGCCTGTTGCTTCTCGCGCCGCCGCTCGGTCTCGGCCATGGCGCGCGTCATGGAGCCGGTCATCTGGTCGGCATAGAGGATGACGCGGCCGTCGACGTTGCGCGCCGCCCGGCCGATGGTCTGGATGAGCGATGTCTCG
>JAFAME010000355.1 GCA_019233695.1 Methylobacteriaceae bacterium
CGTCAGCTGCCGGACCCTTGATGTCGTTCTTGAGCACCGCTTCGGCCGCTTGCACGGCGGCCTCTGCCGCCGCCGCCTTGACGTCGGCCGTCGCCTGTGCCTCGGCGAGCGCGATCTTCGCTTCCGCCTGTTTGCTGCGGCGTGCGACGAAGTCGGTCATCCGCGCCTCGGTCTCCTTAGCAAGCATTTCGGCCTCGGCTCTTGCCTGGGCGATGATGCCGGCTGCTTCAGCTTCCGCCTCGGCGCGCTTCTTTTCGAAGCTCGCGAGGACCGCGGTTGCCTCCTCGCGCAAGCGCTTGGCTTCCGCGAGTTCGCCTTCGATCCGCCTCGCCCGCGCATCGAGCGCGTTGAACACCGTTCGGTGTGCCCCGAAATAAGCCAAGAGCAGCACGAAGATGATGAAGCCGAGGAGGACGAAAAATTCGGCGCTGAAACCCATCCCGTCTCTCCTCACCCGGCTTTCAGCGCAGCGACGGCCTGCGCCACTGCCTCGGCATTGGCGGTCTTGCCGGTGATCTGCTGGATGATGGCGGCGGCTGCCTCGCTGGCGATCGTGTCGACATTCGCCAGGGCGCTCGTCCGCATCGCCTCGATTTGCGCCTCGGCGGCCGCGAGCTTGGCATTGAGGCTTGCGTCAAGTTCCTTGCGCCGAGCCTCGGACTCGGCCGCGAGCTTGTCGCGCGTCTCCTGGGCCACGCCCTGGGCTCTGGCTCTCGCCTCGGCCAGCGTCTTTTCGTAGGCAGCCGCCGCCTCGTCGGCCTGCCGCTGCATCGCCGAGGCCTGATCGAGATCCCGCGCGATCCGCGTCTTGCGGAATTCGAAGATGCCGCCAACGCGAGGCAGCGCCACGCGCGACATCAAGAGGTAGAGCAGAATGAAAACGATGGCGAACCAAAACAGCTGCGAGGGAAAGGTCGCAGTGTTGAACGGCGGAAAGGCTGGTTCCTCCCGGCCGGCCTCGGCCTTTGTTTCGGTTGTGACCGGTTGCGCCATGTCCGAAATCCAATGCAGACCAAAGGCAGGGCGCCTTCGGCCGATGAAGCGAGGCGCGGATCAGACCGCGAAGATGAGCAGGAGGGCCACGACGAAGGCGAAGATGCCCAGCGCCTCGGTCACCGCAAAGCCGAACAGCAGGTTGGCGAACTGGCCTTGTGCTGCGGAAGGATTGCGCAAGGCGCCGGACAGAAATTGTCCGAAGAGGTTGCCGACGCCGATGGCAGCAGCGCCAGTGCCGATCGCGGCGAGACCGCCGCCGATGAATTTGGCGATCTTCAGGGCAGTCACCGGATCCATTGCAGAGCTTCCTTCGGTTGGGAGGTGAGGGAGGGAGAAACGAAAAAAATCAGTGCTGCCCAGGGTGCAGCGCGTCGTTGAGGTAGAGGCAGGTCAGCATGGCGAACACGTAGGCCTGCAGGAACGCCACCAGGAGTTCGAGCGCGAGCACCGCGACCGTGAAGAGGAAAGGGAACGGGGAGAGCAATGCCCATACGCCGCCGCCGAGCAGCAGAAGAACGAAGCCTGCAAAGACCTGCAGCGTTATGTGTCCGGCCAGCATATTTGCGAAAAGACGGATCGAATGGCTGACCGGCCGGGTGAAGAACGAGATGACCTCGATCGGCACCACGAACGGCAGGATCCACCACGGCACCCCCGGCGGAACGAAGAGCCGCAGGAAGTGGAGGCCGTTCTTGGCAAAGCCGACGAAGATGACCGTCAGGAACACCATCAGCGCCATGGTGACCGTGATGATAAGGTGGCTTGTCACCGTGAAGGCGTAAGGGATGAGGCCCAGGACATTGGCGAAGAAGATGAACATGAAGAGGCTGAAGACGAACGGAAAGAACCGCATGCCCGCTTCGCCCGCCGTCTGCCGCACCATGCCGGCGACGAACTCGTGCGATACTTCGGCGATCGATTGCAGCCGTCCGGGCACCAGCGCGCGCGGGCGCGACCCGGCAATCATCACGAGGACAATGAGCGCCAGCGCGATGACCATGAAGAGCGACGAATTGGTGAAGGACACGTCGTAGCCGAACAGATGCAGCGATACGAGTTTGGTGATCTGGAACTGTTCGATCGGGTTCATGCCCGCATTGCCCCCTGCGCCGCCGTTCTTTCAACACATTGCCGCCGCCCGCGCATAAGCACGAACGAAGCGGGAAATCAACTGCCGCCGCTGTCGCGTCCACCTTTCGATGGCCCGCTCGCTGCCCGCATGACGTTCAAAATCCCCGCCGCCGTTCCAAGAAACAGGAAAAGGATCATCAGGAACGGCTGTGTCGCAAACCAACGGTCGAGCTGCCAGCCGATGGCGGTGCCGACGAGAATTCCCGCCAAGAGGTCGGCGATGACGCGAAACCCAAGGCTCATGCCGCGCCCGGCATCCGAATAGTCGGTGCCGCGCCCGCGTTGCTTTTGCAGCTCCCCTTCGGCGCGCTGTGTTTCCAGCGCGGCCGACAATCGGTCGAGCCTCGCCTGCAGGTCACGATCGCCCTGTTCCGCCCCGTCGGGGTTTGGCATGCGAGACTTTCACCCGTGCCGGGGCGAGCGTCAATCTGGCGATGCCCCGAGCATGGCCGCCAGGGGACCGGTTGCGCCCTGGCATCGCTCTGCCTAGCTTGCCGGTTTCGAGCGGCACTCGCCGCGGATTTGGCGGAGCCCGAATGTTGCCCAGGGTGGAGAGCGCCCCGGACGAGCGGGAGATGATGACCCGGGGTCTCGCCCGTCTCGGGCTTCTTGACGGCAATAAGCCCATCTACGAGCCGCTCACCGGCGGCGTGTCGTCCGATATCTACAAGGTGCGGGCCGGGTCGAAAATTTTCGTCGTCAAGCGGGCGCTCGCCAAGCTCCGCGTTGCGGCTGACTGGTGCGCCCCGACGGAGCGCAGCGCCTACGAGGTCGCCTGGCTAGAAACCGCAGGGCGTATCGTTCCAGACGCCGTGCCGGCCGTCCTTGGCCATGACGAGGGGGCCGGCCTCTTTGCCATGAGCTATCTGCCGCCTGAGGACTATTCGGTCTGGAAGACCGAATTGCTTGGCGGCGAGGCCGACGCAGCCTTTGCCGCCGAGGTCGGCAGAAGACTTGCTGCCATCCACGCCGCAACGGCAGGCGATCCTGACATCGCCCGGCAGTTCGCGACCGACGACATCTTCCATTCAATCAGGCTGGAACCCTATCTCGAAGCGACGGCTGCGGAACACCCGGAGGTGGCGGACCGGCTCATCAACCTCTCCAGAGCGACACTCGCCACGAAGCGGGCGCTGGTACATGGCGACGTCTCGCCCAAGAACATCCTGCATGGACCGAAGGGGCCGGTGTTTCTCGACGCCGAATGCGCCTGGTACGGCGATCCGGCGTTCGATCTTGCCTTCTGTCTCAACCATCTCCTACTGAAATGCTTGGCGATTCCGCCCGCCGCCCCGGCCATCCTGGGGTGCTTCGACGCCCTGGCCGACACCTATTTGCGGCTCGTCACGTGGGAGGGCGAAGCCGAGCTCCAGCGCAGGGCTGCGGCGCTCCTGCCAGGGCTGTTCCTCGCCCGCATCGACGGCAAATCGCCGGTCGAATATATCCGGCGCGAGACCGAGCGGCAGCTGGTGCGCGAGACCGCCGTCCCGCTGCTGCTAGGCCCCGTGTCGCGCCTCGGCGATGTACGCCGGGCATGGGCGATGCGCCTTGGCCTGGAGCGAACTCAAGTTCAGCCATGACCGACACGACGATCGTCAGCGTTCGAGGTCGGCGGGTGTGGGATTCGCGTGCGCGTCCGACCGTGGAGGCGGAGGTCGCTCTTGCCGACGGCACGGTCGGGCGGGCGATTGCGCCCGCCGGAGCCTCTACAGGCACGGGAGAGGCAATCGACCTGCGCGACGCGGGCGAGGCCTTCGGCGGGCTCGATGTGAGAAAAGCGCTCGGCAACGTCAACGGCGAGATTGCCGATGCCATCCGCGGGCAGGATGCGCTCGATCAGGCCTCGATCGATGCGGCGCTCATCGGCCGCGACGGCACCCCCAACAAGGCAAGGCTCGGCGGGAATGCGCTGATTGCGGTTTCCCTCGCAACACTGAAGGCTGCCGCGGCGAGCCGAGGCGTCGGGCTCTGGCGGCATCTTGCCGGTGACCAGCCGGTGCGAATTCCGCTGCCGGAGATCCAGATTTTCGGCGGCGGCGCCCATGCGGCCCGGCGGGTGGACATTCAGGATTTCATGGTCGTGTGCCTGCAGGCCTCCTCGTTTGCCGAGGCGCTTGACCGCACGGCCGAAGTCTACCGGGCGGCAGGCGCCATCCTGAAGGCCCGCGGCCTGCTCCAAGGGGTCGCCGACGAGGGCGGCTTCTGGCCGGCTTTCGCCTCGAACGACGAGGCGCTCGATACGTTGGTGCTCGCCATCGAACAAGCCGGTTTTCGGCCAGGTCCGGACGTCGCGATTTCGCTGGACGTTGCGGCCTCGGAGTTTCATGACGGCGGGCGCTACCGGCTGGCACGCGATGGTCGCGAGCTTGATACCGACGGCATGATCGCCATGTTGCTCGGTTGGATCGACCGTTACCCGATCGTCTCGATCGAAGATCCGTTGAGCGAGGAGGATGCGGCGGGTTTTCGGGCCTTCACCCGGGCGGCGGGCGATCGCGTCCAGGTCATCGGCGATGATTTTCTGGTCACCAACGCGAAACGGGTGGAGATGGCAGCGCAGACGCGGGCATGTACGGCAGTGCTCGTCAAGCCGAACCAGGCGGGGACGGTGAGCGAGACGAAGGCTGCGTTCGATGCGGCAAGACGGCATGGCCTCGGCGCGATCATCTCGGCGCGCTCGGGCGAGACCGAGGATGTGACGATTGCGCATCTCGCGGTCGGCTGGGATGCCGGCCAATTCAAGGTGGGCTCGATCGCCCGCGGCGAGCGGACGGCCAAGTGGAACGAAGTCTTGCGCATCGAGGAAGAGCTCGGATCGCAGGCGCGTATGCCGGCGGCGACGCGCTTCGAGCCGCGATGATGAACGGTCAAAAACAGCAATGAATATTGGTCGGACTCCGCCCCCGCAGGTGCCGTTGACGGTGCTCACCGGCTTCCTCGGTGCCGGCAAGACCAATCTGCTCAACCGCCTCCTGCGCGACCCCGAACTTGCCGACACGGTCGTTCTCATCAACGAGTTCGGCGAGATCGGCCTTGATCATCTGCTCGTGGAAAACGTCAGCGGCGACATGCTGGTCCTGGCCTCGGGATGCCTTTGTTGCACCATCCGCGGCGACCTGATCGCGACGCTCGAAGATCTGTTGCGCCGTCGCGACAACGGCCGGATGGCACCGTTCCGCCGCGTCGTCATCGAGACGACAGGCCTCGCCGATCCTGCGCCCGTGCTGCACACGATCATGTACCACCCCTATCTGATGCTGCGGTACGGCCTCGACGGCGTGGTGACGCTCGTCGATGCCGTCAATGGCGGTGCGAGCCTCGACGCGCACCCCGAGGCGGTGAAGCAGGCGGCGGTCGCCGATCGCCTTGTCCTCACCAAGACCGATCTCCTCCTTTCACCCGAGGAGCGATCGGCGGCGCAGGCGCTTTCGCGCCGGCTGCGGGCGCTCAACCCGGCCGCGCCGCTCCTCGACGCCGCCAAGGGCGAGGCGACCGCCGCCGCGCTCCTCAACGCCGGTCTCTACGATCCGGCCGGCAAGAGCCCGGACGTGCAGCGTTGGCTCAATGCCGAAGCCTATGCGGCACCGGACGAGGGTCAGGGGGATCACAGCCAACATGGGCATGATCATGCCGGCCAGGATCCGCATGACGTCAATCGGCACGACGCCCATATCCGCGCCTTCTGCATGCGTAGCGCCGTGCCGATTGCGCCCTCCTCCTTCGACATGTTCCTCGAATTCCTGCGCGCTCTCCACGGCCCCAAGCTGCTGCGCGTCAAAGGGATGGTGGCGCTTGCCGATCATCCGGACGGTCCGGTCGTCATCCACGGTGTTCAGCACGTCTTCCACCCGCCGCTGCGCCTGCCCGCATGGCCGGACGCGGATCACTCGACGCGCATCGTCTTCATTGTCCGCGACATGCCGCCCGCCTTCGTCGAGCAGCTCTGGGGTGCGTTCGCCGGAGAGGCAGCGCCCGACACGCCCGACGCCGCGGCGCTGACGGACAATCCGTTGGCGCCCGGCCGCGGCGGCCTTCTCGGCCAACGATAGGTTCCCGCATGGAAGTGAAGGCCCTTCCGTTCCGGTCGCCCCTTGCCGCCTACGAGCAACAGGCCGAAAGCCTGCTCGCCGGGCATCATGCCGCCGATCCGGCCGCCCTCGATCTCTTCCACCGCAAGCACCCCCGTTTCCTCGACGAGAAGATCAAATGGCGCCCGAAGTTCATTCCCGATTCTGACATCCGCGACGCCGCCCTCTCGCTCGATGATGCCCGCCTCACGGTCGCCCGCTTCTACGATTTCCTCGACTGGTCTGCGCTTGCCGCCTGGGTCGAAGCGGTCTCGCATGAAGGCCCCGTCCTCGAGTTCGAATCCGCCGTCGAAGCTGTGGTCAATGGCGACCTCGCCGCGCTAGAAGACGCGCTCCGGCGCGATCCTGCTCTCGTCCGCGCCCGTTCCGGCCGCGTCTGCCATTTCGATCCGCCGGTGCATCGCGCCACGCTGCTCCACTATGTTGGCGCCAACGGCGTCGAAGCATATCGCCAGAAGACGCCGCCCAATGCCGTCGAAATCGCCCGCGCGCTGCTTGAGGCCGGCACCGAGCCGGACGCCCTTGCCGACATGTACGGCGCCGAGTGCACCACGATGAGCATGCTGGTATCGAGCAGCCACCCGGCCGAAGCGGGACTCCAGGTGCCGCTCCTCGATTTGCTGCTGGATTTCGGCGCTGCGATCGAAGGGCGTGGCACCAGGAAATGGGGAGGGCCGCTCCTCACCGCGCTGATCTTCGGGATGGGCGACGCCGCCAGGGCCTTGGCCAGACGCGGGGCGCGCATCGATCTGCCGGCCCTCGCCGGACTGGGACTCCTGGAAGATATGGCGCGTCTGCTCCCGTCCGCGGACGCCGAAGCGAGGCACCGTGCGCTTTCCTTGGCCGCACAGCACGGACATGTGGAAATCGTTCGCCTGCTGCTCGACGCCGGAGAGGATCCCAACCGTTACAACCCGGAGGGCCAGCATTCCCACTCGACACCGCTGCACCAGGCGGTCCTGACGGGCAACGAGGCTTTGGTGAGGCTTCTGGTCGAACGCGGCGCAAGGCTGGATATCCGCGACACCATCTGGCAGGGCACGCCGCTCGGCTGGGCGCTTTATGGCGGCGGAAGCGCACAGATGGCCGAGTGTCTGCGATCGCTCGGGGCAACGCAGTAGATCGGAAGGGTGTCCCCCTCAGTCGGGTTCGCCGACAGCTCCCCCGCAGGCGGGGAGCATCCCGACGCCGGTTCCTCACCCGCGCAGCGGGGGAGGGGGACCATACGAAGCATGGTGGAGGGGGCGCGGCAGCTCCCGTCAGCGCGCCATCGGCCGCGTGGCGCTCCGGAGTAGATCGGAAGGGTGCCCCTCAGTCGGCTTCGCCGACAGCTCCCCCGCAAGCGGGGAGCGTCCCGGCGCCGGTTCCTAACCCGCGTAGCGGGGGAGGGGGACCATGCGAAGCATGGTGGAGGGGGCGCGGCAGCTCCCGTCAGCGCGCCATCGGCCGCGTGGCGCTCCGGAGTAGATCCGAAGGTGCCCCCCCAGTCGGCTTCGCCGACAGCTCCCCCGCGAGCGGGGGAGCATCCCGCGCCGTCAGCGCGAAGCCGGCGCCCGGCTGCCGATCCGCTTCTCCCAGCCCTTCTCATGGATGTTGAGATAGGCGTGCGGATCGTAGGGGTGGGCCTTGGCCACCTCGACGTTGAGGTCGATGCCGAGGCCGGGTGCGTCGGGCAGCGACAGGTGGCCGGTCTGCGGATCGATCCTTGGATTCCAGGTGACAAGATCGCGCGCCCACTCCTCGTTGAACGCGTCGAAATGCTCCTGAATCAGGAAATTCGGCACCGCGGCCGCGAGCTGCAGGCAGACGGCGGTCGCGACCGGGCCGCCGCTCTGGTGGGGCGCGATGAAGCTGCCGTGGGCGAGTGCCAGATTGGCCACGGCAAGCGTATTCCCTATGCCGCCAAGCGACATCGGCTCGGGCTGAAAGATGTTGACGCCCCCGCCCGCGGCAAGGGTGAAGAACTGTCCGACGGTGTCGTACATTTCGCCGGTCGCGACCGGGATCGGGCTCGCCCTGGCGACGGCGTGGACGCATTCCTGGCGGTCGCGCGTCGTCGGCTCCTCCCACCAGTAGAGGTCGAGCGGCGCCAGGCGATGCGCCGCGCGCAGGGCCTCGACCTCCGTGAACCGCGCATGGACGTCGATGAGGATGCGAAAGTCCTTGCCGAGGGCGTCGCGCAACGCGGCGATGATGGCGTGAGCGAGGTCGAGCTCGGCCTCGCTGATGAAGCCCTGCGCCGTGCCGAACGGATCGACTTTCAGCGCCTTGAAGCCGCGCGCCGCGACGTCCTTCGCGGCAGTGACGAAAGCTTCCGGGGTGCGCTCGGCGCGGTACCAGCCGTTGGCATAGCCGAGCACGCTGTCGCGAACGCGTCCGCCGATCAGCTGATGGATGGGCACGCCGAGCGACTTTCCGAGGATGTCCCAGCAGGCGACCTCGATCGCAGCAATCGCCGTGCGGTGGATATGGCCGGCGTCGAGCGAGACGCTGTCGAGCAGGCGCTTGGCAAGCGCGGTGATGCGCCGCGGGTCCTGGCCGATGGCAAGATGCTCCAGCTCGCGGATGGCGGCCGCGGTCGTGCGGATGAAACCGTTGAGGGTCGCCTCACTGAGGCCATGCAGGCCCTCGTCGGTCAGGACCTTGACGAACAGCCAGTTCTTCCAGCCGGCGCCGACTTCATATGTCTCGATCGCCGTGATGCGCATGCCGTCCCTCCTCGCCGGGTTCAGACGAGGCCCGCGATCGTCTCGGCGACACGTTGGCTCGTGAGGCCGAAACGGGCCTGGAGATGCGGCACCGATCCGCATTCGATGAACCGGTCCGGCAACCCGATCCGATGCAGCTTTTTGGCGATGCCCCGATCGAAGAGGCACTCGGCAACAAGGCTCCCGAGGCCCCCGCCGGCGACATGGTTCTCGGCGCTGACCAGCCGGTCGACGGAGGCCGCGAAGCCCGCCACCGCCTCGGCATCGAACGGTTTCAGCGTCGAGACATGCAGCACGCCGACAGAGAGGCCGCGCCCGGCAAGCGCTGCGGCGGCATCGAGCGCCCGCTCGGTCATGAGCCCGGTCGAGACGACGCCCACATCGCGCCCCTCGCGCAAGACCTTCGCCTTGCCGATCTCGAAGCGGTAGGCGGCAGGGTCGAGCACGACGGGAACGTTGCCGCGCAACAGCCGCATGTAGACCGGACCCGGATGATCGGCGATCGCCGCCGTCGCCTGGGCGATCTCCGTCGCATCGCACGGGTCGATGACCACAAGGCCCGGGATCATGCGCATCAGCGCCAAATCTTCGATTGCCTGATGCGTGCCGCCGTAGCCGGTGGTGAGCCCCGGCAGCCCGGCGATGATCTTCACATCGAGGGCGCTGTGGGCGCAGGCGATGGCGATGAAGTCGTAGGCGCGCCGCGTGGCGAAGACGCCGTAGGTGGTGGCGTAGGGGATCTTGCCCGTCCGGGCGAGGCCGGCGGCGACGGCGACGAGGTTCTGCTCGGCCATGCCGACATTGAAGAAACGGTCGGGGAAGGCGTCACGGAACGGCAGGATGTCGGTGTATTTGCCGAGATCGGCGGTCAGGCCGACGATCTCGGGCCGGCTTCGCGCGAGGTCCACAAGAGCGCGCCCGAACGGCGCCTCGACGATGCCGCGGGCATCCTGCCGGGCCTCGTCCTGGCCCATCGCGAGCGTGCGGGCCTGCTCAGCCATCGATCGTCTCCGCGGTGCGCTCGAACTCAGCGACCAGCGCATCCCATTCGCCCGGATCGACACGCACGAAATGCGCCTTCTCGCGGCGCTCCAAGGTCGGCACGCCCTTGCCGGGCAGTGTGCGCAGCACGATAGCCTTCGGCTTGCCGGAGCCTTCCCGCGCCTCGCGCAACGCCGCGACGATGGCGGCCATGTCGTTGCCGTCGATCTCGGCCGTCTGCCAGCCGAATGCGCGCCATTTCTCCGCGACAGGCTCCATGTCGAGCACGACCGCTCCGTCGGCCTGGATGCCGTTGCAATCGATGAGCGCGACGAGATTGTCGAGGCCGAAATGGGCGCCGGCCATGGCCGCCTCCCAGGTGGCGCCCTCCTGCATCTCGCCGTCCGACAGTTCAACGAAGACGCGCGCCGGCGAACCGTCGAGCCGCAGGCCGAGCGCCATTCCGATGCCCTGGCCGAGGCCGTGACCCAGGGAGCCGCCGATGATCTCGACGCCGGGGGTAGTGTCGAGCGTGCTCATGTCGAGACGGCTGCCGTCGGCGCCGTAGGTGGAAAGCTCGCTCAAGGGGATCACGCCGCATTCGGCGAGCGCCGCCCACAGCGCGATCGAATAATGGCCCGTCGACAAAAGGAATCGGTCGCGGTCCGGCCAACCGACGTTTTGGGGATCGTGCCGCAACTCGTGGAAATAAAGGGCAGCAAGGAGATCGGCGATGCCGAGGCCCTGGCCGACATAACCCTGGCCCTGGCCGCGCGCCATCGCGAGAATATGGCGGCGCAGGTTTTTCGCGCGCATGCGCAGGGCTTGCAGGTCGGGGGTGTCGGCGTAGAGGTTGTCGCGCAAGCTCAGTCCTTGTCGAGGCCGCCACTGATGTTGAGCCGCTCGGCCGTCACATAGTCGGGCGCATCGAGCGCGAGCCAGATGACGGCCGCGGCCACCGTCTCGCAGTCGGTGCGTCGCCCGAGCGGCACGCGTCGCGTGCGCTCGGCGAGGAACGCCTCGATGTCCTCGCGCCCTTCGAGCTTGGCAAGGTCGGCCTCGGTCGAGCGCTGCATCTCGGTGTCCATCATGC
>JAFAME010000376.1 GCA_019233695.1 Methylobacteriaceae bacterium
CGGTCTCGCAGCCTTCGGCGCGGCCGGGCTCGACCGCGACGATGTCGCCGCCGGCATCAATCGAGATCGTCACGTCCGAGCAAAAGCCGTCGTCCGTCAGGGCGAGCGGCGCGAAGAGACGATGGGCGATGACGGGTTCGCTCGGCATGGGCATCTAGGGCAACCGTGGCTCGCAGGGTCATAATGGCCTAAAGCTGCCCCGAGAAGGTTCATTATTCCCGGGGAGGCCGATGGCGCCAAAATTCGACAGGCTCTGGCGCGATGCGCGCATTGCGACGCTCGACCCGAGGCGGCCGGGGCTCGGGGTCATCGAGCAAGGCGCCATCGCCGGTCGCGACGGCCGCATTGCGTTCGTGGGAGCTGCGGCCGACCTCCCTGCGGACGCGCAGGCTGTCGAGACCATCAGCCTCGACGGGCGCTGGGTCACGCCCGGCCTCATCGACTGCCACACCCATATCGTCCACGGCGGCGACCGGGCGCGCGAATTCGAGATGCGCCTTGCCGGCGCGACCTATGCCGAGATTGCGGCCGCCGGCGGAGGTATCCTCTCGACGGTTGCCGCAACGCGCCAGGCGAGCGAGGCGGACCTTGTCGCGAGCGCGCTTTCGCGTGTTGATGATCTGATCAGCGAGGGCGTGACCACGATCGAGGTGAAGTCGGGCTACGGCCTGACGCTGGAGAGCGAGACCAGGATGCTACGGGCCGCGCGCGCCCTGCCGCAGCATCGGCCGGTCGAGGTCGTGACGACGTTTCTCGGCGCCCACGCCTTCCCGAAGGAGGTGGAGCGCAGCGCCTACGTCCGCGCAGTCACCGAGATCATGATTCCTGCGGTCTCGAAGGCAGGCCTCGCCGACGCCGTCGACGTGTTCTGCGAAGGCATTGCCTTCTCCCTCGATGAAACGCGCCTCGTGTTCGAGGCGGCGAGCCGCGTCGGCCTTCGGGTCAAGGCCCATGCCGAGCAATTGTCCCACCTCGGCGGGGCGGCGCTGGCGGCTTCCTTCGGCGCACTGTCGGCCGATCATCTCGAATATGCCGGGGAAGAGGATGCCGCCGCGATGGGTCGGGCGGGGACGGTCGCCGTGCTGCTTCCCGGCGCCTTCCACATGCTGAGGGAAACACGAAAACCTCCGGTCGAGGCGTTCCGCCGGCACGCAGTGCCAATCGCGATCGCAACCGACTGCAATCCCGGCTCCTCGCCCTTGAGCTCGGGGCTGATTGCGATGAACCTCGCCGCCATCCTGTTCGGTCTCACAGTGGAGGAGACGATCGCCGGGGTTACCCGCGAAGCTGCCCGCGCCCTCGGGCGCCTAGTCGACATCGGCACTTTGGAGGCGGGTAAGCGCGCCGACCTTGCCATCTGGGATGTCGAGCGCCTCGCCGAACTGCCCTACCGCATGGGCCACAATCCGCTCCATGGGCGGGTGTTTGCGGGGAAGTAGCGAGATGTCGTTCATCATCGTCGAGCCTCGCGAAGCTCCACTGATCCTCAGCATTCCGCACGCGGGGACCGAGATTCCGGAGGAGATCGCGTCGCGCCTTCTCTCAATGGACCTTGCGCTGAAGGACACCGACTGGTGGATGGCCGAGCTCTATGGTTTCGCGCGCGATCTCGGCGCGACGGTCCTGCGCACCACCACGTCCCGGACGGTCATCGACGTGAACCGCGATCCCTCCGGCGCCTCGCTCTATCCGGGCCAGGCGACCACCGGGCTCGTGCCGACCGAGACTTTCGATGGCGAGCCGCTTTATCGCGCCGGCCTCGAACCTGATGCCGGGGAGGTAGCGGCGCGCAGGCAGACCTGGTTCGAGCCCTACCACGCGGCGCTTGCGGCGCAGATCGAGCGGTTGCGCGCACGGCACCGCCGCCTCGTGCTCTACGACTGCCATTCCATCCGTTCACGCGTGCCGCGGCTCTTTGCCGGCGAGCTGCCGGTCTTCAACATCGGCACCAATGAAGGCCGCAGCGCCGAGGGCTCGATCGTGACGGCGGTCGAAACCGTGTGCCGTGCGACCGGTCAGCCGACCGTCGTCGACGGCCGTTTCAAGGGCGGCTGGATCACCCGGCAGTACGGACGACCGGGGGCAGGCGTCGAGGCGATCCAGATGGAGCTCGCCCAGCGCTTTTACATGGATGAAGCGAAACCCGACCCGGAACCGTTGTCGAAGAAGTCCCCTCTCCCCACCAAGGCGTGGGGAGAGGGGGTGATCGGCGCTTTCGCGGAGATGGGCGGAGGAGCCGGGGTGGGCAGCGCAGAACGAATGGACGCGGCAGCCGCAATCCTGCGCCACATCCTCGATGCGGTCCTGGAAGCGATCGGATAGCGCCTGCCTATGCCGGTAGCGGATACCCTTGCGCCTTGGCCTCGGCGTCCCACGCCAGAGTCTCGGCAAAATCGGCGCGGCCGACGTGGGCGAAGCCTTCGAGCGCCAGCGCTTCGCCGAGCGGCGCGAACCAGGCGGCGTCGCGCGCCGCGACGAAGCTTGCCTTCAGCCGGTCCATCGCATTGCGACCGAGTCCTGGCGCTGCGACGAACGCCGGGATGGGCGCGGCGTCGGTCGATTCGACCACGCGCACCCGTTCGACAAGATCGGGTCGGTAGCGGCCGATGAGATGGTGCCAATAGGCATCCAAAGGCCCGACATCGATCTCGCCGGCGACGACCGCATCGAGCACGCGACGCGCAGTGATGAGATCGCCGGCGACCTCGCGATAGAGGCTCGGCCGCGCCGGCGTGCGATAGCGCAGCAGGTGATGGCGCAAGGCATTGAAGCCCGAGTGGGAGTGCGACACTGTCCAGCCGAGCCTGCCGTCGAAGGTATCGGCAAGGCTGGTGTGGCGGCTCTCGGCCCGCACGATCAGGTCGGTGCGATAGAGCGGCCGGCCGTCGGCCCACGGCGTGGCGGGGATGGGCGCTGCGATCGGCTCGACCTCGGCGAGTCGCATCGCGATCGGGTATCCGCACATGAACACGGCGCCGAGATCGGCGCGCGCCCAGAGTTTCTCCATGGGCTGCGGCGCCGGATAGGGGATATAGTCGAGATCGACCTCCGCCGCCTCGCAGATATGCGCCAGCAGGGCCTTCCATGCCGCTTCGGCCTCGGGCGCGACCGAGTACATGCGGGCATTGGCGATGAAGCCGGTCATGGCGAGGCCGCAAAGGTGCCGCCGCGGCCCTTCTCCCGTTCACGGGAGAAGGTGGCCCTCGCGTCAGCGAGGGTCGGATGAGGGCTGTGCCATCCCAGCGATACGGCGTAGCTTGGGCGAAGGGCGTCGCCGCTTGCGGTGGGGGGATTGGGGGCAGATCCGACCCTCATCCGCCCTGCTCCGCAGGGCACCTTCTCCCGCGAGCGGGAGAAGGGGTGCACGCACGCATCATCCCGCCAGTTCCTCCTTCCGCTTGGCGACGTAGGCCTGCAGCGCCTCGGTCACGCCGGCGTCGAGCGGCGGCGCCACATAGGCCTCGCGCGCCTTCTTCCAGATGTCGGTTGCCCGGTCCGTGGCGGTCCGGGCGCCGGAATCGCGCCAGTTCTCGAAATTGTTCGAATACGAGAGGAGCGGGCGGTAGAACGCCGTCTCGTAGCGCGCGAGCGTATGCTGGGAGCCGAAGAAATGCCCGCCCGGCGCCACTTCGCGGATGGCGTCGAGCGCGATGTCGGCATCGGAAAATCCCTTCGGCTTGAGGAGTTCCGCCCAGCCCCGCAGCACCTCGGCATCGACCACGATCTTCTCCATCGAGGCGGTCAGGCCGCCTTCAAGCCAGCCCGCGGCGTGGTTGATCAGATGGCTGTGGCTCATGATCGAGGCCCACAGCGAAAATCCCGTCTCATAGGTCGCCTGCGCATCGACCACGGGGGAGGCACAGACCGCACTCGAGCGGAAGGGAATCTTCAGCCGCCGCGCGATCTGCGCGCCGCCGAGGGTGGCGTGCACATATTCGGGCGTGCCGAACACCGGCGAGCCGGTGCGCATATCGACGTTCGAGGTAAAGCCGCCGATGACGGCGGGCGTGCCCGGCCGGATCATCTCGACGAGCGCGATCACGCCGAGCGCCTCGGCGGTCTGCTGGACGAGCGCGCCCGGCAGCGTCACCGGCGCCATCGCGCCCATCAGGGTGAAGGGCGTTGCCACCACGCACTGGCCGTGCTCGGCCATCGCCATGATGCAGTCGAGGATCTCTTCGTCGACCCGGCGCGGCGAGTTGATGTTGGTGACGATCATCAGGCGCGGATGGCGCGCGAGATCGTCGAGCGAGACGCCATGCTCGATGGCGCTCATGGCAATGCCGTCGCGCGCCGCGACCCCGCCGATGCCGCGCGCCGCCCACACCGCATCGGAGAGCGTGATGTGGGCATAATACATGTCGAGATGGCGGGTCGGCACCGGCAGATCGACAGGTTCCACCACCACGCCGCCCTGCCAGTGCAGGACGCCGAGGGCATGGGTCACCTTCAGGATGTCGCGGAAGGCCTCGATGTCGCCATAGCGCCGGCCGCGCTCACTGTCGCCGATATGCGGCGCACCGTTGACCGGGCCGAAATTGACGACATTGCCGCCGACGTTGAGATCGCGCTCGGGATTGCGGGCATGGAGCACGAAGCGCTCCGGCGCCTTGCCGCAGAATTCCGCGACAATGTCGCGGCCGAGCCGCACGATCCCCTCATCGTCGACAAGGGCGCCGTGCCGGGCGTAGACGGCCCGCGCCGCGGGGCTGCGGATCTCGAGGCCGATCTCTTGCAGCACGGTGAAGGTTGCCTCGAGGAGACGCTCGACCTCGTCGGCCGAAAAGATGTCGAGCGGCGCCCACGGCACGCCAAGCCGCGGCAGCTGCGGCGTGGCGGCCTGGGTCGCGCGCGGGGCGCGAGCGCGCTCGCGCCGCCGCGGCGTGCCGGAATCGTCGATCACCGGCCGCCCCCATCTGCCCTGCGCGCCCTTCTCCCGCTTGCGGGAGAAGGTGTCGCGCGAAGCGCGACGGATGAGGGCAAGGCCAGCGGTCCCATGGGACCGAAGGAAATCACGCATGGACCACTGAGACAAGGATGAGTGCTTCATCCTCCGAGCGGTGCCAAGCCGGCCCTCATCCGGCCGACTTCGCCGGCCACCTTCTCTCGCCAGCGGGAGAAGGACCGGCCCGTTAGGCCTGGCGGCTCACCGTTTCGGGGCCAGCAGGCCGAACATGGCGCCCTGCGGATCGAGCGCCTGCGTGGCCCACAGCCCGCCGGGCACTTCCATCGGCCCGTTGAGCACCTGGCCGCCGCCGGCTTTCACCCGTTCGACTGCGGCATCGGCGGCGTCCACATTGATGTAGTAGAGCCAATGCGGCCGCGGCTCCTCGGCCATCTTGTTCATGATGCCGCCGGCCATCGTGCCCTGGATGTTGAAGATCTGGTAGACGCCCCCCGGCCCCATGTCCATCGCCTCGCCCTTCGTCCAGCCGAACAGGCCGGCATAGAAATCGAAGGCCTTGGCGCCGTTGCCGGCGTGCAGCTCGCGCCAGCCGAACTGGCCGGGGCCTTGCGGATCCTGCGGGGGCGGCGCCTCGCCGTTGCCCTTGAACAGGATGAAGCCCGCCCCGTCCGGATCGGCGACGACGGCGAAGCGCCCGACGTTGGGGATGTCGGCCGCAGGGCGGTACACCGCGCCGCCGGCGCCCTTCACCTTCTGCGCGAAGGCATCGACGTCGTCGACCGCGACATAGCCGGTCCACCCCGCCTTCATCCCGGCCTTGCGGGCGTCCTCGGGAGTCGGCATCAGGCCGCCGACCATCGCGTCGCCTGTTTTCAGGATGGAATAGGCCTGCTCATTCATCGTGTTGGCGGCGATGTCCCAGCCCACGACCTTCTTGTAGAAGGCCTCCGACCCTTTCAGGTCCTCCGACATCTGGTCGTACCAGACGAACTTGCCGAAGACCGGATTCGTGCTCATGACTTCCTCCTTCTGGAACTCTCAACCGAGTTCGTTGCTGAGACGATCGACGACGCCCCGTTTCGACATTCGGGCGATAAAATTTTCAATTCGCTACTTCGTAGGCCTGACGGATCCTGTCAGCATCGAGCTTTTGCATCTGAAGAATTGCGCGCATGGCGCGCTCGGTCGCCGCAGCACCGCCGCGCTGCATGATCTCGGGGACGACGCGCGGCACGACCTGCCACGAGACGCCGAACTTGTCGGTGAGCCAGCCGCATTGGCCGGGCGTGCCACCTTCGCCGAGCCGCTCCCACAGGCGGTCGACCTCGCCCTGCGTCTCGCAATCGAGGATCAGCGAAATCGCCGGCGTGGAAGGGAACTGCGGCCCGCCGTTGAGGGCCAGGAATCGCTGGCCTTCGATCTCGAAGAGGATGGTCATCACCGCGCCTTCCGGGCCCGGCCCCGCCTTTCCATAGCGGGCGATTGTGACAATTCGACCGCTGCGGAAGATCGACAGATAATGCGCGACTGCCTCCTCGGCGTTGAAATTGAACCACAGGCAGGGCGTGATTTTCGGCGGAACGTTCATGGCGCCTTTCTCCGTGGTTTGGCGGCGCCGGCCGGCAGCTGCGTTTCGAGATAGCGGCGCAGGTGATCGAGACAATCGGCGGCGACCGCCGCCCCGTGGCGGGCCTTGGCGAGGACGAAGGCGCCCTGAATGACCGCCTGCGTGAAGAGCGCGAGGCTGTCGGGCGTCCATTCGGCGCCGGGGGCATAAAGGCGCCTGGCCGCCGCGATGTCCTCTGCGACACAAGCCGCGTGCTCGCCGATGTAGCGGTCGCAGGCGGCGCGGATGGCAGGGTGCGTTTGGTAGGCCTCCTGGGTCATGGTGCCGAGGAGGCAGGTGAACTGCGGCAGCGCGCCCTGAAGGATCGCCTTGCGGAAATCGACATAGCCGAGAACGCGCGCACGCGGATCGACAGCGCCGCGATAAGGGGCCGTTTCGAAGACGCTCTGCGCGCGCGCGGCAAAATGCGCGGCCGCCGCGACAGCGCACTCCTCCTTGCTGGCGAAGTGGTGGAAGAACGCGCCTTTCGTCAGGCCGGCGCCGCGGCAGATGTCGTCGACGGTGGTCGCCGCATAGCCCTGCGCGCGGATGATATCGACGGCGGCGTCCAAGAGCTTGGCGCGCGCCTCGCCTCTGCGGGGCGGGGCTGGCGCGGGTGCGTTGGGGGGTGGCGGCAGGTCTGAAGTGCTTGGCATTTCGTGTCGATACCAACCGGTCGGTACTGTGTCAAGTGTATCGGCAGTCGGCAGTAGGCAGTCGGCAGTCGCCCCCTCTCCCCCTGTGAGAGGGCCGACTCGGCAAAGCCGAGCGGGGTGAGGGACTGCCGACTGCGCATCTGCCGACTGCCGAGTGGAAAGCGGTTGGCGCGGACCGCGCCGTCCGGATCGAAAAGATGTGCCTTGCCGCCAAGCTGAGGGCCGCGTCAGCGCTCGACTTCACGTCCGGTCTCGGCATCCGTTTCGACGTCAAAAGCCGGCCCGATAAGATCGACACCTCCTTGAACCCGCACCGAGCCGAAATGCGCGCCGAAAAGGGACCCGGCCCGGGCGGTCTGCTCAAGCAGACGGCTCACGGCGAGTGCGACCGCCTCCGTCTGGTTGCCGCGGGTGAGCTTCTTCGCAGCTTCCTCGATCATCGCCACGACTTCGGGGCGACTGATGGTGATCGCCTTCGCCAAGGTCACCTCGTATCATTGAGTCAGTACTAGCGTACTGGTTAAGGCCGCCTAGGACGACGGCGCCGCCGTCGTGTCAACCGCCGTCGACACGGCCCGACCACGACCTCATCAGCCGGCGAGCCCGACGACGAAAGCGAGCGCCACGTCGAGGCGGCCCGCGTCGGCCGCATCGAGCCGGCCGATTCGTTGGCCGATGCGCTCTCGGCGCACCGTGACAGGCTTGTCGGCCATGATCTGGGAACGCGTGCGCAACCCGTTTTCCTGGCTCGGATGGACCGTGACGCGAAAGTCGGGCGCATCGACGAGGTCGGACGTCATCTGGCAGACAATGACCGACGCATGAGTTTCCGGGAAGGCATCGCTCTGGATGATGACGGCCGGCCGCGGCTCGCCGTAGTCGCCGCTCGCGGCAACGACCACCACGTCACCTCGTCTCACGGCTCAGGCCGGATCGGGGCGGTCGAATTCAGAGACCGCTTCGATCCACTCGAGAGCTTCGCTCTCCTTCCCCGGATCGAGGCGGGCGACGGCTGCGGCGACCCGAGCGCGAACCGACTCCAAGCGCGCGTCAGGCACGGCAAGGCGCAATTCGCGCAGGCCCTGGCGGCGCCGTCGCTGGCGCATCGCCCGCATCCGTTCCGCAGGGGCAGCCACGTGAAACCCTCATCATTGCTTGCTTGGTGCCGATAGTGTAACGCGTTACGAGCTTTGGCGCAATGTTCAAGGCGTGCACCCGGTGGTCGCGGGAACCCGCCCGGCCCCAGCTGCTATCCGGTCGGTACCGCGACTAGGGCCGCGGGCCCGCAGACCGGGTCCCGTGAGCTTGGGCAAGGGTTGCAACAGGGGGTGAGCCAAAACAACCGCTCGTCAAGAAGGTTTAGGATAGGGTAGTCTTCGCGCGTCGAGGTAGTCATGGAATACCGGTTCATTATTGCAAACAGCTTCACCCCCGAGACGCTCCCGATGGAGCGGCTGGGGGAGTACGTTGCTGCGCTCGCTAAGCTACTAGGCGAACAGGGGAATGTTCACTTCCGAAACATTGAAGCGGGTTCGGCAGTGCTCGTGGCCACCATTGACCCGCCCGCCCAGACGAAGGTCCGCGAACGGGTGCTTGCGGTCCGTGACGGCGGCGGCCCGAGCGACGCGCGGAAGGCATTCGCCGACTTGGACGAGATGCTTCGGAAGGACAACGCCACCGGCGCCTTGAGCGACGGATCTGGAGGCGTTGTTATCCCGTTCCCGGGTCGTGACCGGCAGGAGCCGCCTGTCTATGGACCGTTCCGCGAGGACGGGACCATTGACGGGCAGTTGATCCGGGTCGGCGGCAAGGACGAGACCGTGCCGGTTCACCTCCGCGATGGCGCGATCATTCACACGGGCCTGGTATGCACGCCCGAGATTGCGCGCAGGATCGCACCTTATCTCTACGGCCCGACACTGCGCGTCCATGGCACTGGCACGTGGGTCCGGACCGGGGCCGGCGTGTGGGAGCTGCAAAGGTTCAGGATCAGCGACTTCGAGGTCCTGGACGACGCGCCGCTTCTCACGGTTGTTGGCGACCTTCGTAAGGTGAAAGGCAGCGATTGGAGTACGGTCCCCGATCCGGTTCGTGCGTTGCTGGCCGATCGCCATGGCGATGAGGGCGCTCATTGATCGTCGCTTTCGATGCCAGTATCCTGATCTATGTCGTCGACGAGCACGCCAAGCCGCCGATCGATCCTGCGACCGGTAAAGCCGTTGAGCGCTGCCAGGAGCGCGTGACGCACCTACTCGAATCTCTTCAACAGCAGAACGCGAAGATTGTGATTCCGACACCGGCCCTTGCCGAAGTGCTGGTCCGGTCCGTGATGGGAGGCCCGGAGTTCCTCCGTATTCTGTCGTCAAGCAAGCACTTCCGCATCGCACCGTTTGACGAACGGGCCGCAGTAGAGTTCGCAGCTCGCCAAGCTCAGCGGATTACGATCAATCAACGCTCTGCAGCGGCCACGCGCACAAAGGCGAAATTCGACGATCAGATCGCAGCAATTGCTGCCGTTGAAGGTGCCACAACGATCTATTCCGATGACGAGGACATCACCAAACTCGCTGAAGGACGCCTCCACGTAGTAAAGATTGCGGCCATTCCGCTGCCACCCCAATCTGATCAAGGCAAGCTGCCATTCGAGAACGACGGTCAGCGACCTTCCAAAGGGTGATGATGTCGGAGGACAATATGCATCAAGTTGATGACCTTGCACGCTTGCTCGCGTTGTAAGTCACCACCCTCATCCCCTCAGTCTCGCCCCCTCCGGATCATACATAGGCGCGAGGCGGATCGTGGCGCGGCGCGCTTCCCCGAAAATGTCGATCGCAAAGCTCTCCCCGTCCCCCGCCAGCGCACTCGGCACATAGCCCATGGCGATGCTCTTGCCGAGCCAGTGGCCGAAGCCGCCGGAGGTCACGTAGCCGACGGGCTTGCCGTCCTTCATCACCGATTCGTAGCCGACGACGTCGGCCCCGTTCGCCTCCACTTCGAACGTCACGAAGCGCCGCTTCGGTCCCTGCTGGCGCTCGGCGAGGACCGCGGCACGGCCGACGAAATCGGACTTTCCGAAATCGATGAAGCGGTCGAGGCCGGTCTCGGCCGGCGTATAGTCGGGCCGGAAATCCTTGTTGAACGAGCCGTAGCCCTTTTCGAGCCGCAGCGAGCTCAGCGCCCGCCCGCCGAAATGGGCAAGCCCGAGGTCGCGGCCCGCGTCCAAAAGCTCGTCGTAGAGGGTGAGCTGGAAGTCCGGCGTCACCCAGATCTCGTAGCCGAGTTCGCCGGTAAAGCCGGCGCGCGACAGGATCGCCGGTACGAGGCCGACGGCGGTCTCGGCCACGCGAAACAGCCGGAAGGCTGCGTTCGAGAGATCGAAGTGCACGAGGGGCTGCAGGAGCTCGCGCGCCCGCGGCCCGGCAATCGAAAACCCGGTCAGCGTCGAGCATGCGCTGCGGATGAAGACATTTTCGGGGGGCTGCGATTGCCAGAACCAGCGCAGGTGGAAGGCTTCGGCAAAGCCCGAGCCGATGATCAGGAAGCGGTCATCGGCAAGGCAGGCGATCGTGAGATCGCCGATGATGCGGCCGCGCTCGCTCAGCATCGGGGCGAGCGCGATGCGGCCGGGCTTCGGGATGCGCGAAGCAAAGACGCGGTCGAGCCAGCCGCGGGCGCCGGCGCCCGTCACCTCGTACTTGCCGTAGTTCGAGGTCTCGTAGAGTCCGACCGCCGTGCGCACGGCGCGGCATTCGGCAGCGACATGGGGGAAGGCATTGGAGCGGCGATAGGTCGGGATCTCGACAGGCTCGACGCCCGGCGGGGCGAACCACAGCGCATGTTCGAGGCCGAAATTGGCGCCCATCACGGCGCCGGCCGCCTTCAGGCGGTCATAGACCGGCGTGCGGCGCGACGGGCGCGCCGCGGGCAGTTCCTCGTTCGGGTAGGCGAGGCGGAAGCGCCGCCGATAGTTCTCCTGCACCTTGAGGTTGGTATATTTGGGCGTCGCGAAGGCGCCGAAGCGGGAAACATCCATGGCGAGGATGTCGGCGCCCGGATCGCCCTCGGCCATCCAGCGCGACAGGACGAGCCCGACGCCGCCGCCCTGGCTGAAGCCGGCCATCACCGCGCAGGCGACCCAGAAGTTCGGTAGGCCTTTCACCGGACCGACCAGGGGATTGCCGTCCGGCGCGAAGGTGAAGGGTCCGTTGATGACCTTCCTGATGCCGGCGCGGCCGATCGCCGGGAAATGCCGGAAGCCCACTTCGAGCGAGGGGGCGATGCGGTCGAGCGCATCGGGCAGAAGCTCCATGGAAAAATCGTCGGGCGTCTGTTCCGGCGACCAGACGACGCAGTCCTGCTCGTACGTCCCCAAGAGCGCGCCCTTGCCCTCCTGGCGCACGTAGATCTCGCCGAGATAGTCGGTGGTATTGACGATCTCCTTGTCGAGCCCGGCGAGCTCCGGCAGCGGCTCGGTGAGGATGTAATGATGCTCCATGGCGAGCACCGGCAGTTCGAGCCCGACCATGCGGCCGATCTCGCGCGCCCACAGCCCGCCGCAATTGACGACGTGCTCGGCATGGATCGAGCCCTTGTCGGTGACGACGTCCCAGGTCCCGTCGCGGCGCTGGGCGAGCTCGATCACGCGGGTGAAGCGGTTGACCTCGGCGCCGAGCTTGCGCGCCGCGCCTGCATAGGCATGCACGGTGCCCGAGGGATCGACATGGCCGCCGTCGGCCCGCCACAGCGCCCCGATGAAGTATGTCTCGTCGATCAGGCAATTGCGACGCCTGGCCTCGGCAACCGGGATGATCTCGGTTTCCATCTCGAGGTAGCGCGCCCGGCTGTGGATGAGGTGGAGCGAATCCATCTCGCCCGCATCAGCGGCGAGGATCAGGCCGCCGTTGGCGTGGATGGTGCAGGACTGGCCGGAGAGCTTTTCGAGGTCGCGATAGAGATCGATCGTGTATTTCTGGAGCTTCGAGACGTTGGCATCGGAATTGAACGTGTGCATGCCGCCGGCCGCATGCCAGGAAGAGCCCGACGTCAGTTCGCTCTTCTCGATGAGCACCGCATCGGTCCAGCCGATCCTGGCGAGGTGGTAGAGGACGCTCGCGCCGACGACCCCGCCGCCGATGACGACCGCACGCGTCTGGGTTCTCATGAAATCTGGATCTCCGGGTTTGGCGGATTTCGAAGAGCGCTGCACATTGGCGGCGCGCTCTTTCCCTTCAACCTATGCCGGGGAGTCGCGGAAGTCAGCAACCGCCTCATCTTGGATCCTCCCCAACAGAGACGCGGTCTGCGGATGGGGACCACTTGCATGAGGGGGCAGCGATGTCATGATGGGACCATCATGGTTTCACGGACTCAAGTCACCCTCGATTCCGAAATGCAGCGGCGGGCTCACGCCAAGGCTGCCGAACTGGGGATTTCATTTGCCGAGTATGTGCGCCGGCTGATCGCCCGCGACCTTGGCAAGCCGGAGCAATCGACCGACGTTTCGATCATCTTCGATCTCGTGGAGAGGGGCCCTCCGACAGACATCGCCCGCGACAAGGACAAGATGGTCGGCGAAGCGGTCTGGAAAGAATATTTGAACGAGACGAGACGCAAGTCTCTGTGAGCCGACCTGACATGAGGCGTCGGTGAGTATATTTGTCGGTTGGAAGAAATCGCGACCGGTTTTTCGAGGTCGCTCAGCTAAGCTACAGAGATTCAAATGCGGGCAAGGCCTGGCTATCTAGTGATTGCGGGGCCACTAGGCACGTTGGCCCGCTTGACGATCTCAGCGACTGTGCCATGATTGCGCTCGCGGTTCACACGTCATTTGTACTGTTCATGTCGCTCTCCGACGAGTGAGAACCGAACAAGTAATTTCCTTGTCGCCCCATTTCAAGGGAGGGTAGATTGGTCCAACCAAAGCGTTATGTGGTCTTGCCAGCTTTTGGCTTTCGGAGTGCGGATCTC
>JAFAME010000450.1 GCA_019233695.1 Methylobacteriaceae bacterium
GGCCTGCCGGTCAAGGTGGCGCAGCTCTCGCGGATGGTGGGCACGAAAGAGGCGGCTGAGGTTCGTCGCGGCATAACGGCCGGCACGATCGATGTCGTCATCGGCACTCATGCGCTGCTGTCGAAGTCGATCGAGTTCGCCGATCTCGGCCTGCTGGTGGTGGACGAGGAGCAGCACTTCGGCGTCGCGCACAAGGAGCGGCTGAAAGAGCTTCGCGCCGAGGTGCACGTGCTCACGCTTTCCGCAACGCCCATCCCACGCACCCTGCAACTTGCGCTGACCGGTGTGCGCGACCTGTCGATCATCGCGACGCCACCCGTCGATCGCCTTGCCGTGCGCACGATGATCACGCCCTTCGATGCCTTCATTCTGCGCGAGGCATTGCTGCGCGAACGCTACCGCGGCGGCCAGGCATTCTATGTCTGCCCTCGCATCGAGGACCTGGAGGAGGCGGCGAGATTCCTGCACGAACAGGTGCCGGAAACCAAGTTCGTCGTGGCCCACGGCCAGATGGCGGCGGCCGAGCTCGAGGACAAGATGGCCGCCTTCTATGACGGCAAATACGATGTTCTCCTGTCGACGACGATCGTGGAATCCGGCCTCGACATTCCGACAGCCAACACCCTTGTCGTGCATAGGGCAGACATGTTCGGCCTGGCGCAGCTCTATCAGCTGCGCGGGCGCGTCGGCCGCAGCAAGGTCCGCGCCTATGCGCTCTTCACCGTGCCTGCCAGCAAGACGCTCACGCCCAATGCCGAGAAACGGCTGAAGGTATTGCAGTCTCTCGATACGCTGGGAGCGGGATTTCAGCTTGCCTCCCACGATCTCGACATCCGCGGCGCGGGCAACCTCCTGGGCGACGAACAATCGGGGCATATCAAGGAGGTGGGCTACGAGCTCTATCAGCAGATGCTGGAAGAGGCCGTCGCCGCGCTCAAGGCCGGCGTCGAGGATCCGCCCGAAGAGGCTTGGTCACCGTCCATCACGATTGGAACACCGGTCACAATTCCGGAGGACTATGTCGCCGACCTGCAGTTGCGGTTGAGCCTCTACCGGCGACTGGCGACGCTCGAGGCCGATGCCGATATCGAGTCGATCGGGGCCGAGATGGTCGATCGCTTCGGCCCCTTGCCGAAGGAGGTCAGGCAGCTGCTGAAGCTGGTGTCGATCAAGGCTCTGTGCCGGCGTGCCCACGTGGACAAGGTCGACGCCGGGCCGAAAGGCGTGATCATTGGATTTCACGACAACTTTTTTGCCAATCCGCATGGGCTCGTGCGCTACATCGCCCAGCAGGGGCGCGACGCCAAGGTGCGACCCGATCACCGCGTCGTTTTCGCACGGGATTTCGATACAACAGAGGAGCGGCTGGAAGGAACGCGAACGATCCTGCGGGCCCTCGTCGGCCTGGCCGAGAAGAAGGCTGCGGCCTGATTGAGCGTTTCGTGGTTCGTGTCATCCCGGCCAAAGCGAAGCGAAGAGCCGGGGTCTGGCGTCGAAGGCCCAAGGGTCATGGCCGGGCTTGTCCAGGACATGCCCGGTCATGACGGTGGGGGCCTTCAATTCAATTCTATATCAGCGCCTATTCGCCTTCGCCGGGATGAGCCGGCAATGGGCCAAATTCGCTTCGGCACACCGTCCCGTCATGTGTCGTCCGTCACACGGCGAGGGGCGGGCAATACTTCAAGGTGCAAGAGTTGAATCATCCTTTTGAGGAGGGGATACATGCCGGGTTTTGCAGGACTGGATACATCCGACTATCCGGGAACGCCGCAAATGGGGTGGCTCAAGAAGAACACCAATCTGGCGTGGTGCGGCTTCTATCTCGGCAAGGCGCCGAGCCATCCGTCCACGTCGTGGATGAAACACCGCTCCGATCTCGACAAGCAGGGCTGGGGGTTCGCTCCGATCTACGTCGGTCAGCAGGTCACCGGACCCGGCACCCACAACTCATCCCTGGCGCAGGGCCAAGCCGACGGGAAGGATGCCGTGGCGCTGATGGGCCAGGCCGGCTTTCCGAACGGCAGCAGCGTCTATCTCGACATCGAGAATGGACCGCCACTCATGCCGGTCCAGCACGACTATATCGCCGGGTGGGTCGACACCGTGGCGGCGCATCAATATCAGCCGGGCGTCTATTGCTCGTTTCTTCTGGCCGAGGAAGTGCATGGGCTGCGCTCGCAGGCGCGGGTCTGGGTGTTCAGGGTCGCGACCACCAAGCCGCATCCGGTACCGGGCCCGAACTACCCAGATCCGCATCCCGGCGGCTCGGGCTATGCCGGGGCTTTCATGTGGCAATTGGGGATGGCCTGTCAGATCTCGCTCCCGGGCGCACCGAATGGTGTCCTGAACGTCGATCTCGACTCGGCAGTCTCAGCCGATCCCAGCCGCTGAAGCTGGGCGGCAGCGGATGATTTTTGCCACTCCGTGAAAATGGCGACATAGAATCATCAGGCGCTTGGGTGCAAGCGCCTGATGGAGTGAAGGACCTGCGCAGCAAGATCATCTGGATCGGCGCCTTGCTGATCGCCGGCAACACCGTCGCCTGGGCCTGGGCGATCGTTGCCTTTCACCACTACCCTGTCCTCCTGGGGACGGCCTTTCTTGCCTATAGTTTCGGGCTGCGCCATGCCTTCGATGCCGATCACATCGCCGCCATCGACAACGTCACGCGCAAGCTGATGCAGGAGGGGCGGCGACCGCTCGCGGTCGGCTTGTTCTTTTCGCTTGGCCACTCGACCATCGTCATCGCGCTGTCGATCGCCATAGCCGCAACGACGGCCGCGCTGCAGTCGCGCTTCGATTCCCTGAAGGACATCGGGGGATTTGTTGGAACCGCGATTTCCGCGCTGTTCCTGTTCGCGATCGCTTTCGCCAATTGTCTGGTTCTGATCTCGATCTGCCGCACCTTCCGGTCGGTAAAGCGAGGCGGGAGCCTGATCGAGGAAGATCTCGAACTGACGCTGTCAAACCGAGGCCTCTTCGCGCGCATCTATCGGCGGCTGTTCACGCTTATCGAGTCGAGCTCGCAAATGTATCCGCTCGGCATATTGTTCGGACTGGGCTTCGACACGGCGACCGAGGTGGGGCTGCTTGGAATTTCTGCAAGCCAAGCCTCGCAGGGGCTGCCGATCTGGTCGATCCTGGTGTTTCCGGCGCTGTTCACGGCGGGCATGTCGCTGATCGACACCGCCGATGGGGTCCTGATGCTCGGCGCCTATGGCTGGGCCTTCGCCAAGCCCCTGCGCCGGCTCTACTACAACATGACAATTACTTTGGTCTCGATCGTCTCTGCGGTCGTCGTGGGCGGCATCGAAATCCTGGGTCTGGTAGGTGACAGATTCGGCTTCGAGGGCCCGTTCTGGCAGGCGATCGGATCGCTCAACAACAATTTCGGCATACTTGGCTACGTGATCGTTGCGATTTTCGCGGTGACCTGGATCGTCTCGATCTTCATCTACCGGATCAGACGCTATGACGAGATCGACGTCGCCACGGGGTAACGGCGACTTCGGCAGCCAGCCGCTCACCGCGTCGATGCGCCGGATCGGCCCGCCGATCCTGATCGCCTCATGGCTCGACACCGAGATCGCGGGCCATCCGCTCGAACTCATCGCGCAGGTCGTCAATCGTCGGGAGCTGGAGATCGCGCAGTTCGCGGTGGATCTGTTTCGCGTGCGGCGAAGTCAGATCGTCCTTGAACATGCGCAAGACCTTGCCGGCCGATTCGTAAGCGTGGAAACGCCGGCGATCGCTTTCGGTGGCGTGCTGCACATGCGCGAGCTTGTCCCGCTGGCTGCGCGGGAAATCATCAGGCTTTGCCTGAAGCACTGGCTGGAACGCGCGACGATCGAGGTAGGCCACGAGCTTGGCCCTTGCGGCATCGGTCCGTGCCATGCAGATCCCGTTGTCTCGCCGAGCGGGAGAATCTATCGCCGCGCAGCTCCCGGAAGGCCCAACGTGCGCTCGGGCTCCGGGTTCCTCGCGGCGAGCCGCCCCGGGCACAGTTTGAATGGCAGCAAGGCGGCACAGGATGCACGCCGCAGCCGAGTGAGCAAGGGATTCAGGACGCGGGCGGGTCAGCCGCCGCAATCGGCTGGCCGAAGCTCAACATGTAGCCGTTCGGATCCTTGATGGCGAATTCGAGCATGCCGTATGGCATCTCTTCCGGCCCCCACTCCGCCGTGACGCGATCGTGGATTGCCGCCCACAGGGCCTGCACGTCATCGACGTAGATATACTGCGTCGCCGTGGCGTTTGGCCGGCCGACGTGCTCGTTGCGCATGAACATCAACGCTACGCCATCACGTTCGAGCCTCGTCCAGCCGTCGCCCTCGCGTGCCACGCAGCGGAAATCGAGGACAGAGGTGTACCAGGCGATCGTCTTGGCCATGTCGAGCGTCTGCAGCATGGGGGTGAGGGCTTCGAAATGGCAGGGCATCGTCATCTCCGCCGATCCGCTCGGTTTGCCCGCTCAGGCGGTCGCAACCTCCGGCTCCGCCTGCAGGGTCTTGTCGATGGCCGCGACGAGGACATCCGCACTCTGGGCGCCCGGAACGGCGAATTTCGAATCGAAGATGAAGAAGGGCACACCGGAGACACCCAGGCGCACCGCCGTCGCGATTTCTTCCTGAACCGCGGTAACGTCCGATCCGTCCTCGAGCAATTGCGTCATGACGCGTCGATCGAGCCCAGTTTCTTCGCCGACGCGGATCAATGCGGCCCGATCGCCAAGATCGCCGCCATCGATGAAATACAGCCGCAGAAGGGCTTCCTTCACCTGTGTCTGCCGGCCCGTCGAATGCGCCCAGCGGATAAGCCGGTGAGCGTCAAGGGTATTCGGCGACTTCCTGATCTTTTCGAATGCGAAAGGGATGCCAACCTCGTGGCCGGCCTCGCGGACGCGTGCCTGGATCTCGGCCACCCGCGCCGAATTGCCGAACTTGCGCTCCAGGTACAGGTTTCGGTCGATGCCGCCGGCCGGGATCGTTGGGTCAAGCTGGAAAGGCCGCCATCGGAGCTCCACCCTGCGCTCGGGACGCCGGCTCAAGGCCTGTTCGAGTTTGCGTTTGCCGATGAAACACCAGGGGCACACCACATCTGAAACGATGTCGATCGCGAGCGGCTTGTCGCCGTTCCCGCTGGCCTCCCGATCGGTCATGGGACACTCCAATCTTCGCCGTCGGTCACGCCCGCGCCGCGGATTTCGAGCTTGCCGGAAGCCTCCCGCATTTCGAATGCCAGAATCCGGGTCGCATCGACCAAAACAAGATGGGGCTCACGGGCGAGTGGGGCAAGGCCGGCCCCTTGACGGCGCTGTTCGGCGACAGCGGCACGTTCGCCCAGTGCATAGAGGTCGAGAATCGGCACGGCGCCGTCCAAGGGCTGGCCCGGGAGGCGGCTCTGCTCCGACCTGATCCGCCTCAGCAGAAGGAGAGACGCGAGATATGCGGGGGTGGCCAAGCCGGCGCCGGCAAGGTCGCAGGCAATGCTCGCCGGGACAACGAGATGAGCAGGGGCGCTGTCGTCGAGGGCGTCGAGAAAGGCGGCGGCAGCAAAGGATGTGTGCAGGTGAAGCGGCGCTCCTGACAGGAGGGCGCCGATCGGGCCTGCCACCAGGCCGGCAAAGGTCACCGGGGCAATCGTTGACAACACCGTGCTGTTGGCGCCGATCTTGGCGCGTCTGGCGACATCGAGCGCCGCCGCAATCAAAGTGGCCTGGCGATGGAACACGGGCTCGATGCCGCCGGCGCCGTTGGTGAATGTGATCACCGCTCCCGCGGACGGATTGGGCGCCAGCACCGCGAGTTCCTCGTGCGCCCATGCTGCGGCATCAAGAGCGGCCGCGCCGTCGATCATGCCACCGCTCGTGCACAAGAGCCGTACGCAGGGCGCCTGCGCGGTCGCCGCCAGAAGGGTCTCGGCAGCAACTGTCGTGGGCGGCGTGGCGTTGCCGAGGATCGCGGCGGCTCGGATACGGCGCGCGGCGTCGGCGATCTCTTCCGTCGTGAAGGCAGGCAGGGCGAGGCCGACGTCGAGGCCGGCGCGCAGCGCGGCGAGACATGCGACGATGACCGACAGGCCTATGCCTCCGCAGACGAGAATGCGTTCGCCGGCGATGAGGCCGAGATGGGCCAGAACGCCGGCCATGCGGCCGACCTCGGCATCGAGCTCGGAACAAGTGAAGCCGGCAAGCGGACTGCTGCACGTGTCGCGCATCGCAAGTCTGTCGCGCCATAGCCGGGCCGAACTTGCCAGGAACCCGTCAAGCGAAAAGCGCTCCAGCGGGAGAGGGGACAACGTCGCCTCGGCCCTGTTCGCGCGGGCGGCCTCGCTCGAAGCGGCGTTCACGAGTCTTTTCTCCACCAAGAATCGATCGAAACCCCGAAGAGAAGGGCGCGCCTTGGATGCGCAAGCTTGGCCGAGCAAGCGATCCAATGTTCGGGCGCGTAGAAGAGAGGCACGATATAGAAGCCTGAGGGCAGGATCCTGTCCTAGGTTCTGAGCGCGTCCACATACCGCGTCAACTCCGCTTTCCTCTTGTATATCCAGTCGACGGGACGCCTTCCAACTGGAACGCCCGTTCGCGCCGCGTATGCAGCGTCTCCGCCTCGCAACAGTTACAGTCTTGGTCGCAATGCGTGGGACCGGCCTGGGTGAGATTCGGCTGCGCCGTTCCCAGGACAGGCACGACCTCAGTTTCTTCGACAGCGGACCCGAGCAGGCGCTGCGGCGGCGCGGCCCCGTTGTGCCTTAGCGGAAACTAACTGCGTAGGAAAAGGTGGCCGCAGGAGGCGAAGTCCTCACTTCCGCATCGCGAAGAGCGCGCCGATCTCGGGCGCCGGCGACTTGATCTCAACCACAACGGAGTCTTCGATTGCCTCCAATCCGTGGAGGACTCCTTTGGGGTGTCGGCAAACATCGCCAGGTCCCATGATGAATTCCTCCAAGCCGACAGTCGATTTCACTTTGCCCTTCACCACGTAGGCAATCGATTCATGCGTGTGGGTGTGAAGCGGGGCGCCGACTCCCGCCGCATAGTGGATCTCGAGGAACGTCATCTCGTCACCCTTGATAAGCGGCTTGACGAGCATAT
>JAFAME010000023.1 GCA_019233695.1 Methylobacteriaceae bacterium
TGACCGGCGAGTCGCCCGAGGTCGTCCGCGCCGTTCTCAAGAAGATCGGCATCAATCAGGTCGACGGCGTCCTGACGGAATTCGGTTCCCTCATTCCCGGGCTGCAGGCCGGACGTTTCGACATCATCGCCGCCGGAATGTTCATCACGCCCAAGCGCTGCGCCCAGGTGCAGTTCTCGGAGCCGACGTACGGCATCGGCCAGGCCTTCCTCGTCAAGAAGAGCAACCCCAAGGCGATCAAGGACTACGGGTCGATCTCCGCCAACAAGGACCTGAAGCTTGCGGTGATGGCCGGCGCCGTCGAAGGCGGTTATGCCAAGGACTCCGGCATCGGCCAGGACCAGCTCGTCATCCTCCCCGACCAGTCGAGCCTCGTCAAAGCCGTCCAATCGGGCCGCGCCGATGCCGCCGCCCTGACAGCATTGTCGATCGCCGATATGGCCTCCAAGAACGACGGCGTCGAATCGACGCCGCCCTTCGGCACGGTCGCCGGCAAATCGGTGGTTGGCCATGGCGGCATCGCCTTCCGGCAGGACGACAAGGACCTCTACGAGGCGTTCAACGCCGAATTGAAGAAATTCATCGGCAGCGAGGAACATATCGCGCTCGTGACGCCTTTCGGTTTCGGCAAGGGCTTCCTGCCGACGAAGACGACCGCGGAACTCTGCGCCGGCAAGTAGTCTGCAGGGAGGCTGCGCCTCCCTGCAACTCTTCAGGGCGCCCGCATCGCAGCAGGAGCCGACGCGGATGCAGCTTCGCTCGCTTACGGTGTGCGCCATCATCGCCTTTGCGGCCGGCCTCATCGTTGCGAGCTTTGCCGGCTTTCGCGAGTTCCTGCCCGGCCTCCTGCAGGGCGCGCTGATCACCGTCGAGATTACCCTCGGCGGATGCGTGCTCTCGGTGATTGCGGCCGTCATTGCGGCGCTCGCCAAGATGTACGGCCCATGGCCGATCCGCTGGCTTGCCGTCGTCTATATCGAGATCTTTCGCGGCACCTCGGCGCTAGTACAGCTGTTCTGGCTGTTCTTCGTGCTGCCGCGCTTCGGCCTCACCATGGAGCCGTTGACCGTCGCGATCCTTGCGCTCGGCCTCAACGTCGGCGCCTACGGCGCCGAGGTCGTGCGCGGCGCGGTTGCCGCCGTGCCGCGCGGCCAGTGGGAAGCAACCATTGCCCTCAACATGAACAGGGCCCAGGCCCTGCGCCGGATCATCCTGCCCCAGGCGGTCGTCGCCATGATCCCGCCGTGGGGCAATCTCTTCATCGAGCTTTTGAAGGCAACGGCCATCGTCTCGCTGATCACGGTAGCCGATCTTGCCTTCCGGGCGCAGGAGATGAACGCGACAACCTATCGGACGGTCGAGATCTTCTCGATCGTCCTTGTCATCTATCTCGCCATGGCGATGCTGATCACGATCGGCATGCGCCGGCTCGAAGGCCTTGCCGCGAAGGGTCTTGCCAGAGGGAGGAGCCATTGAAGTTCTGGGATTGGCCCTTCACCTTCGAGATCCTGCCGATGCTCGCCTGGGCCTCACTCGTCACGCTCGAAGCAACCATCCTCGGTTTTGCCATCGCCGCGGTTCTCGGTCTTGCCTTCGCCATCGGGCGCATGTTCGGACCGGCGTGGCTCAGCGTGCCGCTCGCCGGCTTCATCGAATTCATCCGCTCGACCCCGCTCCTCATCCAGATCTTCTTTCTCTTCTTCGTGTTTCCCGAGTTCGGCATCTCGCTGCCGGCGATGACCGCGGGCGTCATGGCGCTCGGGCTGCACTATGCGACTTACTGCTCGGAAGTGTACCGCGCCGGACTTGCCAATATCGCGCGGGGCCAATGGGAGGCGTGCACGGCCCTCAACCTCACCGCCTTTCATACCTTCCGCGACGTGATCATTCCTCAGGCCATTCCGCCGATCGTGCCGGCGCTCGGCAATTATTTTGTTGCCCTGTTCAAGGACACGCCCTTGCTGTCGGCCATTGCCGTCCTGGAGCTGATGCAGACGGCAAAGATCATCGGCTCCGACAATTTCCGCTACACCGAGCCGATCACCATCGTCGGCCTGATATTTCTGATCTTCAGCCTTGCCGCTGCCGGGCTCATCCGCCTCGTCGAAATGCGGCTCAACCGACGGATCAGGCGCGCATGACCGACATCGCCAAAGGGCCGGCGCCGGCCGCGGCCCCAACCGGTTCGCCGATGGTCCGCTTCGACCAGGTGACGAAGAGCTATGGTGCGTTTGTCGTGCTCGACCAGCTCGAGCTGGACGTCGCCGCCGGCGAGAAGGTCGCCATCATCGGACCCTCGGGATCAGGCAAGACGACGGTCTTGCGCATGCTCATGACGCTCGAGCCGATCAACGGCGGGGTGATCTGGGTCGATGGCGAGCCCTTGACCAGCATGCGCCGCAACGGTGCCCTGGTACCAGCCGACGCCCGGCACCTGCGACGCATGCGCGGCAAGATCGGCATGGTTTTTCAGCACTTCAATCTGTTCCCGCACATGACGGCGCTGAAGAACTGCATGGAGGCGCCCTGCACGGTGCTCGGCCTGTCGAAGGCCGAGTCCGAAGCGCGCGGGCGCGAGCTTCTCGTCATGGTCGGGCTCGGCGACAAGCTGCAGCACTATCCGGCGCAGCTCTCCGGGGGGCAGCAACAGCGTGTTGCCATCGCCCGGGCGCTCGCCATGCGTCCGAAGGTCATGCTCTTCGACGAGGTGACCTCGGCGCTCGATCCCGAGCTCGTCGGCGAGGTGCTGAACGTCATCCGCAAGCTCGGCGCGGAGCTCGATCTCACCATGCTGATGGTGACCCACCAGATGGGCTTTGCCAAGGAATTCGCCGATCGCGTCTGTTTCTTCTATGGTGGCAAGATCTGCGAACAGGGGCCGCCGGCCAAGCTCTTCGGGTCGCCAGAGAACGAGCGGACACGTCAGTTCCTGCGCGCCGTTCTCGAGGCGACATGAGGATCGACGGCCCCGCGATCCTCAGGGCGCGGTCCCGCCGCGTCCCAACGCCGTCACGCGAGCGGTTCGAGCGTCTCTATCGGACGCTCAGAGACCGCATCTGCCTGTTCGACTATCCGCCCGGCGGTCGGCTCTCGGAAGAAGAGCTGGCGAAGGAATTCTCAATCAGCCGCACCCCGGTGCGCCGCGTGCTCGGCCGGCTCGAAGCCGAGGGGCTGATCGAGGCGCGGCACGGCGTCGGCCACATCGTCACCCGCGTCCGCCTCGACGAACTGGCCCAAATCTATCAGCTCAGGATGGAGCTTGCCGTCCTCGTGGGGCGGCTGTCGCCGATCCCGCGCGCCATGGACGATCTCGACCGCGTTCGGGCACTGATTGCGCGCTGCGACGCGCTCTCGAAGGCGCCGGAATACAGGGCCCTGGCGCGACTCAACATGGATTTCTTCCTCGAAATCGCGGCGATGACCGGCAATCAGCCGCTGCGTGAGATCAGCGAGCGCCTTTATTTCCAGACCTCGCGCATTTGGTTGCAACTGATGCCGCACCTCAATCTCGCCGAGGAATTCGCCATCTTCCGCCGCGAGATGGAGGACATCCTGGCAGCCGCCGAGGCGGGCGACCTCGAGGCGGTCGGCCACATCCGCCGGGCCCACATTTCCATGAGCTTCGCGCGCATGCAGCGCTATCCGATTCAGGCCAACGGCGCGGCAACCACATAAGGGCGGTGTCATCCCGGCCGAAGCACCGCGAGGCGGTGCGCAGAGCCGGCATCCGGAACATGCACGCTTTCAGGAGCCTGTCTCCGGATCCCGGAGAGCGCTTCGCGTTTCCGGGGTGACAATTGTGATTTCTTCAGGCCGCCGGTGCGCCCCTCCTGCCCTTCAGCGGCCGACAAGCCGCTGAAGGTGTTCCGGATATCGCGCCCCCTGCACCGGGACCTTGGAAACCGCACTGTCGATGTCGCGAAGATCCGCGGGCGTCAGCTCGATGGCAGCCGCCGCGATGTTCTCCTCCAGACGATTGAGCTTCGTGGTGCCGGGGATCGGAACGATCCACGGCTTCTGGGCGAGCAGCCAGGCGATTGCGATCTGGGCGGAGGTCGCCTGTTTCCCGGCGGCGATTTCGCCGAGCACCTCGACGAGCGCCTGGTTCGCCTTGCGGGCTTCCGGCGTGAAGCGCGGAACGATGTTGCGGAAGTCGGTGCCGTCGAACCTCGTGTTCTCGTTGATGGCGCCCGTGAGAAAGCCCTTGCCAAGTGGGCTGAAGGGCACGAAGCCGATGCCAAGCTCCTGAAGCGCCGGCAACAGCTCCTCCTCGGGCTGCCGCCACCACAGCGAATATTCGCTCTGGATCGCCGTCACCGGCTGGACCGCATGTGCGCGGCGGATGGTCTGGACGCCGGCTTCGGAGAGGCCGAAGTGCTTCACCTTGCCTTGCCGGATGAGGTCTCTCACGACGCCTGCCACATCCTCGATCGGCACGTTCGGATCGACGCGATGCTGATAGAAAAGATCGATGACATCGGTCCTGAGCCGCTTGAGCGCGGCTTCGGCGACCTGCCTGATGTGCTCCGGCCGGCTGTTGACTCCCCGTTGCTGCCCCGTACTCGGATCGAGATCGAAGCCGAATTTGGTGGCGATCACCACCTTCTCGCGGACCGGGGCCAGGGCCTCGCCGACGAGTCCCTCGTTCGTGAACGGCCCGTAGGCTTCGGCCGTGTCGAAGAAGGTGACGCCGCGCTCGACGGCCGAGCGGATCAACGCAATCCCCTGCTGCTTGTCGACGGCCGGGCCGTAGCCGAAGCTCAGCCCCATGCAGCCGAGCCCGATCGCCGAGACTTCCAGATTGCTGGTTCCAAGTTTGCGCTCCTGCATTGTTGTTCTCCTCAAAGGAATGGCCGAAGTGGTTATTCAGGCGCGATATTGCTCGTCGCTCACCTTTTCC
>JAFAME010000292.1 GCA_019233695.1 Methylobacteriaceae bacterium
TTCGCCTCCATGGCGGCGAGCTGATCGGCCGTCGCCACGAAGAGGTCGAACGCGCGGCGCGTCGTCGCCTTGTCTGTCAGCGCATAAAACACTGTGCCGTGACGGCTGTGGAATGACAGCGAGACAAAGCTGTCGCTGATCAGCCTCGCCCGCACGTGGAGCGGTCCGTCGGAAAGATCAAAGAGGCATACGCCTGCTGCGACCGCCGGATCATTGAAAGGCACCAGTTCCGCGCCCGGCTCGGGCCGAGGCAAGGCATGAAATTCGTTAAGAGGACCGGCCGAGGCGAGCCGCGCGAACGCGTCGTCTTGAGCAAGCCGCGGCATTGCCAGGACGGAGGCGATATGGACGAAGCCCGCCAGAACGAGCGCGGCAATCAACCACGGCCGATCAGCCACCGCCTGACCGCGCAACCTCACGAGCAAGCGTCCCGCGTGATCGCCGGCATCGCGTTCCTGTCGAGGGTCGCCGCGGTAGCGCTGAGCGGTGTGTCATAGATGCGCAGGACCAGCGTGAATTGGGCGACATCCCCCATCGGCAGCCAGTTTCCCGGGCGAGCCGAACGGCCGACGACGATCTCGAATTTCCCGTCGGCGCTCCGGACGATCTCCTGCGAGGTAAAACCGTAGTGCCTGGTCGGATTGTCGATCAGGAAGCCCGCTGGCGTGTTCGCTGTCAGGGTCCAATAGCGGCCGGGGGGCATGGGGTCGCCGATCCGATATGTGCAATTGCCGGAAAGCGGATTGCCCGCATCGTCTGTGCGGGCGAGGAACGTCAGTCCCTCGGCAAGACCAAGCGGGATCTGCCCCGTTCGCGAGAGTGCCGCGCGGGCATAGGGGTCGACATTGCTCGATCCGATATGTGGCCAGGCGATCCACGGCCCCGCGCGCACCGCACCGAAGCCGAAGCCGTCCCGCGTCGCCAACACGGTTGCGCCGAGACCCAAGGCGGCTCCGACGGCGAGGGTCAGTGCCAATTTGATCAGATTGAGCAAGGGCGGCCGCCAGTCCCGCGCCCGCGGAGGACGCACAGGCGATGCAAACAGGGCGCAGCCGCCGGCGTCAACCGTGACGCCGATTGTCAGGCCGCGCGGCGGCTCACATCCGACGATTGCATGAAGGCGATTCCTTGGTCCCGGCCGGCCGCCTCGCTCCGCCGGGATGCCGTCAGCATGATCGCATTGCCGGCTACTCGACGCCGACGCGCCCGCCGATCGAGATCACTCGGTTCGTCGCCCCGGGATCGCCGACACTGCCCGATGCCAGCGACACCGGAGGCGCCAGCGCGGCGCGCTTTCGCTCCACATTATGGATCATGTCTTCGATGCCCGTGATGGCCTCGACCGAGCTGCGCGACAGAGTGGTCGGCCGCTGCGCGGCGGGATCGGCGACCTGACCGTTGGCCGACGAGACAAGCGCAACGGCAGCCTCCGGCGGGGGGCCGACGGGCACCGGCTGGCCGGGCAGCGGCTTCAGCTCGATGCCGGAGTGCGCGTAGGTCATGATTTCGTGCCAGATCTTGGCGGGCAATGTGCCCCCCGTCATGTTGTTCGTCGACGTGTAGTCATCGTTGCCGAGCCAGACGGCTCCGACGTAGTTGCCGGTAAATCCGATGAACCAGGCGTCGCGATAGGCGTTGGTGGTGCCCGTCTTGCCGCCGGCCCTGATGCCATCGAGCTTGGCCGCGCGCCCGGTGCCGGCCTCCACGTCGTTGATCAACATGCCGTCCATTTCGGCGATCGTGGCCGGATTGATCACCTGCTGCGGACGCGGCCCGTCGCGATCGGCGCGATAGATGACATCGCCGCGGCTGTTCTTGACCTCGAGGGTTGCGTAGGGAGGCGTATGCTTGCCGCCCGTGGCGAAGGTCGAATAGGCCGAGCCCATTTCGAGGACCGTGAGCGCGTCTGCCCCGATCGGCAGCGACACGGTATCCTCGAGGGGCGACGTGATGCCCATTTTGCGCGCCGTTTCGACGATCCGGGCACGGCCGAGCTTCGGGCTGCCGTCGCCGATGGCGATCGACAGCTTGACGGCAACGGTGTTGAGCGAGCGGGCCAGTGCGGTCGCGAGCGGTACGGCGCCGGCAAAAGTGTTGCCGAAATTGTGCGGGCACCAGTTGCCGATGCACACCGGCGAATCCACCACGATCGTGTTGGGATGGAACTTCCCCGTCATGAGCGCGGTCAGATAGACGAAAGGCTTGAAGGACGAGCCGGGCTGGCGCAGCGCCTCGGTCGCCCGGTTGAACTGGCTGGCGCCGTAGTCGCGCCCTCCCACCATCGCACGCACCGCGCCGTCGGGATCAAGAATGACGGCAGCCCCCTGCTTGGCGCGGAACGCGACGCCGTCTTCGCGCAGCACCGTCTCGACCGTCGTGTCGGCCCTGCGTTGCAGATTCATGTCAAGGGCGGTCTTCACGGTGAGGACGCGATCGGTCCCGAGCTTCTTCTCGTCGGCAAGCCGTTTGACCTCCTCGAACGCCCAGTCGAGATAGTAGTCGGGCGTGATGTCCTGCTTGCGATCCACCGGCGTCGCCGGATTCTTTCGGGCGGCGTAGATTTGACCCTCGGTCAGGTAGCCCGCCTCGACGAGATTGTTGAGAACGTCGCTGGCGCGCGCCCGCGCCGCGGGCAGGTTGATATGCGGGGCATATTTGGTCGGGGCCTTGAAAAGGCCGGCGAGCATCGCGGCCTCGGCGAGCGTCACGTCGCGAGCCGATTTGCCGAAGTAGAATTGCGCCGCCGCCTGAACTCCGAAGGTGCCGCCGCCCAGGTAGGCGCGATCGAGGTAGAGCGTGAGAATCTGGCGTTTCGAAAGATGCGATTCGAGCCAGAGCGCAAGGAACGCCTCCTTGATCTTGCGTTCGATCGTGCGCTCGTTGGAGAGGAACAGGTTCTTGGCGAGTTGCTGAGTAATCGACGAGCCGCCCTGGACGACCGTCGAACTTCGCGCGTTGATCGTGATGGCGCGCAGCGTGCCGAAGACGTCGATGCCGAAGTGCTCGTAGAACCGGCGGTCCTCGGTGGCGAGAACGGCGTGGACAAGATAGTCGGGGTATTGCTCGAGCTGCAGCGAATCGTCGTGCAGGATGCCGCGGCGGCCGACCACGTTGCCATTGCGATCGATGAAGGTGATCGCAAGATCCTGTTTCTTCAGCCAATCGTCCGAGGTTTCCTGGAACGCCGGAATCGCCAGCGCCAGGGCCGCAATTGCCCCGCCAAGGCCAAGCGTCAGCGCTTCGCAAAGGAGTTCGATGAGCCATCTGCGCCAGCCCGACACATGCCAGCGGTCCATGCGGGCGGCAAAGCCCTGGTAGGCCTGGCGCAGACGCTGGTTGCCGTCGAAAAGCGACGAATCGATCCAGGCATCGAACGCGAGCAGGGCTCGCGCGATGCGCTTCCTGAAGCGTGACGATCCGGGACCCTGCGTCACGTTGAGTTCTGCTCCCAAACGAGGACCAATCGGAGTGCGCCCAAGGGGCGCCGCCGGCCGCTCTTCCTTTCAATTGTCTTGACGGCCAAAGCCGCCAAGCGCAAGGGATCGGCGCGCCCGCCGCCGATCTTGCAAACATGCCGCCGCACGGATGCCCGGGCAACTCCCGTGCCGGTCTATGCGTCCTGCAATGGCACAGGCCTCAATCTTTTGTTTACCACCCGCGATGTGGACAGACGATCATGGCGAAACCTGGAGCGGGCACGGGCAAGGGGCGCGGGATTCCGTTTTGGCGTGCCAAGCCGTTGGAGGCGCTCAGCCGGACGGAATGGGAGGCGCTTTGCGACGGCTGCGGCCGATGCTGCCTCGTCAAGCTCGAGGATGCCGACACCGGCGAATTCCATTTCACCAACATCGGTTGCCGCCTGCTTGACGCGCAACGTTGCCGCTGCACCGATTATAAACACCGCATCAAGCGTGTCTCCGACTGCGTCAAATTGGACGTGACCGCCGTTCGCACCCTCGACTGGCTGCCGCCGACCTGTGCCTATCGTCTCGTGGCGGAAGGGAAGGATCTCTACTGGTGGCATCCGCTGGTGTCGGGCAGCCCGGACACGGTACATGAGGCGAAGGTGTCCATCCGTGGCAAGGTTGCCGCGCTCGAGAACGAAGTTGCCGTGGAACGGCTGGCGGATTTCATCGTGTCGTGGCCTGGCAAATTCCCTGTCGGCGGGAAGGGTCGGCGGGGCGTGCCGAAGGTCAAGACCGCCTGACGCGCGGTCAAGCCGCTCATCGGGTGCCCCAGCGGGCGAGCACCGCGCCGATCCATGTGCCTTGCGGCTTGACCAGCACGGCCTGGGTGAGACTGCCGCAATGGCCTGCGCCGCTTCCCGAGGCCCAGGACGTCACTGCGACGACAACGGCGTCATCCTTCGCAAACACCGGCGCCCCCGAGTCCCCGGTGCAGGCTCCGGCACCCCCTCCCGAAGGGTCTTCGGCCCACAGTAGGACGGTCGACAGAGGGGCGCGCGCCGCAAGCACGGCAACCCGGAGCACGCCGCCAGTTTCAGCTGCGGCTTCCCGCGCAACCCCGAATCCAGCCAGGCGAAATTGGTGCCCGATCGCCACGTCTCCGCTCGTATCGAGCGGTGCCGGGTGAAATCGGCCGGGCAGGGGTTCGGTAAGGCGCACCAAGGCCAGGTCGATCGATCGTTCGCGTGTGCGGATGGCATCTGCCCGGAAGCCGGGATTGATCGCAACCTCAGCCACGGCAAGGAGCATCGGCGCGCCACCGCCGTCACGATAGTGCACGCGAGTGTCTGCCGCACGCCCCACGCAATGCGCCGCGGTGAGAATGGCATTCGGCGCGACCACGGTGCCGGTACAGAAGCCCGCGGTGTTCGCCGAGCGCTTCAGCACCATCACGACGTGGGCTGCGAGCCCGCCGCCCTCGGCGCTCGGGCCGACGACGGCAAACGATGGCGCGGTGAGCGCAACAAGGGCGGCGACCACACCACCGACAATCCTTGGCATGCGGGCAGGGAAGAAACGTCGGATTGTCGTCCCGGAAGCGCAAAGCGCTTTCCGCGATCCGGCGCCAGGCGCCCGAGGATGTGCATGTTCCGGATCCCGGCTCTGCGCACCGCTTCGCGGTGCTTTGCCGGGATGACATGAACTGGCGATCACGACGAGGGGAGATTCATATGCGCTTCTCAACAAGCCTTTTGGCTATGGCAGCGGTACTCGCGGCAGCTTCTCAGTCCGGCGCTCAGACCGGGACCAAGGCCCCGAGCAAACGCTTCCTGTCCATCATCGACGCGAAGATCGGCGAGACCGACGTCCCGCTCGATGCGGTGATCAGGGAGGAGCGGGTCGGCAACAAGACGGTCTCGGCGGAGCTCGACGCCTGCATCCCGGCCGCCGTGAACTCCCGAAAACTCGACCATTTCCTCGCCGCCCTGACGAGCAAGGGCGACGCGCTTGCCGCCGACGGCGCAACGTCCGACAAGGTCGCCACATCCATCACCCTGCGCCGGTCGGGCAAGAGCGACGCGATCGAAGTCACCGGAAAGATCCGGCGCGGCAATCTCGTCATCGACATTTCGAGCCAGGGGCTCAGCTATTCGCCGGACGATCCGCGCCTCAGTGCGGCGGGGGATCAGGCCGCGGTCGATGAGGCGGTGATCTCGCCCAATGCGCTTTCCGTCGAGGTCGACCCAGCCCACGTCGCCGATGTCCTGCGGGCTCTTCGCACCCAGTCCGTCAGGATCGACGGCGAAACCCTCTACCCGACCTGCGACAACATCCGCGAGAAGAAACAGACGCTGACACTGACCGTCGATCCCAAGCGCGCCAGCGCGATCGGCGATCTCTTGAAGACGCTGCCGGGCGTGGCGAGCGTGCGCCCTGGGCTCGGCAATCTGACGCGATCGAACGCCGTGCGTTTCAAGCCTCCTGCCGAGGCCGGCAAGCCCGCCGGCCTCGACGAAGACGCCCTCGTCGCACGGCTTGCCGACGTCGTCGGCACGTCGCTGCAGAGCGCCAAGGTGTCAGCGACCAGGGACGGCTACACGGGCGAATATCTGCTCGTCTTCAAAAAACCCTTCGAGCTCGGCGACGACCCGAACGAGAGCCAGACGACAGAGGCCCGCATTCTCCTCGATCGCGCCGACAAGACCGGCGGCTCGTTGATCGTCTATGTCGGCGCACTGAAGATCACGATCGGGCAGGCAGGGGACGACACGCGCGCCCAGGTCAGCGATATCGCCGCCGGCCAGGAGGAGGAAGGCGGCGCGCAGCTGCCGAGTTCCGGCCCGATCGTCGAGGCCCTCGCCCGCGCCCTGCAGGGCGAGAAGTGGGACAACGACCACGACAAGTGGAGCAAGTGAAGGCGGCGTTCTGAGGGCCGCCGTTCAACCGGAAAGCATTCCCCTCAGAGAACTGGAAGCGGAGATCTCAGCCCCTGGGCGGCCCGCGCATTGGCGCTGACTTAGAGGTGAGCTGAAGGCCCCAACCGTCATGCCCGGTCGTGCTGCACAAGGGAGGGCATGGCGCCCGCCCGCGCCTTCACTCATAGCGCTCAGGCGTCTTCGCGGGGACGGGCGGACAATGGGTCAACTCTCGTCCGGCTCTCACCACGCCTGTGCCGGCTGACACAAGAGGCGAGCCGCCGCTTCCGATGCGCCCAGCGCGGTAAGATCGACAGGCTTCCTCGCGCCGGCGAGCCGATCGTAGTCGCCCTGCCAGTAGAGGAGGGGGGAGGCGCCGGGGCGCACGTGGACGGCCGCGACGCGGCCGATGGCGATCGTATGCGAATGCCAATCGATCGAGGTCTCGAAGGTGCAATCGATGGTGGCCAGCGCATCGGCAAGCAGCGGCGCACCGGTCGCCAGCGTGGTCCATTCGGCGCCGGCAAAGCGCGCGGCGCCCGCGACGCCGGTGCGACCGGAGAAGCGCTCGGCGAGGCGGCGGTGGGCGGCGCTCAGGATGTTCACCCCAAAGGCGCGCTGTTCGAGGAGCACCGGCAGGGTCGAGGACGCACGGTTGATGCACACGATGAGGGATGGCGGGTCGATCGACAGCGAACTGACCGAGGTGGCGGTGAACCCGCTGCGGCTTTCGCCGAGGCCCGCAGTGATGAGGCTCACGCCGCCGGCAAGATTGCGCATGGCGGCCCGAAATGCCTCGCGGGGGGCTGGTGCCGGGCCGGCTTCGGCCAGTTCGGGATCGATCCGCATCGCCCTCATCCTTCACCTCTGGTGCGCGGCAAGATGGGCAAGCCAATTGCGCAACAGCGGCGTCGCCGAGGCCCCCCACTTGCCGGCAAGCGACGGCCGCAGCGCGAGGTCGTCGGGAAAGACTGAGAGCAGCGCCGGATCGCGCGCGCTCCGCGCCCTCGCACCGAAGATGGCCAGCGCCTCTTCGCTGCGCGGATCGAAATAGCCCTGCGGCAGGTCGGGATAGACCTCCCGTTCGCCGCGCACGAAACGGCTGACATCACGCCGGTATTCGCGCATCAAGGAATCGCGCTCGTATTCCGGATGACCCTGGAAGAATACGAACAGGCTTCGCCATCGCTTCATGAACATGTCGACGCCGGCCTGCGCCGAACGGGTGAGAACGCGGTAGCCGTGGGCGGCGAGCTCCGCCTCTTTCAGGTCGTTCCAGCGGGAATGGGTGATGCGCAGCGGCGCCGGCACGCCCGCGAGCAGCGGACTGTCGGAGACCTTGGCACAGTCGAACACGCCGCAGCGCTTGGCGTCGAGCGGATGCCGGGTGACGCCGTCGAGGTGCAACACCGCGGCATGGGCGGCGAGGCAAGAGAAGATGGTCGAGGTCGTGTTATGTTCGGCCCAATCGATGACGTTGGTGAAACTCTCCCAATACGGCTCGTCCGGGAGACGGGCGGCGTGCGGCTCGTTGCCGGTCACGATGAGACCATCGAGCGGGCGGGCAACGAGTTCGCCCGCATCGCCATAGGCCGTCTGCACATGCGCCTTGGCGGCATCGCCGCGGGGAACTTCCGGTAGCGAGAAGAAGCGCAGGCGGACCAGCATCTTGCCGGCGGCAGCGCCGAGAAGGTCGACGAATTGGCGCTCGGTGGCCACAAGGGCCTGGTCCGGCATGTTGTTGAGGATGCCGATCTCGAGGCACTCGGCTCGTGCGGGCTCGTGCCGGCGCCGGCCGATGGCGGTCGCCGCCCCGGGCGGGGCCGAAGCAGCGTCCTCCTGCAGTGTGCCGACAACCACTGGCAAGTACGTCCCCTCGCGCTCGAAGTGCCGCTATTCGGCGGCCAGGGTCTCGGCCCGGTGCAGCGCTGCCGCTTCGAGCGCCTGGTCGAGGTCCTCGATGATGTCGCTTATGTGCTCGATGCCGATGCTCAGCCGGATGGTCTCCGGCCGGACGCCGGCGGTCAGCTGCTCGTGCGCCGACATCTGGCGGTGCGTGGTCGAGGCAGGATGGCAGGCAAGCGACTTGGCGTCGCCGATGTTGACGAGCCGCTTGATGAGCCCGAGCGCGTCATAGAAGGCCTTGCCGGCTTCGAGCCCGCCCTTGATGCCGAAGGTGAAGAGCGAGGAGCCGCGGCCCTTGAGATATTTGTGGGCAAGCGCGTAGTGCGGGCTGTCGGCAAAGCCGGCGTAATTGACCCAGGCGACGCGGGCGTCCTGGCGCAGGAAATCGGCGACTTTTCGGGCGTTCTCGACGTGGCGCTCGACGCGCAGGGCGACCGTCTCGATCCCCTGCAGCAGGAGGAAGGCGCTCAAGGGGGCGAGCACCGCGCCGGTCGTGCGCTGATAGACGCAGCGGGCGCGCACGATATAGGCCGCCGGCCCGAAGCGGTCGGCATAGACGAGGCCGTGGTAGGAGTGGTCGGGCTCGCAGAACATCGGAAAGCGCCGGGCATGCCGGGCCCAGGGAAAGCGGCCGCCGTCGACGATGATGCCGCCGAGCGTCGTCCCGTGGCCGCCCATGAACTTGGTCAGCGAATGGACGACGATGTCGGCGCCATGGTCGATCGGGCGCATCAGGATGGGCGTGGCGACCGTATTGTCGACGACGAGCGGCACCCCATGGCGATGCGCGACGTCGGCAAGGCCTTCGATGTCGCAGATGTTGCCGGCCGGATTGCCGATGCTCTCGCAGAAGACGGCCTTGGTCTGATCGTCGATCAGCCGCTCGATCGCCTCGGGACGATCGCTCTCGGCAAAGCGCACGGCAATGCCCTGCCGCGGCAGCACGTGGGAGAACAGCGTGTGGGTGGTGCCGTAGAGCTGCGGGACCGAGACGATGTTGCCGCCGACGTCGGCAAGATTGACGATCGAATAGTGGAGCGCGGCCTGGCCCGTGCTGACGGCAAGTGCCGCCACGCCCCCTTCGAGCTCGGCGACCCTTCGTTCGAGGACGGACGTGGTCGGATTGGAGATCCGGCCGTAGCGGAAGCCCTCGACTTCCAGATTGAACAGCGCCGCGCCGTGATCGGCGCTGTCGAACTCGTATGCCACCGTCTGATAGATCGGCACCGCCACCGACTTCGTCGTCGGATCGGTCTCATAGCCGCTGTGAACCGCAATCGTCTCGCTGCGCATCTTGCCGCCTCTGCCGCTGAAGCTGCTTGCCGCAAGGCGAGCGGCATGCCGGGCGGGGGCAGCACTCGTCACTTTCGCCTAGTCATTTGAGATTAGATGAATTTTTGGCGCATGCGCCTATTCCACGGTCCCGTCCTGACGCAAGCCGCAGTTCGGCCCGCGGCCGACGCGGATCAAAACCGACCAGGAACTGTCGCGAATTGGCGCATCGGTTCGGCTGCCGCCCCTCGGGCGGCGCAGGAACGGCTCTTGCTCGTTTGGCATCTCCGATCGGTGTGCGGCCCGTCGCTCAGCGGACTGCGGCGGTCAAAGAGGCATTTGCGGATGAGCGTTATCGAACTCGATCGTCCCGCGGGTACCCCTCCGACAAAGCCGTCCGCCCTCGACAGCTGGGTGCGCGCGCTTGAACTGACGTCGCGCATCGGCGCGGACCCTCGACGAACGTTCCCTTCCGTCATCGAGGAGCTGGGAGAGCGGTTCGGCGACGCGCCGGCCCTGCTCTCCGATCGCGAATGCTTCAGCTTCCGCGGGCTGGCGGAAAGGTCCAACCAGTACTCCCGCTGGGCGCTCGATCAGGGCGTGTCGAGCGGTGAAACCGTCTGCCTGCTCATGCCCAACCGCCCCGAATATCTGGCGATCTGGATCGGGGTGACGCGTGTCGGCGGCGTCGTCGCCCTCCTCAACACCAATCTCATGGGGTCCTCGCTCGCCTATTGCATTGCGATCACTGGCGCGCGGCACGTCATTGTCGCAGCCGAGCTTATGGACGCGTTTGAGGGCGCTGAGGCGCATTTCGCGGTCGCGCCGCGGCTCTGGCTTCATGGGCCGCGCGCCGGGCGAGGCACCGATACGGCCGCGCCGAGGATTGACCTCGCGGTCGAGCACTATTCAGGGTCGAGCCTGCCCGCCTCGGAGCGCCCGCCGGTGACGATCGCCGACAAGGCTCTGTGCATCTACACGTCGGGAACGACGGGGCTCCCGAAGGCTGCCAACGTGAGCCACCACCGAGTGATGATGTGGACCCACTGGTTTGCCGGCCTGACGGGTACCGGCCCGAGCGACCGCATGTACAACTGCCTGCCGCTCTTCCACAGCGTCGGCGGAATCGTTGCGACCGGCAGCGTCCTCGTTGGGGGCGGGTCGGTTGTGATCCGCGAGAGATTTTCCGCGCGGCGATTCTGGGACGAAATCATCGCTTGGGACTGCACGCTCTTCCAGTATATCGGCGAACTCTGCCGCTACCTCCTGAAGGCACCGCCCAACCAGCGCGAAGTGCAGCACCGGCTGAGGCTTTGCTGCGGCAACGGGCTGAAGGGCGACGTGTGGGACGCCTTCAAGGATCGGTTCGAGATTCCGCAGATCCTCGAGTTCTACGCGTCCACGGAAGGCAGCTTCTCGCTCTACAATGTCGAGGGCCGGCCGGGCGCGATCGGCCGCATCCCCGCCTTTCTCGCCCATCGCTTTCCGGTAGCCATCGTGAAATTCGATGTCGAGGTGAACGCGCCGGTGCGCGATGCGCAGGGCTCGTGCATTCGATGCGCCCGCAATGAGATCGGCGAGGCCATCGGCCGGATTTCAGGCGCCGGATCGGAAGGGGTCGGCCGCTTCGAGGGCTATACCGATGAAGCCGAGACCGACAGGAAGGTCCTGCGCGATGTGTTCGCGCCCGGCGATGCCTGGTTCCGCACCGGCGATCTGATGCGAATCGACGAGAAGGGCTTCTTCTACTTTGTCGATCGGGTCGGCGACACGTTCCGCTGGAAGGGGGAGAACGTTGCGACCTCGGAGGTCGCCGAGGCGATCGCCTCGTGCCCAGGCGTGGTCGATGTCAACGTGTACGGCGTGACGGTCCCCGGGGCCGACGGTCGGGCCGGCATGGCGGCTCTCGTGGTCGATCGAAGCTTCGATCCGGCGGTGCTGCGCGCGCATCTGACCGGAAGGCTGCCCGACTATGCCCGTCCGCTCTTCCTGCGGCTCTGCAACGAGCTCGAACTGACCGACACGTTCAAGCTGAAGAAGAAGGAGTTGGCGAACGACGGCTTCGATCCGAGACGAACCGCCGATCCCCTCTATTTCGACGATCCGATGCCGGGCGCTTATGTCGTGCTCGACCCCGCGCTCTTTGCCCGCATCTGCGGCGGCGAACTGAGGCTTTGATGCTTGCGCCCGCCTGTGAGCAGGTGCGCTGCTCAGGTCGCGGCCAGAAGCCTGATTTCTTCACCGATCTGCGTCAGGGCGACGCGGGCATACGGAATGACACCGCCGAGCGCATAGAAGAGATGGACCATGCCCGCATGACACGTGTGGCGGACCGCGACGCCGGCACTCGTCAGTTTATCGGCATAGGCCTTGCCTTCGTCGCACAAGGGGTCGCATTCGGCGGTATGGATGAATGCCGGCGGCAAGCCGCCCAGATCCGGCGCGCGAAGCGGAGATATGCGCGGGTCGCTGGGATCGAGACCGGGGGCGTAGCGTTCGAGGTCTCCCCGCAACGTCGCCTTGTCGAGCAGGGACGTTTCGAACAAGCGCCACGAGTCCGTTTCCATGAGAACGTCGGTGATCGGGCAGAGCAGCAGCTGGAAGGCCAGCCTCGGCGCTTGCGCCTGCCTCAACATCTGGCACACGACCGTGGCAAGAGTCCCGCCGGCCGAGTCTCCGGCAATGCCGAGGCGCGCCGGATCGATGTCCAAGTCGGCGGCGTGATCGAGAACCCATCGCGTCGAAGCGCAGGCATCTTCGTGTGCCGAAGGGAACTTGTGCTCCGGCGCCAGCCGATATTCGACCGCAATGACGCGACAGCCGGTCTCGCTGGCCAGGATTCGGCACAACGTGTCGTGGGTGTCGAGCCCCCCGGCGACGAGACCGCCGCCATGCAAAAACACGAATCCCGGCAGCGGGCCCGGCGGCGCGTCAGCCGGCCGGTAGATTCGGGCAGGCAGTGACACATCCGTTCCGGGAAGCCGGATATCCTCGATACCGCCGACCGCCGGTCGAGAGCCGCCAAACCGCATGAGGGTTCGAAACGCGTCCCGGCGCGCGCTCACCGAGCTGGCGCCGCCGGCACTTGGGCCGGCAGCGGCCAACATGTCCAGGAAACGCCGCGCATGAGGGTCAAAAGCCATTGTGACTGACGCTTCCCTTACACTTGCGCCCGGCATCGAGGTCGCGACATATCCAGGAGACGGCACTATCGCCGGAACAACATCGGTCATGCCCAACATGAATTCTTCTGCGCCTTCGAAAACCTGGACTTTCTTCGAGGGCGACTGGCACGAGGGCAACGTGCCGATCATGGGTCCGCGTACGCATGGCGCCTGGCTCGGATCGACCGTCTTCGATGGGGCACGCGCGTTCGAAGGAGTGGCGCCGGACCTTGACCTCCACTGCGAACGCGTCAATGCCTCGGCCGCGAATTTCCTGTTGAAGCCGGTCGTGCCGGCGGAGACCTGGGGGGGCCTCGTGAAGGACGGCCTGAAGCGCTTTGCCGACGGCGTCGCGATCTACATTCGACCGATGTACTGGGCCGAGAGCGGCGCCGGCGGCGGCGTTCGGTTCGATCCGGAATCGACGCGCTGGTGTCTTTGCCTCTACGAAGCACCGATGCCGCAGCCAACTGGCAGTGCCGTTACCCTTTCGCCGTATCGGCGGCCGACCGCCGAGACCGCCCCGGTTCAGGCGAAAGCCGGCTGCCTCTATCCCAACAATTCGCGCGCCCTCATCGAGGCGCATGCCCGCGGCTTCGACAATTGCCTGATGCGGGACATGCTGGGGAACATCGCCGAGCTCGGCAACGCCAATGTCTTCATGGCGAAGAACGGAATTGTCCATACGCCTGCGGCGAACGGAACGTTCCTCGACGGGATCACCCGCCGGCGCCTCATCGGCCTGCTCGAGGGCGCCGGGATCGACGTGAGGGAGGCGACCCTGAGCTATGCCGACTTTCAGGATGCCGACGAGATCTTCTCGTCCGGAAATTTTTCCAAGGTCGTGCCGATCACGCGGATCGACGATCGGGTGCTGCAACCGGGCCCGGTCTATCAGCAGGCACGCAAGCTCTACTGGGAATTTGCGCATTCCTGAAATGCGCGGCCGACCCTCACCGCCACGCCAGCGCCTGCTTACGGATCGCACTGAGCGTCGTTGTTGGCGTGATTGCCTCGGGATCGATCTTGAGATGGATGATGGCAGGCTTGCCCGACGACCGCGCCGCCTCGAATGCTGCAGGGAACTCCTCGGTCCTTGCCACCGTTGCGCCGAACCCCCCGAAGGCGCGGGCATAGACGCTGAAATCCGGATTTTTCAGATCCGTCGCAAACACGCGCCCCGGGAATTCGCGCTCCTGGTGCATCCGGATCGTGCCGTAGCTGGCGTTGTCGCAGACGATGGCGATGATCGGCAGGCCGTATTGGGCGGCAGTGGCGAACTCCTGGCCGTTCATGAGGAAATCGCCGTCCCCGTTGATCGATAGAACGGTCCGCTTCGGATGGAGCCGCTGCATGGCAACGGCCGCCGGCACGCCGTAGCCCATCGAGGCGGAGGTCGGCGCGACGTGCGTGCCCAAGCGTCGAAAGCGATAGAAACGGTGGATCCAGGCGGCATAGTTGCCGGCGCCGTTGCATAGGATCGCATCGATTGGGAGATTGTCGCGCAGCCAAACCATGACGGCGCCGAGGTTGACGGTTCCCGGCTGGTCCGTCGGCACCTGCGTCCAGGAAAGGTAGTCCGCATGCGCCGCACTCGTGCCGTCGCGCCATCGCACTTCGGCCGGCGCAATCCCGCCGAGAGCCGCGGCAAACCGGGTGGGGGTGGCGTGGATGGAAAGCGCCGGACGGTACACCCGCCCAAGCTCCTCGGCGCCGGGATGGACATGCACCAGCGACGTCTGTGGTCCGGGTATGTCGAAGAGCGAGTAACCCTGCGAAGCGATCTCGCCGAGCCGACCGCCGACGACGACGACAAGATCGGCCGCCTTGACCCGCGCGAGCAGTTTTGGGTTGGGCCCGATGCCGAGGTCGCCCGCATAGCAGGGATGCAGGGGATCGAAGAGGGGCAGCCGGCGATAGCTCGTTGCCACCGGCAGATGGAAGCGCTCGGCAAAGCGGGCGACAGCCTCGCGCGCACTCTCGTCCCAGCGGCTGCCGCCGAGGATAAAGACGGGCCGCTCGGCACGCGACAGAAGCTCTTCCAGCCTTGCCATTTCCACGACGCCGGGAGACGTCTCGACAGGCTCGAAAGGAGGTGCATCGGTAACGCTGACGCGCTCGCTCAGCATGTCGTGCGGCAGGCCGATCACGACCGGCCCCGGCCGGCCGCTGGTCGCAGCGTAAAAAGCTCTCGAGACGAGTTCGGGCACCCGCCTCGGATCATCGATCTCGGTGACCCATTTTGTCATGCTGCCGAACACGGCGCGATAGTCCAGCTCCTGGAAGGCCTCGCGGTCGCGCACATTGCGCTCGACCTGGCCAACGAACATGATGAGCGGCGTCGAATCCTGGCGTGCGATGTGAATTCCGGCCGAGGCGTTGGTGGCGCCGGGGCCGCGCGTGACAAAGCACACGCCCGGCCTGCCTGTCGCCTTGCCTATCGCCTCCGCCATCATGGCTGCGCCGCCCTCCTGACGACATACGGTGACTTCGATGGCACGGTCGCGCATGGCATCGAGCACGCCTAGAAAACTCTCGCCGGGGACACAGAAGGCGTGCTCGACCCCGTTGACGATCAGCTGATCGACGAGGACCTCGGCCGCGGTGCGGCTCTGTGCGGGAAAGTGCATCACGGACCGAACAGGACGAGCTCGGTGAAGGCAAGATCACCGAGACGCGGCTGGTTCGGCCCCTTGAAATACTTTCGCCCGCGTCCCTCGCGGTAGATGCCGACAAGGCCTTCGATCGGGCCATTGGCGTCGAGGATGACCCAGGGCATTTTGCGCCGCAGGAGGAAGCGTCCCAAGGGTCGAGCGAAGCGGACGAAGTCGGCGACCTCGCGGCAGTAGATGAGATGCATGCAGGGCAGGGGAACCCTTCCTTTCCTGATCCGGAAGGGCAGAAAGATGAACGGGTGGCTATTCTCCGCGGTCGCGCAGACAAGGCTGAGACAGCCGTAGCGGGCGTGGGCTAGCAGCAGATCGCGCTCGGGCAGCCGCGGATGCCCGTCGAGGGCGTCGTCCGGCTTGATCTCAGTGACGGTGACCTTCTCGACGGCCTTGCTCAGCGCCGGCACCGCGAAGAACTGCCCGCTGCAGTAGCGCGTGAAGCCCTGCGCCTCGACGGTCGGCCAGGTATGCCGGGCCGGAGAGGTGTTCATGTAGGTGACGTGCTTGTGTTTCAGGGCGAAGGCGATCAGCAGCGAGGCGTGGACGCGAAACGCCGGCTCGACATACCAGCTCGACAGATTGCAGCGCGTCATTGGCTCGCTGCCGGCATCGAAGGACGTGCACAAGAGGAGAATCACGCCGACTGGAACGCCATCGCTTTCGAGAAGAAATCCATACCTCGGGCATGGAGGCGGAACGGGCCGGACCGCCTGGCGCTCGAAGCCCCGCATCCAGTGGTGCCTGGCTCGACCGGGAAAGCCGCGCATCAGGAGATCGACGACCGCATCGATGTCCTGCTCGCCGATCTGGCGGCAACGGATCTTCGATTGCACCGCGATCGACATCCCATTCACCATCCTCAGCAGAGAATCTTGTATTCACTCCAAATTTAATATATTTGACACGTTAGGCAAAGTGGAGGCAGTGCTTCTATGTCGACTAGGTTAACGATACTTTCGCAAATCGAAGAAGTTGCTGCCGAACAGAAGCTGAAATTGCAACCATTGCATGACGAGTTGGTTCTGTTGGAATCGGGCCTCGACTCGCTATGTTTTGCGGTGCTTGTCGCGCGGCTCGAAGACAAGCTGGGATTTGACCCGTTCACTGCCTCGGAGGACGTCGATTTCCCGGTGACACTCGGCGATTTCGTCAGGTTCTACGAGCGATACGCCGAAGCCGCATGACCTCGCTGCGCGATCGGTTGGGGCCTGCCGGCGGGCTTCCCGGCTGCACGCTCAGCGACCTGCGCTTCAGCGTGGGGTTGGGCCAGATCGCGGAGGGCACGAGCCTCGGCGGCCGTCTCGATGAGTTGCGCAGTCGCGCCGTGCTCGTTGCCACCGGCGATCAGCTCACGACCGCACTTGCCCTGATCGAGCTCGACGGCGTCGCGCGGCGGATCGTCGTATGCCCGCCGGACCTGCCTCAAGAGCATCTTGCGCCCATTCTGATCGAGGCCGAGGTCGATGCGGTCGTGTGCGAGGCGGGCGCCGGGAGGTTCGCAGGTGCCGGGGTTCGGCTGGCGGTCGCCTGCCGGCTGCCGATCGCGTCGGCCGGAAAAATTCCGGCATCTGAACATCGCACCGAGTGGGTGCTTCTGACATCCGGCACGACCGGCGCCCCGAAGATGGTGATGCATAGCCTGGCCGGCCTGACCGCAGCGATCAAGCCCATTGCTCCCCGCGACCGGCCGATCGTGTGGGGCACGTTCTATGACATCCGGCGTTACGGCGGTCTGCAGATCCTCCTTCGCGCCCTCCTGGCTCCCGGCTCGCTGGTGCTCTCGAGTGCCGGCGAACCGGCGGCCGACCATTTGCGCCGCCTCGGCGCGCTCGGCGTGACGCACATCTCCGGCACGGCATCGCACTGGCGTCGCGCCTTGATGTGCGCGGCCGCCGGAGCGATCTCGCCGGAATACATTCGGTTGTCGGGGGAGATCGCCGATCAACCCATTCTCGACAGCCTGCATCAGCTCTACCCCCACGCCGCAATCGGCCATGCCTATGCCTCGACCGAGGCCGGCGTGGGCTTCGAGGTCAACGACGGGCTCGAAGGCTTTCCGGCGCGCCTTCTCGATGAGGGCGCCGGCGACGTGCAGATGAAAGTCGAGAACAGCTCCTTGCGCATTCGCTCGCCGCGGACCGCGAGCCGCTATCTTGGCAGCGCGGCATCGGTGCTGGTCGACAGCGACGGCTTCGTCGATACCGGCGACATGGTCGAGCGCCGCGATGACCGCTACCATTTTGTCGGCCGGCGCGGCGGGATCATCAATGTCGGCGGCCTGAAGGTTCATCCAGAGGAAGTCGAGGCCGTCATCAATCGCCACGAGAGCGTGCGCATGTCGCTCGTGAAGTCGAGGCGAAGCCCGATCATCGGGGCGATCGTCGTTGCCGACGTCGTCTTGAACGAGGAGGCGTCCGCACGCGTCGGCGGCCCAGGCGGGGAGGCGCTCAGGACCGAAATCCTGCGGCTCTGTCGCGACACGCTCCCCGTCCACAAGGTGCCGGCCTCAATCCGTTTCGTGCCAACTCTCGACGTGACGACCGGCGGCAAGCTCGCACGCCATGATGCGTAACGTCCTCGTCACAGGTGCAAGCCGGGGACTGGGCCTAGCCATGGCCCGCAAGCTCGCCCGAGGCGGCTACGGCGTCATTGCAATGGCGCGACGGGAAACCGGCGAGCTTCAGTCCGCGATCCGTGAGGTCGAGGCCGGCGGCTCCGGGTCGCTGCGCTTCGTTGCCTTCGATCTCGGCGAAATCGACGCCATACCGGGCTTGGTCAAAGGCCTGCGCAAGGAATTCGGATCGCTCTACGGGCTTGTCAACAATGCCGGGCAAGGCACCGACGGGGTGCTGGCGACGATGCACAATTCGCGCATCGAGAACCTCGTGCGCCTGAATACGCTATCGCCGATTGTGCTGACGAAATACGTGGTCCGCTCGATGCTGGCCGATGGAGAGGGGCGGATCGTCAACATCGCCTCGATCATGGGCTTTGCGGGGTTCAGCGGGCTCTCGGTCTATGGGGCCACCAAGGCCTCGCTCATCGGCTTTACGCGGTCGCTGGCGCGCGAGGTCGGACGCGTCGGGATCACGGTCAACGCCGTTGCTCCGGGATTCATTGCCACCGACATGACGAGCAGCCTGGGGGGCGCCGAGCGCGACAGGATTGCCGGCCGCAGCGCGCTGCGCCGCCTGGCCGATGCCGAGGACGTGGCCGGCGCCGTCGAGTTCCTGCTCGGGCCGGCGGCCCGCAACATCACCGGCACGGTGATGACGGTCGATGCCGGAAGTACGGCGTGAGCGGTCGCGCCTGCGGCCCAAATCCTGCCGTATTTCCCCAGGCAGAGGGCAGCGGCGCGGGATCGCGGACGGGCTGCGTGACCGATTGGGCAATTGATCCGATGCGATATGGGCCGGCCATCTTTCTCCTGGCGTGCGGCGTCTCGGCCTGCTCGCTTCCCTCGCTCAGCGATCTCCCGGCATCGAAGGTCAACGCCAATTGGGAAGACGCCGTTGCGCCCATGCCATGCAGCGCGTTCAGGAGGATGCCGAACGGGTTTTATGCCGTGACCGGCACGGTGACGGCGAACGGAACGCTCTATGTCGACCAGACCATTCCCGAAACTGCCGCCACCATGGCGATTGCACAGAAATTCGTGAAGCACATCGGCCCGGGCTGCTGATCGAGCGCTGGCAGTTTGGGTCATCTCGGAAACGCGATGCACTATCCGGGTCCGGCGATGCAGAGGCCGGAAGAGGTCGATTCCGGATCCCGGCTTGCGCAGGCTTCGCGGTACTTGGCCGGAGTGACACTGCCCATCGATTCAAGTCCGCGAAACTGGGGCGGCTCGGGAGCTCCCACCGAGACGCGACTCTTGAAGCCGCTCGCAAAGGCGCCTGCAATTGATGACCGCTGCTGCCAGGACGACCATGGCGAACGCCTGATGCAAGAGCCCGGCCCATAGCGGCACGGCGAGCACGAGCGTCGTGATGCCGATGAGGGCCTGCATCGCGACGAGGGCAGCGAGCGCGAGGGCGCGGCGTGCAAGGTGGCCAGGCGCGATCCGCGCCGCGTCGAAGGCGTGCGCTGCTGCGGCAACGAGCACGAGATAGGCGATCATCCGATGCTGGAACTGGACGAGCGTGACGTTCTCGAAGAAATTCGCCCACCACGGCCGCTGGTTGAACAGGAAATGCAGCGGCGGCACCAGGCGGTCATCCATCAGAGGCCAGGTGTTGAAGGTCCAGCCGGCGCGCAAGCCCGCCACCAGCGCACCAAGCCCGA
>JAFAME010000344.1 GCA_019233695.1 Methylobacteriaceae bacterium
AATCGATCGAGGTCTTGGTTGCGGCAAAGTACCAGGGCAGGTGATAGGATTCCCCGCCGTTGCCGCCGCCCCCGCCCTCGATCCAGATGTCCTTCAGCTGCTCGGCAAGCCGGATGTCGGCCTCGAACTGGGTGGCCTGGAGCGGCGCCTGGTCGCACTCGGCATCCCCGACCGCCATGACCATCACGTGCGGATCGGTCACCGGCTTGCGGTCGTAGATTTCCCGCATGGTGGTGTCGAGGCCGCTGCGGATCATGACCTCGGCGATCTGGCCCATCGAGCCGGTCACGTCGCTCGCCAGGATGATGGCGGTCGAATCAGGGTTGAAGCCGCTGTCACGCGACTCGCGGACCGCGATCTTGGCCGGATCGAAGCTGCTCTTCATGCCGCGCGCGGTGAAGATCTCATTGGCGGCCTTGCCGGCTGTGTGCGCTGCGGCGTATCTCGCCCAGGCGCTTGCGTCCCAACGTCCGTGTCCCATCTTGGCTCTCCTTCTAGATTGGCCGATAGATCGCGTCGGGATCGATCGGCAGTTCGATGAAGCGGCGGGCGCCGAAACTTGCGGCACGCGCTTCTTCCCACGAGCGGTAGTCGTCGAAAGCGCCGGCCCGAGGCGGGTCCATCAGCCAGCGGGAAAAGGCAGCCGGAACGGTCGGATCTCGCAAGAGGCGGCTTCCGCCTGGATCACCGAGCGCCTCGCGCGCCGTCAGCCGGATCAATTCGAGATCGATCGCGTTTGCCGCCGCCCGACCCGCGGCGACAGCCGGCGGAACGATGCGCAGCGTGCGCTCCGGCAGGGCGCGAAGAGCGCTGCCAAGCGAGACCGCGTACCACCAGCCGCCAAGCAGAGCGACCGAATGAGCCTTTGGCGAGACGAACACGGAGGCAGGCCCGATTGCGCCATGCATCAGTCCGCCCCAGTCGAGATAGCAGGCGAGATTTTCCAGCGCGCCGACGATCCAGGCGACGTGCCGCGGATCGAGCCTGCCGCCCACGTAGCCAAGGAGGTCGGCAAGAAGCAGAAGGTCGGATCGCCGCCGCAGGACAAGAACGAGCCGGTCGGCCGTCTCGACGATCGCCTCGATCTCCGGCAGGGACGGCGCGATCTCGGCCTGCATCTCCGCGTCCGGGTATCTCAGGCGACTGATGGCATGGACGGCCGCTTCGAACAGGTCGCGTTCCGTCAGCGGCAAGGCATAAGCGAGGATCGACGCGCCGATGTAGAACTCGCCGAGCTCGAACGTGCCCTTGCGACGAAACCTCAGCTCGAACGAGCGGCCATCGCTGGCCTTCAGGCGCAGCAGACCAGACTCTTCCCAGACGCCAGCGGCAAGCCTGCGCAAAGCGCTCGCCCGCAGCGCATTGATGTGCTGGAGAACCTCGGTCGCCTTGTGGTCGCCCGGATGGGCGTCCGGATGCCAGCGCGCTGCCAGAGCGTGCCATTCGCGCTTCAGCGCCTCCGGATCGCCCGAAAACAGGCGCCCAGGCTCGCTGACCGGAATGGCCAGAATGGCTTCGGCGGTGAGAAGAACGTTGTCCATGGGGCCGAATATCATATAAGTACTTGCAATTTGCAAGTTGCAATTTACACTGAAAGCGGCAGAATGGGCGGATGCCGTCGGGCGAAGAAAATGTCATCCTGACCGTGGACGTGACGCTGTTCACGCTGCAACGAGGCGCTCTGGCCGTTGCGCTGCAGCGCCGCGACAGGGCTCCGTTCTCCGGCCGGCCGGCCCTCGTCGGCGGCTACGTCCATCCCGAAGAGGATCGAGACACGATGGCGACCGCACTGCGGGTGCTGCGGGAAAAAGCCGGCCTGGGCAAGGTCTTCTTAGAACAGCTGATGACGTTCTCGGGCCTGAATCGCGACCCGCGCGGATGGTCGGCCTCGGTTGCCTATTATGCCCTCGTGCCGGAACAGGACTTGGCGCCCCTGGCCGCCCGCGAAATCCTCATCGTGCCGGCCGAGGAAGCCCGCGGGCTGCCGTTCGACCACGACGCGATCGTCGCCAAAGGCGTCGAGCGGCTGCGCGGCAAGGGCTCCTATTCCTCGCTGCCGGCGTTCCTGCTGCCCGAAACCTTCACGCTGACGCAGCTGCGCGAAATGTACGAGAAGGTCATGGGGGTGAGCCTCAACGACAGTGCTTTCCGGCGCAAGATCGAGGAGCTGCATTTCGTGGAACCCGTCGAAGGCGCCTACAGCAAGGTGACGGCGCGGCCGGCGCGGCTCTATCGGCTGCGCCGCCCCGCACTGACGGAATTCGACCGAAGGCTCTGATGGAGGCGATGACGCAGCCGGGCCGAGTCAGTCGGGCAGGCAGCGCCGTTCCGGAACCGCGTGGACGCGGTCGCTGCCGAGGACGAATGCAGTGACCCGGCGTGTCCCGAAGACCCGCGCGAAGGCCGCATCCCGGACATTGAGGCCGCCTGTGTATGCGCCGAAGGCGGGCATGATGCAGCGCACCTCATCGGCGACAAAGCAGCGCCGACGCACCGAGCCCGTTTCGCCGAGAACCTGCGCGACGGGATGGAGATGCCCGGCAATTTCGCCCTCGGGTTCAAGGTCGGAAGCCGGCGCGGGCTCGTGACGCAGGACGAGCGGGCCGACCCGCAACTCGGCGAGGGCTTCCCCGCCGCAATCGCGCGGCGGCAGGGGATCATGGTTGCCCGCGATCCAGATCCAGTCGCGGCCGGCTTGCAGGGCGCGCAGCGCCTGGCGGTCCCCTTCGCCGAGCCGGTCGGAGCCGCCGACATCGTCAAAACTGTCGCCCAGCGCCACGACGCGGCGCGGCGCATATTTGGCGACTGCCGGGGCAAGGCGCGCCAGCGTCGCTGCGGTGTCGTACGGCGGCAGGAACACCTTTTGCCTGGCGAAGGACGATCCCTTTTCAAGATGCAGATCGGCAACGATCAGGAGCCGTTCGGCGACCAAAAACAGCACTCCCGAGGCATCGGGAACGAACTCGACACCGCAGAGTTCAACACCCCGCGATGAATTGCGGCGGGCCTGCGAGGGCGCAGGCGATTGTGCCGCGCCGCGAGCCTCGCGCACGATCCGGTTGCGGCGCGCAATCTCGCCATTCCACCCGAAGGACGGCCGCCACGGCGCATCGCCGTTCTCCGCGCTCAACACATGTCTCCAGGCGTTCTCGGCAGCCGATGGGTCCGCTTCACCGAAGAGCGAATCGAAACATGGCGAAAGATAGACGCTTGGCGCAGGGTGAGCGACACCTTTCAAAGGATCGGGTGTGCCGACTTGTCTTCCATGACGGGGACAGGCACGGTCGCCCGCGATGCAACGTCAATTCCCGGAGCGGCTCCGTGACCGATCTCCCGCCCAGCGCCGCCAGAGTCGAAGAGGCCGCCCGGCAGGCCGGCCTCGCCATCGAGGTCATGGTCATGGCGCAGTCGACGCGGACGGCGGAGGAGGCGGCTGCGGCCTGCGGCTGCGCCGTCGGCCAGATCGTAAAGTCTCTCGTCTTTCGCGGCGCGGCGACCAAAAAGCCGATCCTGCTGCTCGTCTCGGGCGCCAATCGCGTCGATGAGAGGGCAGTCGCCCGCTACGTCGGCGAAAAGCTCGAACGCCCCGATGCCGACTATGTGCGCGAGGTGACCGGCTTTGTCATCGGCGGCATCCCGCCGCTTGGCCACGCAACGCCGCTGACAACCTATATGGACGCCGATCTTTTGAACTACGATGTCGTGTGGGCGGCCGCCGGCACGCCCGCCACGGTCTTCAAGGTCGAGCCGGAAAAGCTGCGCGAGGCGACGGCCGCGACCGTGATCGCCGTCGGCTGACGCGCGTCAGGCCGTCCTGAAGGAGAGCACCATGCGATCTGAGCCCGTTGCCTTCGCCGCGGTGCAACGGCCTGATCTCGCATCTGCACTTTGCCGTCATCCGCGCCTCGCGGATCGGGCTGATCGACGGCGGCGGGCCGCTCGCAGCTGCCATCAAGGTCAACGACCATTGGGCCGCGTTCGGCAAAAGATATTTTGCCGGCAGTGGCCTCGGCATCCAGGACCCACAGGCGCTGCTGGGAAGCGTATCAGGCTTCCTGAGGTGAGGAGGGCTACCCAATCCCCTCAGGTGAGCGGTTACTGATCCGCGCCCTCTTAGTACGTCAGCGCAAGCCACCGTCAGGAGGCGACGGCCGCACCGGCGATGCCGCCGCAGCGGTTTCCGAGCTTTGCTGCGGGCGCCATCGCGACCGAGCCCGACCAGGCGGCGAGACTGACGGCGGCCAAGGCGACACGGATCGGCGTGGACGGTTCCGTATCAGCCCTCGAGCCCCTCCAGTTCGACGATCATCCCCTCGATCATGGTGAGCCCGATCTGCCAGAAGGCTGGATCGCGGGCGTCGAGCCCGAAGGGGGCCAGGAGCTCGGAATGATGCTTGGTGCCGCCCGCCGCAAGCATGGCGAAGTAGCGCTCGGCAAAGCCTGCCGCAGCCTTCTGGTAGACGCCGTAGAGCGAATTCACCAGACAGTCTCCGAAAGCATAGGCATAGACGTAGAACGGCGAATGGATGAAATGCGGAATATAGGACCAGAAGGTCTCATAGCCGGGGCCGAGGCGGATCGATGGTCCGAGGCTGTCGCCCTGCACGCTCATCCATAGTTCGCAGATTTGCTCGGCCAGAAGCTCGCCGCCGCGGCGCTGCGTATGCACCTTGCGCTCGAACGAATAGAAGGCGATCTGGCGGACCACCGTATTCAGCATGTCCTCGACCTTGGCAGCGAGCATGGCTTTGCGCTCGGCGGCGTCGGTGGTCTTGGCGAGGAGGGCACGGAAGGTCAGCATCTCGCCGAAGACGGAGGCGGTCTCGGCGAGGGTGAGGGGGGTCGGCGCCATCAGCGCGCCGTTGGGGGCAGCGAGCACCTGGTGCACGCCGTGGCCGAGTTCGTGCGCCAGTGTCATCACGTCGCGCGGCTTGCCCTGATAGTTCAGGAGCACATAGGGGTGGGCCGAGGGCACGGTCGGGTGCGCGAACGCGCCTGGCGCCTTGCCGGGCCGCACGGGCGCGTCGATCCAGGCCCCGTCGAAGAAGCGTTCTGCGATCGTCGCCATTTTCGGCGAGAAGCCGCCATAGGCGGCGAGCACCGTGTCGCGCGCCTCGGCCCAAGGGTAGGTTCGGGTCGCGACCCTCGGCAAGGGCGCATTGCGATCCCAATGATCGAGCCGTTCCTTGCCGAACCATTTGGCTTTGAGATTGTAATAACGGTGCGACAGGCGCGGGTGGGCCTCCTGCACGGCCAAGACCAGGGCATCGACGACCTCGCGCTCGACGCGATTGGCGAGGTGGCGCTGGTCGGCGACGTCCTCGAAGCCGCGCCAGCGGTCGGAAATCTCCTTGTCCTTGCCGAGCGTGTTGGTGATGAGCGTGAAGGTTCGCAGGTGGCCTTTCAGAGTCTGAGCCAACGCCTCCGAGGCCTCCTTGCGGACCTCTTCTCTCGGGTCCTGCATGAGGTTGAGGGCCGGATCAAGCGTCAGCTCCTTGCCCGCGATCCTGAACCGCAGGGCGGCGATCGTCTCATCGAAAAGCCGGTTCCAGGCGCTTCGCCCCGTCACCGACTTCTCGTGGAACAATTGCTCCAGCTTGTCGTCGAGCTGATACGGCCGCTCGCGTCGCGTATCCTCGATCCAGGGGCGGTAGTGGGCGAGCGCGGCCGCCGCCATGGCCTTGGCAATCAGCGTCTCGTCGAGCCGGTTGAGCTCGAGCTGAAAGAACAGCAGATCGGATGAGGCGGCAGTGATGCGCTCCTGGGCGTCGCCATAGAACTTCGATCGTTTCGGATCGGTCGTGTCGGCGCTGTAGACGAGCCCCGCGTACGACATGATGCGTCCGAGCAGATCTTCGATTGCCTCGTAGCGCCGGATGGCCGCTGCGAGTTCCTCCCCGGCATTGGGCCCCGTCGCAATCGCCTCGAGCTTGCCCCGGAAGGTGTCGGAAAACGCTCGGCACTCGCTCGCGGCGCGGGCGAGATCGGCGGCGTAGGCGGGGGACTCCATCGACTCGTAGAGGTCGGCGAGGTTCCACTCAGGCAACGGTCCAAGATCGGCGCCATCCTCGATGGCACGCGCCGGCGCGTCCTGTCCGCGGCCGCAAATCAGGCCATCACCCCGATCGTCGCCAGGGCCCGCCCGGGCGGCTGCCCACATCCGATGCGCCTCACATTGCATGCCAAACACCGGTCGTTGCGCGGCCTCATGCCGAACCCGCCCACTCGCCCATATGGACAAAACCGCACTCGGGATCAACCGATGTCCGTGCGGACCGTCCGCTCCAACTCGACGAAGGGTCGCACCGCACGCGTTCCGGCGGCGCTTTAACACCGCATTTACTCTGTTGGACCAGCATAGAGGAAAGCTCTACGACACCGAACCGAGGCCGCATGACTTCGACCATACTCATTGCCGACGACGATCCAGTGCAGCGTCGGCTGCTCGAAGCCATGGTGCGCCGGTTCGGATATGCGGTCGAGACCGTCGACGGAGGCGAAAGCGCGCTGGCGCGCCTCGACGCGGCGGACGTACCGCCAATCGATCTTCTCATTCTCGACCTCGTCATGCCCGACCTCGACGGCATGGGCGTTCTCGGCAAGCTGCGCGAGCGAAGGCTCGGCGTGCCTGCCATCGTTCAGACTGCCCACGGGTCGATCGAGACCGTCATCTCGGCCATGCGCGCCGGCGCCCTCGATTTCGTCGTCAAGCCCGTCGGCGCCGAGCGGCTGCAGGTCTCGATCAAGAACGCGCTGCGATTTGACGCGCTCGAAGACGAAGTGCGGCGCATGACGCGTCGGGCGACAGGCACGCTGACCTTCAAGGACATCATCACCAAGAGCGAGGCGATGACCCGCGTCATGCGCCTTGCCGAGCGCGCGGCGCGCTCCAGCATCCCGGTCCTCATCGAAGGCGAGTCGGGCGTCGGCAAGGAACTGATGGCGCGCGCCATCCAGGGCGTGTCGGACCGCAAGGGCCGGCCTTTCGTCACCGTCAATTGCGGCGCATTGCCGGAAAACCTGGTCGAATCGATCCTGTTCGGCCACGAAAAGGGAGCCTTCACGGGGGCCACCGACAAGCATTCCGGCAAGTTCGTGGAAGCCAACGGCGGCACGCTGTTTCTTGACGAAATCGGCGAACTGCCGATGGAGGCGCAGGTCAAGCTCCTGCGGGCCCTGCAGGAAGGCGAGATCGACCCCGTCGGCGCCAAGCGCCCGATCAAGGTGGACATCCGTCTTGTCTCCGCGACAAACCAGAACCTGATCGAACTGGTCAAGCGCGGCCGGTTTCGCGAGGATCTCTACTATCGGCTGAATGTCTTCCCGCTCACCCTGCCGCCGCTGCGGGCGCGGCGCGACGACATCGCAGACCTGTCGCGACGGTTCGTGGCACGCTTTTCGGCCGAGGAGGGCAAGCGCATCCGTGGCGTCACCGCCGAGGCTCTTGCACTGCTCACGCGCTATGACTGGCCAGGCAACGTGCGCCAGCTTGAGAATGCCGTCTTTCGCGCTGTCGTGCTTGCCGACAGCGATGAATTGACCGTGGCGGAATTCCCCCAGATTGCCGCCCAGGTCGATGGCTTCGACGTGCGCGTGCCGCCGGCCCCGCAGCCGGTCGCTGCGACCTCGCCACCGGAGAAGGAGATCGTCCGCGTCGAAGTTCGCGATCCGAGCGCCATGCCGCTTCTCGACGACAGCGGCGAGGTGCGCAAGCTCGAGGCAATCGAGGAGGCCGCCATCCGCTTCGCGCTCACCCATTATCGCGGCCAGATGTCCGAAATGGCGCGCCGGTTGGGGATCGGCCGCTCGACGCTCTATCGAAAGATGAAGGACTTCGGCCTCCACGAGCCCGGGTCCGACGAGGCCGCCGCGTAGACGCGAGCCGTCGGCCGCCTCTTCACGCACGAATTCGTGATGCCGCACGCTGTTGCCGGTTTGTCACGCGTTGAAAACATTGCGCATTGTGCGCTCTCGCACCCGCGCGGCATTATCCTTTCTGTAGAATAATGGGTTACGGGCGGTTCGGCCGAGCGAAGGCGGAAAGCTTTGTGCAAGCTTGGCGTTGGAGTTCTGGGGTCCGGATCGGTCGGGGGCTTTGCATGAGTTCGTCTTCGGTGCGCCGTACGTGCGTCGGGCTCTGCGTCCTCGCCTGGCTTTTCGGCGCTTTCGTCGCCGCAGGCGATGCGGGCGATGTGAGAAGAGGCGATTTCGGCGCTGTGCCGGCTGTCCAGTTTCCGGACGTTCCGGTTCCCGATTTGCCACAGGCGCCGACCGGATTCGAAACGGGCAAGATCGAACCTGCCGCAGCCGCCGAGCCTGCCGCCGTTGCGCCGGCGACAGCCGCCTTTGTCGCCCCGGCGATAGATTCCGGCGGCGATGAACGTTCGCCTTCGGCCGCAATCGTGGACGTCGCGGCCCCGGCGCTTGGCCCCGCCGCGGTGAACTCCCTGCCGCCGTCGGGGACGGATGGGGCGTACCGGATGCCGCTCGGCCAAAGCGACGCAGTCCCTGTCGGGAGCCCGCCGCCTCCCGCCGCGATGCCGGCGGAGCCAAAACCGGCCGTCGCCTCGCCAACCTTGTCGGGCGGGGCAATACCGGCCCGCCCCGGGCTCTCCAGGGAGGCGTTGCGGGCGGCGCTCGATGTGTTCGTTAGGGGCGAGCCGGCTGGCCTTGCCCGATATCGACTGGCCAGCCCCGTGCTGCGCAAAGGGCGCGAGGCGATTGCCGCCTTCTACAAAATGCGCGGCGACGCGCCGCTCTGGGTGGCCGACGGCCAATGGACGGCCGCGGCGCGCAACGTCATCGAGCGAATCTCGACGGCTGCCGACGACGGTCTTGACCTCTCCGCATATCCGGTTCCCGCTTCGCCGGGACAGACCGAGGCCGCGCTGGCACGGGCGGAACTCGCCCTCTCGGAGGCGGTGGCCGACTATGGGTTCCAGGCAAGCGGCGGGCGCATAGAGCCGACCGAAATCACCAAGCTCATCGGCGAGCGGCCGGCTACGGCCGATGCCCTGCATGTGCTGGTCGAGGTCGCGATCGCGGCTGATCCGGCGGCCGTCCTTGCCGCCTACAACCCGCCGCAGCCGGAATACGCGGCGCTGCGCCTGAAGCTTGCCGAGATCCGTCGAGCCCAGCCGCAGGTTGCGCGCACCCGCATTCCCTACGGGCCGCCGCTGAAGGTCGGCATGCGCGATCCCCGCGTCTCGCTCATTCGGGCTCGCTTCGGACTTGATGTGGCGCCCGCCGACCCGGCCTCCGACGATCTCGTCTATGACACGGTCGTTGCGACCGCGGTGGCGGATTTCCAGCGCGCCAACGGCTTGCCGGCGTCCGGAGTGCTTACCCGCCGCACCATTGCGGCGCTGTCCGGCGGCGATCCGAGCGCGCTCGAGAACGAGATCGTGGCCAACATGGAGCGCTGGCGCTGGATGCCGCGCGAAATGGGCAGCGACCGTATCGAGGTCGACATTCCCGATTTCAAGCTGAGGGTCTTCCGCGCCGACACCCTGATTCACGAGGCGCGCGTGATCGTCGGCAAGCCGACGACGCCGACCCCGATCTTCTCGAACGCCATGCAATATCTGACGGTCAATCCGTCCTGGTACGTGCCGCAGTCGATCATCAAGAACGAGATGCTGCCCAAGCTCGCCGATGATCCGGACTATTTGACCCGGCAGGGCTATGTCGTGACCGAAATCGGCGGGCAGATCTCCGTCCGTCAGCCGCCCGGCGAGCGCAACGCGCTCGGCCACATCGTGTTCCAGTTCCCGAACCAATACGCCGTCTACCTGCATGACACGCCGACGCGCGGTCTCTTCGGCAGCCCTAGGCGGGCGTTCAGCCACGGCTGCGTGCGCGTCGATCAGCCGTTCAAGCTCGCCGAGATCGTGCTCGACGGGAGCAGCGGCTGGACCGAAGATCGCGTGCGCGCCATGATCGGCCGCGGCGAGCGCTCGCTCTATCTGCCGCAGCCGATGCCGATCCACATCGAGTACTTCACCGCCTTTGTCGATGATGCAGGCAAGCTGCAGGTGCGCGACGACCTATACGGCCTGTCAAAGCGCGTGCAGGAGGCGCTTGGCCTGGGCGGTTGAACGGACCGGCTGCGGCCCGAATCGGTTTCAACTGACTGAAAACTGCCGACAGCCTCCAGGCGTCCTTGCCGCACTCGCCACAAGGGCGCTTGTTTTTCATGTCTGTCGAATCATGGGGGCTGTGTCCCCTGAGACACAGCTTTGGCATGTTTTTGCCACAATCGGCCGCTTGCCTCAGTCCTTCTCGTGGCCGCAACACCACAGGAGGTAAACAAAATCGAAAGTTGTGGCATTGAACCGGTTCGTGGATATAGAAAACGAAGCGTTAATGCATTTCGGCAACACTTCCCGAGTCGATCTCATCCGAGCGTCGGCGGAGTCAGAAAGCACGGGGTCGAGTCTTGCGCCAACAGCGTCCCGGCAAACCGCTTTTCCGCCGAGTGCGCCTTTGGGCTGCCGCTTTGGCACTCACGCCCCTGGCGGGCATCTTTCTCTCCTCTGAAACGGAAAACGCGGCCGCCAACGGCGATACCCGCACGCTGACCTTCTACCATGTGCACACCCGAGAGACGACGACGGTCAGCTTCCGGGTGAACGGGGTTTATGATTCGGCCGCCCTGGAGAAGCTGAACTGGGCGCTGCGCGACTGGCGGCGCGATGAGCCGACCAAAATGGATCCACGGCTCTTCGACGTCGTGTGGGAAGTCTACCAGGACGTCGGCGCCACTCAGCCGATCTGGATCATGTCAGCCTATCGATCGCCCGAGACGAACGCCATGCTGCGGCGCCGCTCGCGCGCGGTCGCCGAATTTTCACAGCATATGCTGGGCAAGGCGATGGACGTCCATCTGCCCGACATGTCGATGGCGAAGGTCCGCGATGTCGCCATGCGGCTGCAGCGCGGCGGGGTCGGCTATTACCCGACCTCCGGGACGCCGTTCGTGCACATCGATGTCGGCAGCGTCCGCTACTGGCCGCGGATTTCGCGCGAGGAGATGGTGCGCATCTTCCCGGACGGCAAGACCGTCGATATTCCCGCCGACGGGCAGCCGATGCCGCGCTACAACGAGGCATTGGCGGAAATCCAGGCGAGAGGCGGCTCGGCCTATTCGGCGAGCGTCGTGACATCGCCCGGAAAGGGGCTGTTTGCCTGGCTCTTCGGCGGCGGAGAGGATGACGAGGCGCCGAGCGCTGCCGCGCCCGGAAAGACGAATGGTCGCGGAGCCCTGGCTAGCGCCGGCCGTGCATCGCCTGCAGCGAGCTCGGGTGCCCCCGCGGGGCAGGCTCGCGGAGCGCCCTTCGCCTGGGCCACGGCGGAGAAGACGCCGGCGCAGCCGGCGACGAGCGTCGTTGCGGCGGCACAACCTGCTGAGCAGCCCAACGCCGAGGCAACGAGCGTGCCGCAAAAGCCGCAGGCCGTCGCCGCCAACGAATCTGACCGACGCTCCGATGCATCGGCGCCCGATGCCGCCCTCATGAAGCCTCTTGCGCCGGATGTTCCAATGCCGCCGCGGCGGCCTGCCGACCTCTTCATCGCCAGCGCCGAATCGGTGCCGATGCCACCGGCGCGCCCTATCGACATTGGGACGCTGATGGCGAACGCCGGCGCAGGTGCGCCCAATCTGCAAGGCGCGCCGCGGTCCGCGGCCGCAAATTCGGGGGCGGCCGCGGCCAATCCCGCAGCAAATGTCCCGCTTCCGAGCGTGATCACGCAAGGCACGGGCCGGGCGGCGGCCCAGGGCTCACTGCTTGCCTTTGCTGAAGTGCCCGCCTCGCCGCGAGCCATAGGTCCGACGAAGCTCAATATCGCCGCCGTCGGCCCGGGCCGCGAGGCGAACGGCGGCAAGAAGGCGGCGGCCGAGAACCGGCTGGCCTTCATCCCGGCCCGCATCGACCGATCCAACTTCCGCGCGCTGATCGCTACCGCATCGATTGCCCGGGCGACCGCCTACTCGGCGCTCGGCGTCGGCGCCGCCCTCGCCCCGCTTCGGTCGGCGGTGCGCGACGATCCCGACGCGATCCTCTCCGTCTCCACGGTCAGCGCGGTCGCCAGATTCAGCCTGGCGGCCAAGCCGGGCGCTGATACCGGCCGCTTTGCCGGGTCGGCCGTCAGGGCGCTCGCGGCGGCCGACGATTTCGACGTCGTCCCGGTACCCACAAATCTCGAATAGAGGGGCCGAAGCCGGCCTCAGGCGCAATGGGTCGCCGTAAGCCGCCGCAGCGGGTGCCACGATATGCGAACGGCGAAACGCATTCCAGCCCCTATCGGCTCCTCTATCCGGCCATGCCGAGAGCGTTCATGTAGAGATCGAGAATCTCTTCCTCTTCCTCGCGCTTGGCCTTGTCCTGCCGGCGGATCGAGACGATCTTGCGCATGATTTTGATGTCAAAGCCGTTGCCCTTGGCCTCGGCATAGACATCCTTGATGTCGTCGGCGATCGTCTTCTTTTCTTCTTCGAGGCGCTCGATTCGTTCGATGAAGGCCTTGAGCTGGCCGGCCTCGATCGCATTGGTGGTCATGTTGGACTTTCGTTGCCGACCTGCAGCCGACAGACCCGCAAGTGCGAGATGGCTGCCTTCCAGGCATGCGATAGTGCTCGATGAGCGTCAAGCGACCGCCATTCGCCGTCCTCAGCTGAGGCACATCGTGTCGCGCCGGCGCCAGCCACCCCCTCTCCCCGCCTTGCGGGGAAAGGGGGTACCAGCACTGGCGCCCAAGTGAAACAATTGTGAATGCTGTAGGCTGAAGCGTGTGCCTGGGGTCGGTGCCTGATCAGCGATGCGTATGGGAGGCGGCAAGCGCCGCCAGCCGCGCCGGCGAGGCCTCTCGTTGATGGCGCGCCTTCCATTGCTCGTAAGGCATCCCATAGACGTGGGCGCGCGCGTCATCCTTGGAGATCGTGATGCTGCGCGCGGCGGCGGCTTCCTGCAGCCAGTTTGACAGGCAGTTTCTGCAAAAGCCCGCGAGGTTCATGAGGTCGATGTTCTGCACATCCACCCGCTCGCGCAGGTGCTCGGCCAGGCGCCGGAACGCCGCAGCTTCGAGTTCGGTGCGGGTCTTCTCGTCAAGCGTGTTCATGTGCGCTTCCCCGTCGTGGGGCGAACGGCGCCCGCGCGGCTTCGATGATATTCGACCATATGGGCGTCCGGCTGCGCCAGAACAGGGCGCAGCACCCGCTCGAGCCGCTTTGCCCACGCGATGGCGTCGCGCTCTCGCGCCACGAGATCCTGGCGCACTTCGATCAGCGCGTTCGCGAGCCCGCGCACCGTTGCGTGGACATTCAAGGTGTCGCCAAGCAGCGCACCGTCATAGGGCTCGTTGTCGCCGACCACGAGGTCTCCCTCGCGCCGCAACGCCGCGATGAGCGGAACGGCCAGCCGCCCGTCATCATCCCAGAGCACCGCAACGTGCCAGGGCCGCGCCATGCCCTTGAAGACGGGCGTGAACGTATGAATGTCGATGATTGCCGGTATGCGTCCGGTCGCGACCATCGCGTCGATGCACTGCGCCGTTGCGTCGCGATAGGGTTGCCAGAAGAGCCGGCGTCGCCGCTCGATCTCGTCGCTCCCGATGCGGGCGTTGCCGGGAATGAGGGCGCCGTCGGAAATCCGCATGACGAGCGTCGGATCGTCGGCGCCGCGATTGGGATCGATCAACAGCCGCGAATAGGTCGTCAGCACCGCCGGCGCGCCAAAGGCGCCGGCGAGGTGGCGCACGATCGTCGCTGCGCCGATGTCGTAGGCGATGTGGCGCTCGAACTCGGCGGGCGGCAGGCCGAGGTCGCCATATTCCGCCGGCAGCACGTTGCATGCGTGATCGCACAGGAAGAGGACACCCGCATCGAGCGCGCCGGCAAGGCACTCGATCGGCGTGAAGCCTTGTGGGGCGACGGTCGGCGCGGCGGCGGGTTCTGGCTTGAGCATGAGCGGCGGTTCGGGAAACAACAATAGCACAAGTCGCGAATGGCCACCGCCGGACTGCAGTGAGGCGGTGATGCCGCCGGCCCGCGCGCGACAAGAGACGGCCTTGGGATCTCCCCCAAGGCCGCCGAGACGAAGCCAAAGTCTGCGGAGACGCGGCGGGTTCAGTTGCAGACCTGCACCGGGCGATAACCCATGAAATTGCCGTAGTCGTCGTAGACGCGCTGGCGGGTGACGTAGCAGTCGCCCTCTTCACTTGCGGCGGCGCCCGCGGCGATCGCGCCAAGCGCAAGACCACCGATCAGACCGCCGACGAAGGCGCCACCGGGCTTCTTCCAGAACGCGGAAGCGGGCGTCGACGAGGCCGCAATGCCGAAGGCGAGCGTGAGGGCGGCGAGGCTGGCAGCGACAGTCTTCTTGAAGGTGATCATGGTTTTTCTCCGATGGGAAGGTGAGGTATGCGGCGGAGCCGCGGGAAGGGTTGCTCGCCGTTTTTGTCGTTCAGCGATGATCGGAGAATAGGGAACCTGCGCGGACGCGAATGTGCTGAATGGCACGTGATCGCTCAGCCCGATCGCGGTGCCTGCGGATCAAAGCCAATGATGCTGGGCGCGCTCGTCGCTGGTGATTTCCTTACGCGCCGATCAGTCCGGTCATCGGCCTCACTGCCGCCGAGTCCGGGAAGACCGTGCCCGACAAGACCGCGGCCGAGAGCCCGAACTGATCGGCGAGGAGTCCCTTCAGCACCGCACGCACATCCGTCGTCGGATAAAGGTCGCGCTTTTCGTAGAGCTGGGCGTCCTTCAAGCCAGGCCAGTCGGCAATGACCCGGCCGCCATCGATCGCGCCGCCGGCAAGAAAAGCCACCGTGCCGGTCCCGTGATCCGTCCCGATGGTGCCGTTGATGCGCGCCGTACGGCCGAACTCAGTGACCGCGACGATGGCAGTATCCTTCCAGCGCTCGCGCAACCCCTTCTCGAATTCTTCGAAAGCGCCATCGAGCCCGCCGAGCAGCATCGCGAGCCGCCCCGTGGCGCCGCCCTCATTGACATGCGTGTCCCAGCCGTCGAAGGCGAGGGCGGCAACCCTCGGCCCGTCCTCTGCCGCCATTAGTTTCGCTGCGCCCTGGGCCGCCTGGCGCATCCCGGGCGCGGTGTCGGCGCCCCCTTTCGGCTTGACGGCATCCCCGCTCATGCCCTCGCGAGAGACGATCCTGTCGGTCTCCAAGCCCTGTTTCAGAGCGACGGCCAGAACCGGATCGCGATGGCTGTAGAGGTCGAGCACGCGCAGAGCGAGATCGTCGCCGGCTTCCGGCAGGAATTGCGGGGCCCAGCCGAGCACCGGAGCGGCGCCGCGGATGACGAGCGGCGTCGAGGGGCCGACTGCGAGGCCACCGTTGACGCCGACGCGGTCGCCCTCCGGGATAGCCTCCAGGGCCCGATTGAGCCAGCCGGATCCGACATGGCCCGGTCCGGCAAAGCCGCTCTCCAGCACGTCCTGCCCATCGAAATGCGAGCGCTCGCGATAGCCCGTCGCTGCCGCATGCACGACTGCCGCCTGCTTGGCCTTGAACAGCCGCGCGAAAGTCGGCATCGCCGGGTTGAGCGCAAAAAAACCATCGAGCGGCAACGCCGGATGGGGCCCCGAAAGCGATAGCGCGATGTCGCCGTGAAGACCGGCGTAGTCCGGGTCGCCGATCGGCCCGACCGCCGACAGGCCGTCGAGGGCGCCGCGCAAGATGATGACCACGAGCCGAGGGTCACGGGCCGATTGAGCGCGAGCAAAACGCGGAAGGTGTGCCCAGGCAAAAAGTGCCCCGCCGGTCGCCAGCACGGCGCGCCGCGATGGACTTGGAACTTCGCACAGGAGACTCATCGGTCTATCTCCGCTGGAATTCGGGCGACATCAGCAGGACAGCGAGCCCCTGCTGCTTCGATTCGGCGCGGGCGACGGCAAGGCGGCTCTCCGGCGAAGCCGCCGGCCCGATCACGGCTTCCAGAAGGTCGCTCGGATTGCCGATGTTCTTGACCTGTCGGGCGGTCTGCCAGGCAAGGTCGAGGCGCACCTTCATGCCCTGAGCGGAGGCCCAGGCGCTGGCCGTGTCGGGGAAGCCGTTCGGACCGGGCGGCTGCCACAAGGGCGCGCCGAGGGCATTCAGGCCGCCGAGCATCGGCCCCGGATCCGGCATCGGCTCGGGATGCACGGCGCGTCGTATCGCAATCAGATAGTCAGACGGCGAGCGCAGCTTGGTCATCGGCGCGTCCCACGTTTCCGGCGCATCGACGAGCGCATTGGCGAGAGCGCGCAGGTCGCCGTCCTTGTCATGGAATATCTTGGCGAGGCGGGAAACGACCGCCGCCGGCGGATCGTCGGCAATGAAATGGCGCGCCAGCTTGAGCGCGATGTGCAGTGCGGTTGCGGGGTGGCGGGCGATATCGTCGAGCACCGCTTCTCCCTGGCCGACTCCTGCGGCCGGATAAGTCTTGCCGAGCAGCATTTCATCGCCTGGCTGATGGGCGTTGGCGTTGAAAACGAAGCTGCCGGGCTCGCCGAGCCTGCCCTCGCGGCCCGCCATCATCCAACCGGTCAGGACCCGCGCGAAGGCGGTAACGTCGGTCTGGGCGTAGCCGCCGTTGACGCCGAGCGTATGCAATTCGAGGATCTCGCGCGCCAGATTTTCGTTGAGGCCACGCTTGCCGCTCTGTCCATTGCGCGAGTCCGGACCGATCGATTGCTGATTGTCGAGGTAGACCAGCATCGCCGGGTGACGCTCGACGGCTGCCAGCATGTCGACGAAGCGGCCGAGAACGTACGGGCGAACGGCTTCGCGCTCGAAGGCGCCCGCGGTGACGCGCACCAGATTGGATTTGGCAACCGAAACACAGAAATGATTGGACCAGAAATGCACGAGACGCTCGACGAAACCGGCGTCTGCCGAGACTGCCTTCTCGAACCGGGCGCGCGCCTCGGCGCGAAAGATCTTTTGTTCTATCTGCGGATCGGACTTTGGCTTGCCCATCGCCGGCGGATTGCCGGGCGCCATGGCGTTCGTTCCGCCAGGTATCGCGGAGCCCTGAGCCGGCTTGGCCTCCGACGTTGGTGCGTCCGGCCGCAAGACGATGATCGAAGGCGAATTCTCGGTCGGCGTCAGCTGCATTGCGGCAGCCGTTCGCTCGCGCTCGAGCTTGCGCTGATACTCGGCGGAAAAGCTCGCCTGGAGGGCGGGCGTGCTTCCGAGGAGATCGACGTTGTCGGGGTCGTCGAGGGAGACGAGTGCGACATCCGGCCTGCGCAGTTCCGCTTTCAGGAACCCACGCGGGTCCCCCGCCGCCTTTTCGATATCGCCTGGGCGGGCGCCGAACCCAAAACGGTTGAGCGCCGTCAGTGCTGCATTCGGATCGGGACGGCCGGCCATGTGCTGCCCTGTCATCTCAAATTCTGGCGGCCCTATCCAATCACGCGGAAGCTTGCCCGCCGATGAATGGAAGATGACAAAACCGTAAGGTCGAGCCGATGTTCAATTTCTCTCGGTCTCGTCGCCGCGCTCGAAGTATCGCTTGGCGGGCTCGACACCTCGCGAAAGCAGCCCGACGCCTTAATAGAATGTTTCGGAATCGGACGTAGCGTTTCCGCCGCCTCGCTTCGGGATCGACGATGCGTTTCTCAGGAAAGAATTCTTTATCGCGGCGGCTTGCCTTTGTTGCCGCTATGCTCGCCGCGCTCGTTGGCGGAACCTGGATGATCGCGAGGCTTACCATCGATCATCTATTGTATCACGACGCGGCCTCGACAGGGCGTAATTGGGCGGGCTACCTCGCCGACAATGTCGCGGATTTGGAACCGATTGCCGCTGGCGAAAAGCCATCGGTCGCGAGCCAGCGTTTCTTCGATCAGACTGAGCAGGTCGGCCGCGTCTTCCGCTATCAGATCTTTGACCCGCAAGGCGCCCTCAGGTTGGCGGGCGAGGATGCCAAGAGCGGCGACACGGACGACGATGAAGAGGAGGAAGAAGGCGAAGGCGGCCGCAATTCGAGCGCCGTTCGCGCCGTGGTCGAAGGGCGCCCGATCGTCTTCGCCAGGGAGAGGACGGGACCTGGACCTGGATGGCCGCCGTTCTACGCCGAGGCCTATCTGCCCGTGATCGTCAAGGGCAAGACGATTGCCGTCGTGGAGGCTTACGTCGATCAGACCGAAAAGCGCGACGAGTACCGCAAGACTTTCGCGATCGCGTCGGGCTCGCTCTGCCTGCTGATGGGACTTGCCTTCGGCATTCCGACAGTCGCCTGGCATCGTCGCACCAGCGAGAAGGAGCGCGCCGACGCGCGCATAGATTTTCTGGCCCACCACGATGCCCTTACGGGATTGCCGAACCGCAACTGCCTTGCCGAAACGCTGAACAAGACCCTCTCTGAAATGCCGGCACCGGAGGGCAGCGTGGCGATGCACCACGTCGACCTCGACCGGTTCAAGGACATCAACGATACGCTGGGCCATGACTTCGGAGACAAGGTCATCACGGCAATCGCAAAGCGCTTGGCCGATCTGGTCGCTCCCACCGCCGGCGTTGTCGCCCGCCTCGGCGGCGATGAGTTTGCAGTCGTACACGCCGCACCGATCCGAACCCTCGACGCCGGAGCCATGGCGCAACGCATCGCCGATGCCGTTTCCAAGCCCCTGATGCTCGACGGACCGGAAATCACGGTCGCCGCCAGCATCGGCGTTGCGGTGGCTCCTGCCGACGGCGCCACTTCAGCGCGCCTCATGAAGAGCGCCGGCCTCGCTCTGCAAAAGTGCAAGGCGGAAGGTCGCAACTGCATCCGGCTGTTCGCCCCTGAGATGGACGCCGAGCTTGATGCACGGCTTCGCATCGAGCGGATGATCCGCGACGCGATCCTCAACGATGGCTTCGAACTGCACTTCCAGCCGACGGTCGAAATGCCGGACCGCCGGCTCGTCGGATTCGAGGCGCTGCTGCGCTTGCGGGCGTCCGACGGCGCCAACATCTCCCCGGCCCGTTTCGTGCCCATCGCCGAGGAGATGGGGCTGATCGGCAGGATCGGTGCATGGGTCCTCGGCGAGGCGTGCCGGGCGGCCGCCCTCTGGCCGCAGCACCTGAAGGTCGCCGTGAACCTGTCGCCGGCGCAGTTTGCCGAGCGCGATCTCAGTGACATCGTCAGAGATGCGCTTGCCAAAGCCTCGCTCGAGGCGCACCGGCTGGAGCTCGAAATCACCGAAGGCCTGCTGCTTCGCGATACCGATGCAGTCATGGACGAGCTCGGCAAGCTGAAGGGGCTCGG
>JAFAME010000390.1 GCA_019233695.1 Methylobacteriaceae bacterium
AGACTTCGAGAGCGAAGCGGCGACAGCCGCCGACGGCCGGCTCGAGCGCCGCCCCATCGTCGCGAGCGGGCACGTGCCTCGGCCTCGCCCAGATGCCGCCAAGGTGAGCCTCTTGCCTGATGGACGAATCATTGAGCATTTCGGCGAGGAGAGAACGCCACTTCTCCTGTTCGGTGCGGGTCACGTCGGCCGCGCGCTCGTGCTGGCGCTGGCGCCACTGCCGTTTGGCGTACGATGGATCGATTCGCGTGGGGCCTTTCCCGCGGCGGCGCCGGTCAATGTCACCATGGTGCATGCCCCCTCCCCCGTCGCCGAGCTCGACGGAGCCCCAGCGGGCGCCTTCGTGCTGGTGATGACCCATTCCCATCCCCTCGACCTCGACATCGTCACGCAGGCGCTGCGAGGCGGTCGGTTCGACTATGTCGGCCTCATCGGCTCGGCGACCAAACGCGCCCGGTTTGCCTCGCGCATGCATGCGGCGGGCCTTGCAAGGCACGAGATCGGCAGACTCGTCTGCCCGATCGGCCTGCCCGAAATCGGCGGCAAGGAGCCAGCCGTCATCGCCGCTTCCGTTGCCGCCGATCTGCTCATGCGGCGCGGGCGGCTTGCTGCGTCTGACGCCTCGCGTGAGCCGCAGCGGGTTCGAGCATGAGGGTCCTGGCGAGCGGGAGGGGCGCCCCAATCCGCCTCCGATCCGCCGGACAGTGACTGACACCGGCCCGCTGGTCGCCGACGCGCTTGCGCTGGCGTGCGAGATCGAGCCGCACGCCGTTGCCGCATGGCCGGCGCGCGAAACGGCAGTCCTCGGCGGCTGGCTCCTTCGCTTCACCGATGGTTCAAGCCATCGCAGCAATTCGGTCGCGCCATTGAATTTTCTCGGTGGCGATCTCGGAACGCAGATCGACCAGGCCGAGCGGGCCTATCGCGCCCACGATCTGCGGCCCATGTTCCACATCACGCCCGCGGCTCGGCCCATGGATCTTGAGCAGGCATTGCTTGCGCGCGCCTATCAGGCAGTCTCACCGTCGCAAGTCTGCGTGGCGCGCACCGCGAAGGTCCTGCAGCGGCTCGCCGGCACGCCGAGCGCGTTCAAGAGCGCCATCACCGACCGGCGCTTTCGCGACCTTGTCGTCGGCGGCTCCCGCTCGGCACTCGATGGGCGCGAGCGCCTCGACATTCTCGGTCGCATCGCGCTCCCCCTCCTGTGTACGCTTGTCGTCGAGGACGACACCCCCGTCGCCTGCGGCGTCGGCGTGAGGACGGATGGCTGGATCAGCCTCTATGTGATGCGCAGCCATCCGGACCATCGCCGCCGCGGCTTTGCCAAGCGGGTCATTGTGACGATCGCACGGTGGGCGCAAGCTCAGCACGTGGCAAACCTCTTCCTTCAGGTCGAAAAGGGCAACGCGCCAGCCCGTGCCCTCTATGCGGCGGCGGGCTTTGTTCCCGCCTACCCCTATTGCAGCTTCGTCGCCAACTATCAGCGCTGACAGCCTACGAATTCGACGTTCTGAGCACGAGGCCGAGAACGAAGGCGCCTCCGGCGGCGGCGCTGACGATGCAAACGGGCAATTCCTGCGGCGCCATGAGCGTTCGGCTCAGGAGGTCGCCGGCGAGCAACGCGATGGCGCCCAGCAGAGCGGATGTCATGACGAGCGCGATGTGGCGAACGCCGACCACGGCTCGGGCCAGATGGGGTACCATCAAACCGACGAATCCGATCACGCCGGCGAGCGATACGAGTGCTGCGGTGGCGAGCGCAGCCAGCAAAAACATCCCGGTTCGCAGGCCGCCGACATCGACGCCGAGCGACTGTGCCGTGTCGTCGCCCGCCAGCAGCGCGCCGAGCTGCCGGTGAGCGATGAGTCCCGTGATCAGCACGATGGCTGCACCGAACAGCGCAACGGGAATGTTGCTCCATGTTGCAAGGCCGAGTCCGCCGACTGTCCAGAACAAAACCGATGATGCCGCCCGTTGGTCGCCGGCGTTGGCCGCCTCTGGCCGCTGAGGACGCGCAAGAGCGTCGTCTTGCCGGCGCCGTTCGGGCCGACGATCGCGAGGCGCTCGCCCGGGGCCACGGCAATCTGATCCACTTCAAGCAGCATGGCGCCGTCCGGACGTGCCACGACGACCCGCTCGGCGAGAAGATGCGCGTTTCTCGGTGGAACGATTGCCACCATCACGGACGTTTGCTCCGTGCCAGGCGACCCGCGCGGCGTGACGGCCGCACGAAAGCAAGCGGCCGGTGCCGGCTCACTTCGACCAGCAGCTCGCGCAGGCGGACGATTTGCCGCGTCCCGCACTTCGGCGTCCCGAACTGGGCGAGCGCGTCCCGAGCGGCTTGGGCCGGATCGGCGCCATCCGGAAGCGCGATCAGCCACGCCAGCAGCATGTCCTCAGGGGAGGCTCGCTTCAGCCGTTGGCGCGGGCGCGCGAGCGCGCGGTTCTGAGGGAGGCTTCGCATGGCGATGCCTCAGGCGACACGGCTGACTTTGAGGACATCGCCCCCAAGGCCACGCTCCATCGCCCGGCAATAGCAGTCGACGAACTGCACGACGCCGCCCTCATATTCGGGTGCATAGGGGCCGGGCTCGTAGGCGGGCGAGAGGATGCCGCGCTGATTTTCCTCGACGATGGTGCAACCGTCGCTCCGCGCCTGCATCGCGGCAAGCATTTCCTTGTTCGCATCCATGTCAGTGTCCCGCGTGACCATCTGCGATTCGATAGAGCGAGGCAGGTGACGAGATGCGAAACCCGCGCAAACAGCCGGTCGCGGGCGCCGCCTCCCGACCGCCCGCCGCGATCCATCAGGCTTTGAGGCTGGTTTCCGGGCTCGAACGCGATCCTTGCGGACCAGAGCGCGACGCCTTCCCGGATCGGCCGATCCAGTGGCTTCAAGTCGCGCCCGAACGTTCCTACCGTTGCGGGGGCAGCGCCGGCATCAAACCGGCTTCCCAACTATCCGGCCCGGACGAATCCTAACCGGCACCTCGGGTTTGGAGGATAGGCCGTTTCGGAATGCGGCGGCAACACGCGCCGCAAGCCGCACGTGCACTTGATGGCCGGCAGCGATGACGAGGCGTGGTGTGGATCGAAGCCTCGGACGCCTTTCAACCCCACCTTGAGTGACTTTGCGTTCGTTCGCACGAAGAGGTCCTTCATCGGAAGAACGAACCGCCGCTGGCACAGACCCGGTTCGGGATTGGTTGCAGAACTTGCCGAGCGACGATCAGGGAAAGAACTAGGACGGATTTCGCAACCATGCAGGCCGGGCGTGTTGGAATGCCGACTTGTCGGGCCCTTGGGGCGGGCCGTGGGAGGTACGCACCGCACTCGACCGCAATCGAACATCGCGGATCCTTTTTTGTGCATGCGGATCGGATTGGCGGTCCGCGAAAAGGGCGATTGACACCGTACCTACTAGTCGGTATGTTGGCAATCGAAAGGCAGCCATCGCATGACTGACGCTGGGCATGAATCGCGGAGGAAGCTTCTGGATGCGGCGCTGAACGTTGTGCGTGCCAGGGGCTATACGGCAACGCGGGTCGAGGACATTTGTAGCGCGGCCCGCCTCACCAAGGGCAGCTTCTTTCATCACTTCAAGACCAAGGAGGAGCTGGCGCTGGCGGCGGCCGAGCGCTGGGGCGCGGTGACAGGCGCCCTGTTTGCCGCGGCACCCTATCGCCAGCTGTCCGACCCTCTGGAGCGGCTCCTCGCCTATGTCGATCTGCGCAAGGCGCTGATCCGCGGCGAACTGGCTGAGTTCACCTGTTTTGCCGGCACCACCACCCAGGAGGTCCACCAGACCCATCCCGCCATTCGCGATGCGTGCGGCGCCACCATTCGCCAGCATTCCGGCACGCTCGAGGCCGACATCGCGGCAGCGATGCGCCAATACGGGGTCGGCGCGAGCTGGACCGTCGAGAGCCTCGCGCTTCACACCCAGGCTGTCATCCAGGGCGCCTTCGTCCTCGCAAAAGCGACCCAGGATCCGGCGATCGCCATCGCCTCGCTCGATCATCTGCGCCGCTATCTCGAACTGCTGTTCCGTTCGCCCCAAGCTCAGGAGGAGAGGACATGATGACTGCAACCTTGAGGAAGCAGACCTCGCACGACGAATCCGAGATCCTCGCGCTCTTCGACTCGTTGCGCCAGGCGCATCACGACAAGGACGGCGAGGCCATCGCCGCGGCCTACGCCAAGGACGCCATCGTGTGCGATCTGTCGCCGCCGCTCTTCCATCGCGGCGTCGACGCGAAGGAGAAGCAGGCCTGGCTCGACGGCTGGGACGGCCCGATCGAACTCGATCCACGCGATTTCTCGCTGACCGTCAGGGACGATGTTGCCTTCGCCCAGGGCTATACCCGGATGTCGGGCACCCCGAAGGCCGCCGGCCGGCCGGTCGGCTTCTGGCTGCGCGATACGATCTGCCTCAACCGCACCAACGGGAGGTGGAAGATCATCCACATGCACTCCTCGGTGCCGTTCTACATGGACGGCAGCCTGCGTCCCGCCTTCGACCTCGAGCCTGTAGAAAACTGAGAGGAAATCCAATGAGCAAGATGACGCTCACGACCGAAGGCGATCGATTCATAGTGGTGGAGCGGCGCTTTTCGGCGCCGCCCGAGACCATCTACAACGCCCATGTCGAGCCGCAGCTGGTCCAGAAATGGCTCCTCGGCCCGGACGGGTGGACGATGCCCGTCTGCATCTGCGAGGCGCGACCGGGCGGCAGGATCCGCTACGAATGGTCGAACGGCAAAGCCGGATTCTTCCTGACGGGCGAGTTTGTGGACCTAAAACCCCACAGCCGGATCGTCCATGTCGAGCGGATGCATCTGCCCGACCCGACGCCGGACAACCGCGTCGAGACGACGTTTGATCCAGACGGTCCCGGCACGCTGATGCGAATGCACATGACGCTGCCCGACGCCGAGACGCGCTCGCGCATGCTCGCACACGACATCGGGCGCGGCATGGAGGCAAGCTACGTGCGGCTCGAAGGCATGCTCTGACGCTGCCTCTGTGTTCGAAGGGCGCGGAATGCTTGTCGGGATTTCGTCGCAAGGCCCGAGCCCGTCACTGCCAGCGAAGCGAAGCAGTCCAGTAGATCGATGGGCTTCTGGATTGCTTCGTCGCTGCGCTCCTCGCAATGACGTTTCCCGTTCCGCGCGCCCGCTGCGTTATTGTCAAGCTTGCCCCTCCCGTGCATCATGGCGCCGACTTTGCGAAGCCCAAGCTGTCAGCGCCCGACCGGCGTGCCTGTTCGTTCCCGGCCCGGTGCTTGGTTGAGCCAAAGCAATACGCAAAGCAGGTGGGATCGCCACGGACCCTTCAAGCAGGGCCATGGGGATGGCGAACGAGGGGAAAATCCATGTCACTGCAGCAGATGGGGTCATATGCGGGTTTCGGCGTCTCGACCGTGTTTACGGCTGCCGCCCTGCTCGTCGCTCCGGGCGCCTTCGCCCAGAGCGCCGCGGCCGGCGCCAATGCGTTCGTGCTGTTCCCCGGATCCTGGGCGGGTGAGGGCACCGTCACGACTTCCAGCGGCACAAGCGAGCGCATCCGCTGCCGCGCCAAATACTCCGTGAGCCCCAGCGGCGGGGCCCTGCATCAGGCGCTGCGGTGCGCCAGCGACAGCTACAAGTTCGACGTGAGCGCCGACGTGGTCGAGGAGGGCGGCGCCGTCTCCGGCACGTGGACCGAAGCCAACCGCGGCGCCACTGGACACATTTCCGGCCGCATCGCCGACGGCAAGCTCAAGGCGACGATTGCCGGGCCGAGCTTCACCGCCCGCCTGAAGCTGAAGACGCGCAGCGATCGCCAGACGGTGTCGATCCAGCCGCAGGGCGTCGAGGTGACGGGAATCACCATCACCCTGCGCCGGGGCTGATCTGCGGGTTTGGCCAGGGGACGCAGGCGGCGGCTTCCATGAGCCTGTCATCCCGGAAGCGCGAAGCGCTCTCCGGGATCTGGCGCAGATCCCGACTCTCCTCTTCGCTGCGGCCAGGATGACGCCAACAATGAATAGAACCACGGAAACACTCGCCTAGCGCCCGCCCTGGCGCGCCATATCGCCAACGGTGGCCGGCTCAATGCAGGCCGATCGGCGTCAGCGCCCCGATGCCGTCGTTGGAATTGCCGTTG
>JAFAME010000066.1 GCA_019233695.1 Methylobacteriaceae bacterium
TCGTCGAACACCTTGGCGCCCTCGGAATACCAAACCGAGAACAGGCTCCAGCTGAGGCTCGCCCATTGCTTGCCCCAGGCGCTGATGTAGGGGTATTCGGCGATCTTGTCCTTCTTGAGCTTGCGGCACTGGTCGAGGAACTCCTCCCAGGTCGCCGGCGGCTGCACCTTGGCAGCGTCAAGATGCTTCTCGTTGGCGACGAAGGAGTTGAAGCCGGTGTAATAGGGCAATCCTCCAAGGCCGCCCGAGGGCAGCGTCATGTCCTTGACGTTGACCGGATACATCGAAGCCTTGATCGCATCGAGGCCCGGCAGGCCGTCGAGCGTGCGCGTCCACCCCGCCTTGTTCCAGCGCACGATATGATCTTCTTCCGAATACATCATGTCGACATGCTGACCAGCCATCAGCTTGGTCTCGGCGATAGCGTGATACTCGCCCGGCACCAACTCGTAGTCGACATTCTCATCGTAGAGCTTCTTGAAGGTCTCGACGTTCTCCGAGACGATCTGCGGATTGTACTGCCAACCGATGAAGTGCATCGGCGTGGCGGGCGCGGCATAGGCGCGGCGTGAAATCCCGGGAAGTGCGACGCCCGCGGCCGCCGCCGCAGCACCCTTCAGCACGGCGCGGCGATTGATGAGGTACTGGCGCAGTCGCGCCTGTTTCCGACGCGTTTCGGTGTCCATGCAGACGTCCTCCTTATCCGGTCATCATGCTGCAAATTTTCGACAACCGCCCCGTGCGGTTGATACCTGCCCGGACCATCCGGTCTTTGCCGGGAGGTATGTTTGATGTAAGAACAAACAGAGAAGCGAGTCAACGGCCGCGAATCGGTTCGGAAGGAGCGCGCGTTATCGTTTGCAATTCTCGTTGGCGCAACGCGATGCGTGCTGCCCGATTGCGCGGGGCTGCAGTCGGCGGCTGAAGTCTGGTTGAGGAGATGAGAAAGAACAGAGCTGGAATCGCCCGCCCCGTCGTCGCCCGGTTCAGGCGCAGCCGCACGCGTGACTCCGTCGCGCCGCGGGCGTTGGCGCTGCCGGGGAAGACCGGCTCCGGAGGCGCGAGAGGGAAGATGAAGGCAGGCCCACCGCAATATCGCGCTTCGCCGGATGCGTTCGAGGCGGCGCCCCGCCGTCACAAAATGGCCGGCGAAAACGCCCTTACGCGGCAGGAACTCGCGACGGAGCTCGATACGGGTTACGAGGGCCAGGGTCAGGACTGGGAGCGTCGTTCGCATTCGCTGATTTCGCCAGCCGATGTGGGCCAAGCCAATCGCGGCCGCATTCTCCAGGCGCTCTTCGACCTCGGGCCGACCAGCCGGGCGGAGCTTGCGCGAAACGCCGGCGTCAATCGTGCCACGATCACCGGCATCGTACAGCCGCTGATCGAGGAAGGCGTTCTTGTCGAGGGCGAGCCGCTGCCGGCGGGAGGCCTGGGCGGCAAGCCGGCCAGGCCGCTCGAATTTTCGCCGCACGCCCCGCGTGTCGTCGGCGTGAAGCTCATGCCGGGCGCCGTTCGATCGGCCCTCGTCTCATGGACGGGAGAAGTCGTCGCCAAGCACCGGAGGCATTTCTCTCCCGATCTGCGGATTGCTGCGCCCGCCTTCGATGCCATCGAGGCATGCATCTCGCGCACCCTTGCGGCGGCGACCCAGCCGCCGCTCGGCATCGGGGTCGCCGTGGGCGGCATGGTCGACACGGATCGCGGCTCGATCGTTGCGGTCAACCTCGCGCCGATCCTCTCGGGGCTGCCCCTCGGCCCGATGCTGGAGGACCGTTTCGGCCTGCCGGTCTGTCTCGATCATCATCCGCGCGCCATGCTGCTTGGCGATCGCTGGTTCGGCGTCGGGCGCGGTGTCAAGAGTTTTGCGGCAATCTTCACCGGCGAGGTGCTCGGCGGCGCCCTGCTGCTCGACGGCCATCTCTACCGCGGCCCGCATGGCGCCGGCGGTGAGCTCGGCCACACCTTCGTCCAGATCGATGGCGACGTGTGCCGCTGCGGCCGCCGGGGCTGCTGGGAGACGATCGCCACGCTGGGCTGGCTGCGCCGGGAGGCTCGCACGGCAAGGCTGCCCGATCCTGACACGATCGACTCGGGCCGTCTCGTCGCGCTTGTCGAACAGGGCGTTGCCGGAGCGGCCAGGGTCTTCGACCGCTATGCCCGCAATCTCGCCACCGGCATCGCCAACCTGCAGCAGACAGTTGCGCCCAACCTTTATGTCGTGCACGGCGACGTGGTCGTCGGTGGCGAGCCGATGCGCAGCGCAATCGAGCGTCATGTGCGCGATCTCGTGCCGGCACATCCCGGCGGCCAGCCGCAGATCGTGCTCGGCGATCCGGAGGACCACGCGACACTGCGCGGCGCTGCCGGCCTTGTCCTCTCGCAGCAGCTCCAGTTCCTTCTGTGACCCGGCCGCAAGCCCGCTTCGCCTTTCTCTCAACTATCGTTCGAGGTAGCGGGTGTTCGATCTTCTCATCAAAGGCGGGCGGCTTGTCGATCCGACAGCCGACAAGGACGGTCTCTATGACGTTGCCATCGACAAGGGGCGGGTCGCGGCCGTCGATGCCGGCATCCCCGCCGAGCGAGCCCGGGAGATCATCGATGCCACCGGCAGGCTCGTCTGCCCCGGCCTGATCGATCTGCACACGCACGTCTATTGGGGCGGAACCTCGCTCGGCGTCGATGCCGACGCGCTCGCGCTGCGCAGCGGCACGACCACTTTCGTCGATGCCGGCAGTGCCGGGGCCGGCAACTTCCTCGGCTTTCGCCGTCATGTCATGGAACCGGCCAAGGTCCGCATCCTTGCCTATCTGAACGTTTCCTTCGCCGGCATTTTCGGCTTCGCCCGCAACCTGATGGTCGGAGAGTGCTGCGACATCCGCCTGTGCGATGCGCGCGAGACGGTCGCCTGTGCGCGGGAGCATCGCGACCGCATCGTCGGGGTGAAGGTGCGGGTCGGCCGGATCGCCTCGGGCTCCAGCGGCGCTGCCCCGATGCTCATTGCGCGGGAGGCCGCCGACCGGCTGCAGATGCCGCTGATGGCGCATCTCGATTTTCCACCGCCGTCACGCGAGGAGGTGGTCAATGCGCTGCGGCCGGCCGACGTGCTGACGCATTGCTTCCGGCCATATCCCAACGATGCACGCGACGGGGCGGGGCGCATCCGAGCGGAGATTCTCGCGGCGCGTCAGCGCGGCGTCATCTTCGACATCGGCCACGGCATGGGTTCACTCGACTTCGAGGTCGCCCGCGCCATGGTCGCCGACGGCTTCCTGCCAGACACGATCAGCAGCGATGTCCATGCCTTGTGCATCGACGGGCCGGCCTTCGATCTCCTCGTCACCATGTCGAAGTTCCTTAACCTCGGCATGGCGCTCAAGGACGTCGTTCGCGCCGCCACGCAAACGCCGGCGCGCGCCATCGGCGCCGCCGATCTCGGCACCCTGAGGCAGGGTGCGATCGCGGACGCTTGCCTGCTCGAGGAAAGGGACGGCAGCTTCGAGTTCATCGACGCCGTTGGCCAGAAGCTAAAAGGGGGCAAGCGGCTCTTCTGTCATGGGCTCGTCGTCGGCGGGCACTGGTGGCCGGGCACGGAGACCGCCCACGAGCACGCGGCACGATGTTTGTCGCCGTAGTCAGCCAGCAGGTTCCGTCATCTCGGAAGCCGCCTTGCGGCTATCCGGGATCCGGTGCAGATCTCGGCGCTCCCCACCGCTCCGGCCGGGATGACAGATGACGAGATTGATCGGCTTGTCGGGAAGCCTGCGCCAGGGCTCGTTCAATTCCGCCCTGCTGCGCGCGGCCGCCGGAGTGCTGCCGGAAGACACCGAGCTCGCCATCGCGACGATACACGGCATTCCCCTCTACGATGGCGATATGGAGGCAGAGGGTATTCCCGAGCCGGTGGAAGCCCTGAAGGAAGCGATCATCGCCGCGGACGGCCTGCTTCTCGCCACGCCCGAATACAACAATTCGATCCCGGGCGTGCTCAAGAACGCCATCGACTGGCTGTCGAGGCCGTCAGCCGACATCAAGCGGGTCTTTGCGGGAAAACCGGTTGCGCTGATGGGCGCATCGCCAGGCCCGTTCGGCACGGTCCTCAGCCAGAACGCATGGCTCGCCGTGTTTCGGACACTGGGCGTCGAATTCTGGTCCGAGGGGCGCTTGGTCATCCCGCGCGCCCAGGGCGAATTCGACGAGGACGGCAATCTGTCGAACGAGGCGCTGCGTGAAAAACTTCGCGGCTTCGTTGCGGGCTTTGTCGTGTTCATCCGATCATCGCGCCGCGGCGCGCGGCGGTAATAGTCCCCCGACGGCCCGCGGCCGACGTCAGGCTGGCGGAAGAGGAATGAACTCCGTTTCACCAGGGACGGGCCGAAACCGTCCTGTCTTCCAGTCCTCCTTTGCCTCTTCGATCCGTTCTTTCCGCGACGAGACGAAGTTCCACCATATGTAGCGCGGCCCGGGCATCGCGGCGCCGCCGAGGACCATCAGCCGCGCCCGACCTGTCGCGCGAACGGTGATCCGGTCGCCCGGCCGGAAGATCAAGAGGCGCGGCGCCGCGAAACTCTCGCCGGCGATCTCGACCTCGCCTTCGACTACATAGACGGCGCGCTCTTCCTGATCGGGGTCGAGCGGCGCGGCAGCACCGGCCTCCAAGCACACCTCGGCATAGAGCCAATCGGAAAGCGTTCCGACCGGCGATGTCTTGCCGAAGGCTGACCCCGCAATGACGCGCGCCCGAAGTCCACCAGCCTCGATGATCGGTAAGTCGGCGGCATCGAAGTGCTGGAACGAGGGATCGGTCTCTTCGTGTGCGTCAGGAAGGGCAATCCAGCTCTGGATTCCGAACATCCCTTCGCTGCCGGTGCGGGCGCCGGCCGGGCTGCGCTCGGAATGTGCAATGCCGCGCCCGGCCGTCATGAGGTTCATCTCGCCGGGCACGATCTCGAGCGCATTGCCTTCGCTGTCGCGATGCAGGATGCGGCCATCGAAGAGAGAGGTGACGGTGGCAAGGCCGATATGAGGATGGGGCCGCACATCGACCCCCTGTCCGGCGATGAACTGCACCGGGCCCATCT
>JAFAME010000077.1 GCA_019233695.1 Methylobacteriaceae bacterium
GACGAACTTGCCGGTCGGATCCTGCGTGAACAGTTCCGGATCAGGCCCCGACGGCAGCTCGCCGACAATCTCGTCGGTTTTGGTATCGATGATATCGACGGTATCGTCGTCGCCGAGCGCGACGTAGAGAAACTTGCCATCCTTCGACACCTCGATGCCGCGCGGCCGCTGACCGACCTTGATGGTCTTCACGGTCTCGAGCTTGTCGGTATCGACGACTGAGACCGTGTTGCCCTTCTCATTGGAGACGTAGGCGAGGTAGGCGTCGGCCGGTCCTGCAAACGAGGCTGCCGCCAAGGCGGCCAGGACGGGCACAAGTCCAAGACCGATGTTCGGGCGCACGGGCGCCATCGTGTTTCCTCCTATTCCATTCTTCAGCGAGTGGCCGCCCTCGCCTTATCTCATCTATTCGGTTTTGCCAGCCGGCCCAAGTTCTCCCGACCGCCCAGGCAAGTTGAGATCGGCCGATCGGCTTGCCGATGCCCATGGCGCGCCTATAGTGGAAATATGGCGCGTCTTACTGTGCAATTTCTCGTGATCGTGTGTGCTTTTGTCGCATGCCAATCGCGTGCTGCGGGGGCAATGCCGCGCGTTGCGATTTTCGATTTCGAATTGATCGATACCAGCCTTGAAGGCGAGCTGAACGGCCCGCGAGCCGATGAGGCCGCACGTCTCGCCCGCACCGGTGATCAGCTAAGGGATCTTGTGACGAAGTCGGCAAAATTCCTGGTCGTCGACATCGCGCCGGTCAGGGCCGACGCGCGCGGTCAAAACCTGCAGGCGTGCGGCGGCTGCGACGCAAAGCTCGCGCAGAAGGTCGGGGCCGACTTGTCGATCACCGGCACGGTGCGGAAGGTCTCGACCCTGATCCTCAGCATCAACCTTTACGTTCGCGAGGTTTCGACGGGAAAACTGATAGCCGCGCTGAATGCCGATTTCCGCGGCGATACGGATGAATCCTGGTCTCGCGCACTCGCCTGGATTGCCCGCAATCGCCTGTTGGCGCCGAATTTCGGGGCGCCGGAATGACGCAGTTTCTCGCCAGCGTCATCGATGCCGAGGAGGCAGGGATCGCGCTGGCGCACGGTGCTGACATCATCGATGCGAAGGACCCCTCTTCCGGCGCGCTCGGGGCTCTCGCACCGGACGAGGTGCGGATGATTGTCGAGGCGGTAGCCGGACGGCGTCCTGTCAGCGCCGTCACGGGCGATCTGCCCATGGAGCCGAAGACGATCCTGGCGGCAGCGAGCTCTCTTGCGGCCACCGGCGTCACCTATCTGAAGATCGGCCTTTTTCCGTCCGCCCAACGGGAGGCCTGCATCCGGGCGGTGGCGGCTCTGGCCGACAGGGTCAAGCTCGTCGGCGTCATGTTCGCCGACAATGGTGCCGATGCCGGGCTCGCGACAGCAATGGCCGACGCCGGGTTCCACGCGGCGATGATCGACACCGCCGACAAGAGCCGCGGCCGGCTGCTCGACCACTTGGATCCCGTACGGCTGAATGCATTCGTCGAGGCCTGCCACGACCGCAAGCTTCTGGCCGGTCTCGCCGGATCACTCGAACTGCCCGACATTCCGCGCTTGCTGCTGCTTGCCCCTGATTTTCTCGGCTTTCGCGGCGCGCTCTGCGGTGCTGGCGGACGAACCTCCCGGATCGATCCGCGCGCGACCGACGAAGTGCGCGAACTCATCCCACCCGATCCGGTTTCGGCGCCGCTTGCGGGCCTGACGGCCGGCAAGGTCGACTATCGCCTTCTCGCGGCGCGCTGCTTCTCGGCCGATCCGAGGAAGAACGGCGCCACCGACCGCATCTTCGTTCATGATTTCGTGCTGCCGGTACGCATCGGGGCTTATGCCCGAGAGCGCGCAACTCCGCAAAACGTGCGCTTCAACGTCGACATCGACGTGAGCCGCAGCGATCACGTGCCGGAGAACATGCGCGACGTGCTGTCCTATGACATCGTGACGGACGGCATCCGCATGATCGTGGCGCCGGAACACATCTCGCTCGTGGAAACGCTGGCCGAGCGGGTTGCGGCGCTCGTGCTGGCCCATCCCCGCGTCGCACGAGTGATGGTCCGCGTCGAGAAACTCGACGTTGGGCCGGGAAGTGTCGGCGTCGAGATCGTGCGCGAGCGGGCAGCCGAGACAGGCGCTGTGCACCAGCTGTTTTCCGGCGCTGCGGGGTCGCCGACAAAGTCTGCGCCCTGATGCGCGAAAGCCGCCAACGGCGCGTACTGGCAATTGTCAAGCTCGGCGGCAGCCATGCGCTTGCCACCCACCTCAAGGATTGGCTTTGCGCCCTCGCCGGATGCGGCGGGCGTGTCGTCATCGTGCCGGGGGGCGGCCCCTTCGCTGACGTCGTGCGACAAACGCAGCATGTCATCGGCTTTAACGACCGCGCCGCGCACCGCATGGCCCTCCTGGCGATGGAGCAGTTCGCGACGGCGATCTGCAGTCTCGAGCCGACCTTCGTCCTCGCCGCTTCCCGACACGCGATCGAAGCGGCCGTGCGGCTGGATCGGACGGCGGTTTGGCTGGCGGCCCGGATGGCGCTCGCCGCGGCAGACCTGCCGGCCTCCTGGGACCTGACGTCCGACAGCCTGGCTGCCTGGCTGGCGTGTCGCCTTGGCGCGCAGTTCGTCGTCCTCGTCAAGCACGGCGCTTTCGCGAGCGACCGGCTCGAAGCCAACGACCTTGCCGCGCGCGGCGTGGTCGACCCGCTGTTTCCAAAGTATCTGCGCACCAGCCTGGCGCAGGGTGCGCTGGCGCGTCCGTCGGAATATGCGAGCGTCGCGCAGGCAATCCACGCGGGCGTACGCCCTGGCACGCGCATCGAACTGGCCACGTGATGCGGACTTCGTCGAGATGGCCGACCGCGGCGCCCAAAGGCTTGCATGCGATGCCGACGGCGCGAGCCTGCCGAAGATGACCGACCGGCTCGTGTTTCTCACCGGCCATCTCGCGCTGCCGAGGCTCGAAAAGGTGCTGGGCGGCATGCCATCGCCTCCGTTCGACTGGGCGATCGTCAATATCGGCGTCAAGGTCGCCGCGCTGATGACGGAGGCGATCATCTCGCGGCGCCTGCCGCGGCCGGTCATGGCCGATCGCGTGATCCTGCCCGGCCGTTGCCGCGCCGATCTTGCTGCGCTCAGCGCCCAATTCGGCGTCGCGTTCGAGCGGGGGCCGGACGAGCTCAACGATCTTGCCGCCTATCTCGGCGCCGGCGGCCGGCCGCCCGATCTTTCGCGCCACGACATTCGCATTTTCGCCGAGATCGTCGATGCCTCCGGCCGCCCGATCGAGGCGATCCTGGCGCGCGCACGCGAGATGACGGCGGCAGGCGCCGACGTCATCGATCTCGGTTGTCTTCCGGACACGCCCTTCCCGCACCTCGAAGAGGCGATCGGTGAACTGAAGCGGGCCGGATCTCAGGTCAGCGTCGATTCCGCCGACCGCGAGGAACTCGCGCGTGGTGCGCGCGCCGGCGCCGATTTCCTGTTGAGCCTGACCGAGGAGACGCTCGATATTGCTGCCGGGAGCGGCAGCACCCCGGTCCTCATTCCCGCGCAGCACGGGGACCTTGTCTCGCTGCTTCGGGCCGTCGAAGAGGCCGACAGGCGCGGCATCACCTGTCTTCTCGACCCGATCCTCGATCCGATCCATTTCGGCTTCATGGCCTCGCTGGGCCGCTACGCGGAGCTGCGCGCGCGCCTGCCGCAAGCCGAGATTCTCATGGGCACCGGCAATCTGACCGAACTGACCGATGCGGATTCCGGCGGCGTGACCGCGCCCCTCATCGGCATCTGCTCGGAGCTTCACATCCGCAACGTGCTTGTCGTCCAGGTCAGTCCGCATACACGCCGCACCATCGAGGAACACGATGCTGCCAGGCGCATCATGTTTGCGGCGCGCGAGGACATGAGCCTCCCCAAGGACTACGCCAGCGCCCTCTTGCAGCTGCACGACCGCAAGCCGTTTGCGAGTTCCCTCGCCGACATCGCCGAGCTCGCGGCCCAGGTCAAGGATCTAAATTTCCGAATCGAGACGGCGCCCGACGGCATCCATGTCTACAATCGCGCCGGCCACTACGTGGGGCGTGACGCTCTTTCGCTGTTTCCCAAGCTCGGTGTCGATCAGGAAGCGCCGCACGCCTTCTACCTCGGGACCGAGCTCATGAAGGCCGAGATCGCCTTGGCGCTCGGCAAGCGCTACGCGCAGGACGAGCCGCTGCATTGGGGTGTCGCCGTCTCGCCGGACGAAGAGGATCTGACCAGATTGAAGCAGGCCGGCCATACGCTTCGCGGCGCGTGAGAAGAGAGCTGGCCATGCCGATGATCCGCGAGACCATCGTCACGACGGCGGATTCGCGGGGCGAGGTGCACATCGCGCCCCTTGGCATCATCGCAGACGGCGAGGGCTGGATCATCGCACCTTTCCACCCTTCGATGACCCTCGATAATCTGCGTGCGGTCCCCTTCGCCATCGCCAATCACACCGACGACGTGTGGATTTTCGCGGGCTGCCTGACGGGGCGCCGGGACTGGCCGACAACCCCTTGCCGGGAGTCCTCGGTGCCGCGGCTTGCGCACGCGCTCGCCTACCAGGTACTGGCGGTGACGCACGTGCGCGAGGACGAACTGCGGCCCCGCTTCCACTGCCGCGTGGTGCATCAGGAGGGCCTCACGCCGTTCGCCGGATTCAACCGTGCCCAGGCCGCGGTGATCGAGGCCGCCATCCTCGTCAGCCGCCTTTCCATGCTGCCGCGCGAAAAGGTCGAGCGGGAGATCGACTATCTTCGCAACGC
>JAFAME010000147.1 GCA_019233695.1 Methylobacteriaceae bacterium
GCTCCCGCAACGCTCGCCGAGATCGTCGCGCTGCTGCTGCGCCTGCCGAACACGGCCTCGGTCGCGGAACTCATCGTCAACACGCGCCTCGAGGCGACGATTTGAGCGCCATGGACGATGCCAGCGAGGTCGGGCGGTTGATGGCAATGGAAGGCAGGTCGATGACCGGAACCGTCCTGCTCACCTTCGAGGGAAGACAGATCGAAGGCCGCCAAGGAGAGAGTCTCGCCGCCGCGCTGATGGCGGCAGGTGAGCGCGTGCTTCGAGTCTCCCGCACCGGCGCGCAACGCAGCATCTTCTGCGGCATGGGGGTTTGCCAGGACTGCCTCATCGAGGTCGACGGCAGGCCAAACCAGCGCGCCTGCATGGTGAAGGTCGATCGCCCGGCCAACATCCGTCGCCAGCGCTTCGGCGAAGAGCGCGCGGTCGGAATGGCGCCGATGCCGCCACGCCTGATCGGCGACGTGGCGCAGGAGAAGCCCGAAGTGCTTGTCATCGGTGCAGGCCCCGGGGGCCTTGCTGCCGCGTCGGCGGCGCGCCGGGCCGGCGCTTCGGTTCTCGTCGTCGACGAGCGGCCCCTTCCGGGCGGTCAATTCTTCAAGCAGGTCGCTGTCGAAGCAGGCGGCGTTCCGCCGGATCGCCAGCATCGCGAGGGCCGCCGCCTCATCAAGGAGGTCGAACGCGCCGGCGTCGAGATACGTCGCGGCATCGAGGTGTGGGGTGCCTTCGCGCCCTGCGAGCTTGCAGTGATGCAGGACGGCACAATCCGAATCTTCGAGCCGCGCCGGCTCATCGTCGCGACCGGCGCTTACGAGCGGGCCGTGCCGATTCCCGGCTGGACACTGCCGGGGGTGATGACCACGGGGGCAGCGCAGACGCTCTGGCGCAGCTACCGCCGCCTGCCCGGGCAACGCGTCCTGATCGCCGGCAACGGCCCGCTCAATCTGCAGGTCGCAAGCGAGCTTGCCGCGGGGGGCGCGAAGATTGCCGCCGTGGTCGAGACCGCGCCGGTCCCGATGCCTGGGTCGCTCCATGCGCTCGCCCGCATGTTCGGCGCCTCGCCGCGATTGGTGCTCGACGGGCTGCGCTACCGCACCCACCTGCTGCGCGCCGGGCTGCCGGTTCTCTACGGGTCGACCATCACACGGGTTGAAGCATCCGGGAACGCACTGGAAGTGAGCGTGGGCGCCTCCGCCGCTGGGCCAAAGTCGGCAGCCGGGCGATCATTTTCCGTCGACGTCGTCTGCATGGGGTTCGGATTCCATCCCTCCAATGAAATCCTCCGGGCGCTCGGTTGCGAGCACGACCACGACGCCATGCGTGGTCAGTTCACGACGCGGCTCGATGCCGAGACGCCCGGCAAGACAACGGTTGCCGGCGTTTTCGCTCTTGGCGATTGTACAGGGCTCGGCGGTGCGCGCGTGGCGCTTGCCGAAGGCACGCTGGTCGGGGCGACGGTTGCGGCAGATCTTGGGCACAGAATACCCGCCGAACTGCAACGCGCGACGCAAAAAGCCCGCGAGGACCTCGCCCGGCATCGCCGCTTCCAGGCAGCCCTGTGGCAGTTCTACGCCGGGCCGCGGCTCGAGTTCGAACTGGCGGCGGCCGACACGGTCCTGTGCCGCTGCGAGGAAGTCACGCTGGGCGAGGTCGATGCGGCGATCGCCGCCGGCAGTCCCTCGATCGGCGAGTTGAAGCGCGCCACGCGGGTCGGGATGGGGTCCTGCCAGGGCCGCTATTGCGGCCCTCTCGTCTCGGCGATGCTCGCGCGCCAGCAAGGGTGCGAACTTGACGAGCGGTTTTGCTTCGCACCGCGCATGCCGGTGAAGCCAATCGCCGTCGCCGATATCGCGCGGCGATCCTCGGCATGACCGACCCGTCGTCAGCGCCCCATCCGCGGGTCTCCGAGATCAGCACGCTCGTCATTGGCGGGGGCATCGTGGGCACGTGCCTTGGCGGGTTCCTGGCAGGGGAAGGCGACGACGTCGCCGTGATCGATGCCGGTTGGCCGGCAGGAAGCATCGCCAATGCGGGCAGCATCCACGTGCAGATGCAAAGCCAGTTCATGAGCGACTATCCGCAATATATTCCGCGGCTGGAACGCTCGCTGAATCTCTACAGGCAGGCGGTGCCGTTCTGGAAGCGCTTCCAGGATGACCTCGGGGTGGATTGCGAACTTCGGATCACGGGCGGGCTGATGATCGCCGAGGACCGGCGCCAGCTCGACTTTCTGAGCAAGAAGTGCCGCCGCGAAGTCGAGCTCGGCCTCGATGTCGCAATCCTCACCCGCCCGGAGCTCGCCAAGCTGGCGCCCTATCTGGGTCCGGCAGTGATCGGAGCCGAGTTCTGTCCGGCTGAAGGCAAGGTCAACCCACTGCTCGCCAACACGGCCATTCGGCGCTGGGCAAACGGGCGGGGCGCGGTGCTCCTCCACGAGGAGCCGGTGCTTCGGCTCGAACTCGAAGGAAAGGCGTTTCGCGCGACAACGTCCCGCGGGATCATTCGGGCGGGTCGGGTCGCGCTCGCCGCCGGGTTTGCCAGCAAGGACCTTGCCGCCCAGCTCAGCATCGAACTCCCCGCGGAGGCCGACCCTCTTCATATGAACATCACCGAGGGCACGACCCCCTTCATCGGGCACCTCGTGCAACACGCCGATCGGCCCATCACCCTGAAACAGCTCGGCGGCGGGCAGGTCGTGATCGGCGGCGGCTGGCCCGCGGGCCTCGGCACGCCCGGCACCATCCCCATTGTGAAACTGTCGAGCATCATCGGCAACGTCTCGTTGGCGCAGCACATCATCCCGCAGATCGCTCAGTTGCGTATCATCCGCACCTGGGCCGGCATCAACACCTTCGTCGACGGCTGCGGGATTCTCGGCAGGATCGACGCGGTGCCGGGCCTCTTCTTCGCCATTCCCGGGAGCGCCGGCTACACGTTGGGCCCGCTGTCGGCGCGTCTCGTGGCCGATTGCATCCTCGGCCGCGATCCGTCGGAGGATATCTCCGCCTGTTCGGTTGATCGATTCTCTGCTCCCTGAGCGACGACGCGCCCTCCCTGCCCTGCCACCTAGCCGCTGAATGCGCTGTCGGACCTGCGGCAGCGAAGCAGGGCCATCAGCGCCCGGTCCCGCCAGGCGACCCTTGCCTCCCAGTCTTCGAGCGGCATGATGGCGCGCCGTTGCGCTGTCACCTTCGCGACGAGCTTGTCGTCCCAGGGATCGTTCTGGCCTCGATCGGTGCCGAGACGGAAGTACACAGGCCCTGCCCGCTTCGCATGCGCGGCGATGCCGCCGCGCGCGTTGAGATCGGCCGCCTCGAAGGGTCCGACGACCGACCATCTGAGGCCGAGCCCGTCGCGGACGATGCGGTCGACCTCGGCAACGTCGATGATCCCGTCGCGCACCAGGCAATAGGCCTCGCGCAGCAGCGCCCCCTGCAGTCGGTTGAAGACGAACCCATCGATCTCGCGCCGCAGCCGGACAGGGCCCATGCCGACCGCCGCCAGAAGGTCCATCGTCCTCTCGACAACGGCTTGGGCGGTAAAGGCCGCCGGCACTACTTCCGCGACGCGCAGCAGGTAGGGTGGATTGCCGGGGTGGACGACGAGGCAGCGGGAGCGGCCGGCAAGGCCGTCGGCAAAGGCCGACGCCGGCAGGAACGACGAGGAGCTCGCCAGGATCGTTGCGGGGTCCGCCAGGCGGTCGAGATCGGCAAAGAGGCTGCGTTTGAGCTCGCGGTCCTCCGGGATGCACTCCTGGACGTAGGCGACATTCGCGAGCGCTCCGGGCAGGTCCGAGAGGAAGCGGATGCGCGCAAAGACTGCTTCGGCCGGCTCGTCAAGCAGCTGGCATCGGGCGAGGTCGGAAAGCCGCTCGCGAAGGTCGCGCCGGGAACTTTCCAGACGCGCTGCGTCGATGTCCTGAAGATTTACCGGGCAGCCCGCCTCGGCAAAGACGATCGCCCAAGCCGCACCGATGCTGCCACTGCCGAGGACAGCGATGCCCGGACGTCTCGATGGTTCAGGCGACATTCGAACCCTGCCATGACTGCCGGAAGGGCGACCGCCTCGGGGCGCTCCCGGCTCATTGTCTCTAGACCATCGTTTCCACGAAACCCAACCTTGTCATCCCGAAAGCGCGCAGCGCTCTCCGGGATCCGCGCCAGGTCCCGGCTCTCCGCTCCGCTCCGGCCGGGATGACACGAACATGGTTCGACCCACGAAGCGCTCAACCAGTCGGTTCGAGGATCAGCCGCGCGACGCCCGCTCGACCGCGCCGGCTCCTATTGACAGGATATATCCTATTGTATCAACATTAGATCAATTGGCGGCTGATCGTGGCTGGCTCCGTCGGCATGCGACCCCCCGCGAAAGATGCAGGATCGGTCGGTCATGCGCGCCAGGATCGAGCTGCCCGGGCCGCCGACGCGAGGGAACAGACGTCTCGCCGAGAGGATCGATCTGGAGCCGGACGAGATCCTGCGCGCCGCCAACGTCCACAAGCGCTTCGGCCAGACGGACGTTCTGCGTGGCATCGACTGCGTCGTGCGCAAGGGCGAAGTCGTGGTCCTGATCGGCCCGAGCGGGGCGGGAAAATCGACGTTCCTGCGCTGCATGAACGGCCTGGAACATTTTCATGCGGGCGACATCAACTTCGGCGGCGTTCATCTGAGCGATCCGACGACCGACATAAGGCGCGTGCGCTCCGACATCGGCATGGTGTTCCAGCGCTTCAACCTGTTCACGCATCGCACCGCGATCGAGAACGTCGTCGAAGGGCCGATTTACGTCAGGCGCACGCCACGCGCCGAGGCCATGCGCAAGGGAATGCAGATCCTCGAAAAGGTCGGGCTCGCGCACAAGGCAAAATCCTATCCCGGACAGCTTTCCGGCGGCGAGCAGCAGCGCGTCGGCATCGCCCGCGCGCTTGCCATGGATCCGAAGATGATTCTGTTCGATGAGCCGACCTCATCGCTCGATCCCGAGCTTGTGGGCGAAGTGCTGGCCGTCATGCGCCAACTGTCGCGCGAGGGGATGACGATGGTCATTGTCACCCACCAGATGGATTTCGCCCGCGAGATCGCCGATCGCGTGGTGTTCATCGATGCGGGCGCGGTGATCGAGGAGGGGGATCCGCGCACCGTCTTCTCGTCGCCCAAGAGCGGGCGGACGCAGGCCTTTTTGGCCCGCGTGCTCGTTCACTGACCCGCGCTGAAGGTGGGCGGACGTCAACTTCAAGAGAGCCTAGCCAGAGAGGATGTCGACATGACCGGATCGAGCGCAACCGACAGCAAAGGGCAATTGATCTCCCGTCGATCTTTGGCGGCAGCTTCGCTGACGACCGCGGTCGCCGCAGTGACGCTCGGCTCTGCCGTTGCGCCCTCACGCGCGCTTGCGGCAGGGGAGACGAGCGGCCGCCTCGACCGCATTCTCAAGTCGGGCAAGCTGCGCGTCGGCCAATTCCTTCAGTACAAGCCCTACGGCTTCAAGACGCCGCAGGGCGATCCCGACGGTTTCGATGTCGATCTCACCAAGATGATCGCCGCAGACATGGGCGTCGAGCCGGAATTCGTCGACAATACCTGGGAGGGGATCATCCCTGCCCTGCTTGCCGACAAATTCGACCTCATCACCGCCAACATGGCGCTGACGCTGAAACGGTCGCTCGCCGTCCAGTTCGCGAGCCCGCACAGTTTCACCTCGACGGCATTCGTCTTCAAGACGCAGGACAAGGATCGTTTCTCCTCGATCGAGAAATTCAACGACCCCAACATCACCATCTCGGTGCTCATCCAGGACGCCGTGCACATCACGCTGCAACGCTTCTTCCCGCAGGCCAAGGTGGTCGACTTCAACACCGCCGACGAAGCGATCCTTGCCATGCAGACAGGGCGCGCCGACGCCTCCGGTGCAGAGATCAGCTACCTCACACAATATGTGTCCGAACATCAGGGGCTGAGCGTTGCGGCCGTCACCATCCCCGGCTCCTCGAGCCCTGCAGGAATGGCCTTGCTGCCTGGGCCGGACAACGACCACCTGAAGACCTTCCTCAACACCTGGATCGAGTTCTACTACTGGAACGGCAAGTTCGAGCCGCTCTGGAAGAAATGGATTCCCTGGAGCCCGCTTCCGAAGGTCGAAAAATTCATGGCCCCGGTATAGGGCAAAGTTCCGTCCATGCGTGCGACACTCGCCGGCGCGCCGCAACAACGGTCCCGCGGATGAGCCTGTGAAGAAAATTGTAGATTGTCATCCCGGAGCGCCAAGCGCTCTCCGGGATCCGGGGACAAGCCACTGAAAAGGCCTCCTGTTCCGGATCCCGGCTCAGCGCACCGCTCAGCGGTGCTTCGGCCGGGATGACACCCGCCGGAGTATTTCTTCACGGGCTCGGATGAGGGAAGGCGGCGGCGATGTACGACCTTCATTTCGAGGCGCTGGTTCCCTACGCTCCGCTGCTGCTGCGTGGGCTCGGCGTCACGCTTTATGTTAGCGTCTTCGCGCTTCTGGTCGGCATCCTCTCAGGCCTGCTCCTCGCCTTCGCCCGCCTGTCGCGGTTTCCGCTGCTCACCGTGCCCGCCTATCTTTTCATCGACTTCATCCGTGGCGTGCCGCTGCTCGTCCTATTGATCTTCATCTACTACGGCGTGAGCATCTTCACCGGCATCAACATCCCGGCGATCGGCGCGGCTGTCGGGGGCCTCGGCATTTTCTACGGCGCCTACATGTCGGAAATCTTCCGCGCCGGCATCCTGGCAGTCGACAAGGGGCAGACCGAGGCTGCCGTCGCGCTCGGCATGACCCGGATGCGCGTCTTTCAGCGAGTGACGCTGCCGCATGCCTTCCGGACGGTGTTGCCGCCGATCACCAATTCCTTCATCAGCCTCGTCAAGGATTCCTCGCTCGTCTCGGTGCTTGCCATCTCGGATCTGACGCGCGAAGGCCAGGAGATCGTCGTTGCGACGTTCCGAGCGTTCGAGGCCTATACCGCGATCGCGCTCGTCTACTACGCAATCACGACCATCCTGTCAGTATTCTCGACCATGCTGGAGCGACGCATCCGGCGCGGCCAGTGAATGAGGCGCTGATCGTCTTTCCGGCAACAGGCGTGGAGGCAAGATGGACTGGACGAAGGCATCCGTCCTGGTGACCGGCGCCGCGAGCGGCATGGGGCGCGCCATCGCGCTTGCCTTCGCGCGCGAAGGCGCCTTCGTGTGCGCCGCCGATGTCAATCTCGGCGCCGCCGAGGCAACCGTCGATGCGGCCCTGCAGGTCGGCGGGCGGGCGCTGGCGCTCGAAGTCGATGTCGCGCGACGCTTCAGCGTTGCCGCGATGGTCGAGCGCGCCGTCGCGGCGTGCGGCCGACTCGATGTCCTCGTCAATTGCGCAGGCGTCATCGGCTACATGCCGGCGCTGGAGCTCACGGAAGCCGAATGGGACCGCGTCCTCGACATCAATCTCAAGGGCACGTTCTGGTGCTGCCAGATCGTTGGGGCAGCGATGGTCGCATCGGGCACCGGTGGCGCCATCGTGAACGTCTCCTCGATCAGCGCCGAATTGCCCGAGCCGGACTGCGTCCACTACGGCGTCTCGAAGGCGGGGATCGCGCATCTCACGAAATCGCTCGCGGTGGCACTGGCGCCGCATCGCATCCGCGTGGTGGCGCTGGCGCCGGGGACGATCCGCACGCCGATGAACGCCGATGTCCTGGATGAGCCAGGCTTCATCGAGGGCCGGCTGAAGGTGATCCCGCTGCGGCGCATCGGCGTGCCGGAAGACGTCGCCGGGGCAGTGCTTTTCCTGGCATCGGACCACGCCGCCTATGTGACGGGCTCGACGCTCCTCGTCGATGGCGGAACGACGCTGCTGCGCTGACGCGCCGAGACCCTGGTCGGGTCCCCTATGGCGCGATCCCGACCCAGACCGGCGCGGGCACGGCATAGGGCGGTGCGGCAGGCGCCAGCCCGCCATGCGAGGGATCGCGCGCAAAGACGACGATCGTGTCGGACCCCTGGTTTGCCACAACAAGGTGCGAGCCTTCTCGATCGAGCGCAAAATGCCGCGGCTTTCGCCCAAGGCTCGGCTGATGCGCGAGCCGCCGCAGCAGGCCCGAGTCCTGATCCACCTCGCAGATCGCAATGGTGTCATCGCCCCGGTTCGAGGCATAGAGGTGCCTTCCGTCGGGGCTCAGCGCGACTTCGGCCGCGGCGTTTTCGCCGCCCGCGTTCGAGGCCCGCGTCGAAAGCGACTGCAACGGCCGCAAGCTGCCGCGGGCCGCGTCGTAGGCGAGTACGTCAAGCGTGGAGTTCAGCTCGTTGATGACGAATGCATGTCTCCCGTCGCGATCGAAGGTGAAATGACGCGGTCCAGCCCCGGGAGCAAGCGCGAAGGCCGCCGGCTCGTGCGCCGCAAGGCCGCCTGTCGTCGCGTCATAAGTGTAGAGGAGCATTTCGTCTCGGCCGAGATCGGCAACGACCACATGCCGACCCGAGGGATCAAGGCCGATCGCGTGGGCGTGCGGCCCTGGATCCCGACCCCGGTAGCGCGTCCCACCCTCGTGCTGGACGAAGGCCACTTGGGAATCGAGCGAACCATCCGGCGCAATCGCAAAGGCGGCGATGCTGCCGCCCCAATAGTTGGCCACGAAAAGATGCCGGCCGGTGGGCGCAATCGAGACGTGGCATGGGGCCGCCCCGCCGCTCGACAGCGAATTCAGAAGGCACAGCGCCCCTGTCCCCTTGTCGATGGCAAAGGCGGAGACCGATCCGGCAGGGTCGGACCGCGACCGGCCGGTCTCATTGACGACGTAGAGCACATGGCCGTCAGGATGGAAGGCGCCGAAGGACGGGTTGACCGCTTCGGTCGGCTCGCCGTCGCGGCAAACCCGCCCGGATTTCACCGAGAAGCGGAGCCGGTGCAGGTGGTTCTTTCCAGGCCCGCGGGTGCCGACGATCAGCCGAAAATCTTCGACATCCGGCGCGACGCCGGCATCGGCAGGCGTCATGTCTTGCGCGTCCGGCTCGGACGGCTGTCGACGATGCCGCGGGCATTCATGTCGGAGGTCGACGGCAGGCGCGCCTCGACCTCGTAGCGATAGCCGTTTCCGCGGTAGGAGGCGTCACAAACCTGAATGGGCCGGCCGGTCTCGTCATGGACGATGAGGCGCACGGCGAGCACCGGTTGCGACACGTCGGTCGCGAGCAAGAGTGCCACCGCCTCGTCCGGAAGCACGGCCGCAATCGACTGACGCAGGACGCCGAGCTTGAGCCGCAGTCGATCGCGCAGGATCTCCAGCATCGAATACTTCTCCAGCGCGGGCTTCGTGATGCGCCGCCCGATCTCTGAGCGCACGTAGTTGACGACCACCGCGAGCGGCTTGCCCTCCACGATCTCCAGACGCTTGAACTCGCGCACCGGCTGGCCCGGCTCGACTTGGAGCACGGCGGCGATATCGGGAGGGCAGGCGACCGAGGTTGCATCGATGACCTGGATCTCGGCACTGTAGCCGAGCAGCAGGCTCTTGACGCCAAGCGGATGTCTTTCCGTTTGCCCGCTCGCGGAAACGAAGGTGCCTTTGCCGCGATGGCGCACGATCAGGCCGTCGGTCTCGAGCCAGCGCAGCGCGCGGCGGATCGTTGTCCGGCTGACGCCGAAGCGGCGCATGAGGTTCAGTTCAGGCGGCACCCGCTGTCCGGCAGGCCACTTGCCCGACTCGACCTGCGTCCGCAGCACGCGCTGGATCTGGAAATGGAGCGGAATGACGGGATGATAGGCTTGGGTCGAACTGGCCCTGATGTCGCTCATCCGCTGCCTCGCCGTCCCCCGTCGAGGTGACCGGCGGCGGCGGTTCCGCGCCTACCCGCTGATCGACGCCCCTTCATTCTCGGATGCTCTATCCTACGCTTCCCCGTCCGGCAAAGCCTGGCGCGACGCTGTTTGACTTTGTCTCATACATAGAACAATAGTCTCGGCGCCGTCAACGCCGGCGCCTCCGAGGCGCGCGGCTCTTCGGCAACGTCGGGATTGTGCTCGCGAGGACATGACTGATGAACGCCCAGGCAAGCCGCATCGCCGCAGAAGTCGATTACGCGCGCGACGGCAAGCAGTATGGCTTTCTTCGTTTGCCCTTCTCGACGCACGAATCGGCTTACGGCTGGATCCCGATCCCGGTGATCTGCATCCGCAACGGGGCGGGCCCGCGCGTGCTGCTGGTCGCCGGAAACCACGGCGATGAATACGAAGGTCAGATCGCGGTGACGAAGCTTGCCCGCGCGATCGATCCTCGCAAGATGTCCGGCCGCATTGTCATATTGCCGGCGGCCAATCTTCCCGCCGCGCTTGCCGGCCGCCGCACCTCGCCGCTGGAGCCGGGCGAGCGCGGCAATCTCAACCGCGCCTTTCCGGGCGATCATCGCGGCTCGCCCACCGCAATGATCGCCCACTATATTGACACCGTGCTCCTGGCCGACACCGACTACGTATTCGATTTCCATTCGGGCGGGAGCTCGCTCCTCTATATTCCGAGCACGGAGATGAAGCGCGCGGAGGATCCGGCGAAGACTGCGAGGATGATCGAACTGACCAAGCTCTTCGGTGCGCCCATCAGCTGCATCGGCATCACCGACATCCCCGACAACCTGGCCGTTGCCGCGCGTCGGCGCGGCCTCATCCACATGGGAACGGAACTCGGCGGCGGCGGAACGACCTCGCTCGATGCATTGCGCATCCTCGAAGCGGGGCTGCGGCGCATCCTGCACCACGTCGGCATTCTCGCCGCAGATCCCGGCGTCGGCGCACCGCAGCCGCCGCGGATGATGGAGGTCGGCGGCCCGGACTACTACGTCTACAGTCCGGAGGATGGCGTCTTCGAGCCGCTGGCCGATCTCGGCGACACGGTTGCGGGCGGGCAGCCCGCCGGGGCCATCCACTTCCCGGACAACCCGGCGCGCGAGCCGATCGTTGTGCCCTTCCTCCGCGATGGCCTCGTCGTGTGCAAGCGCGTTCCGGCGCGCACGAAGCGTGGCGATTGCCTGTTCCATCTTGCAACCGATCTCGATGCTTAGATCCGTGACAGGCGATCCGCAGCCGCTGTCGCCTGGGCTTGCCGAATTCGTCTGCGACCTCGAGGCTTCGCAGCTGCCGAGCGAAGTTGTCGATCGACTGCGTTTGACGGTTCTCGACGGCATTGCCTGCATGCTGGCCGGCACGCGCGATCCGCTGTTCGGCCAGATCGCCGGCGATCTTGTTGCGTCCGCCCAAGGCTCAAGCATCATCGTGGGAACAGCGCTGACGAGCAGCCCGGCAGGCGCAGCCTTCGCCAACGGCACGCTCGCGCATGCCTGCGACTACGATGATTCGAGCTGGACGATGTGGGGGCACCCGACCGCCCCGCTCCTGCCTGCCGTCCTGTCGGCAGCGCAGATGACTGGCCTATCAGGCATCAAGGCCCTCGTGGCGTTTGTTGCCGGGCTCGAAGTCGAGAAGGCGCTCGGCATCCTCATGCAGCCCGATCACTATCGGCGCGGATGGCATCCGACCGCCACGCTCGGCGTGTTCGGTGCGACGGCCGGTGCAGCCAAGGCGCTCAGGCTGAGCGCCGTCGAACTGCAGGCAGCATTCGGCATTGCAGCTTCGCTGCCGGCTGGCCTTCGGATCAACGCGGGGAGTTCGACGAAGCCGCTTCACTGTGGGTTTGCTGCCCGGCATGGCTTGGAGGCAGCGCTCCTTGCCAAGCACGGCGTGACGGCGAGCCCGGATGCGCTCGGCTGGGCGAACGGTTTCCTTGGCCTCTATGGCGGCCAAACGTCGCCAAGCGTCGCCGATGCCCTCTCGCGCCTGGGAAACCCCTACGAGGTCATCGATCCGGGCCTGTCGCCGAAGCTCTAT
>JAFAME010000360.1 GCA_019233695.1 Methylobacteriaceae bacterium
GCCCGCAGCTGGTGGCGGAAGCCGAGCGCATTTCGCCGACGACGGTCCACATCGTGACGCCATCCGAGATGGTACGCTGGCGGCTTGGCTCGCCGCGGTTCTGAGCGTGCGGCACTGGCACGGCACGCACCCTCAATCGGTCCCGACGTCGGCGGTCGAACCTGTCTGATCGAGATGTCCGGCCAGCTCCTGTCCGGAGGAGTGTCCCGAGCGGCAAAGGGGGCGGACTGTAAATCCGCCGGCTATGGCCTTCGTAGGTTCGAGTCCTACCTCCTCCACCACCTTCGAACACGAGAAGTTTTGGAGTTGACACGGAACTCTGCGCTCCGCATAAGCGCCCGTCGCGCTGAGCGTGGGTCGCAGAACGGCCGGGTGCGGCCTGCCTGCGCATCTCCGTCCGGAGGAGTGTCCCGAGCGGCAAAGGGGGCGGACTGTAAATCCGCTGGCTAATGCCTTCGTAGGTTCGAGTCCTACCTCCTCCACCACCCTCGAAAGAACGAAGATGTCACCGACCGGGCCGGCGACGTGAAACGGTCACGTTGCAGGTCGGTTGGCACGCATGTTGCTGCCATGACTGCGTCCGCCAATCGATGATTGGAGCCTCGGCGCAAACATGTCTTGTAACATGACAGCCATGCATCTCACGTCCCATCCACGAGCGACCCCTATTATGTGCGCCGCAGCAAGTTTTTGCGGCGGTGCAGGACGAACATTTGCTGCTTCAAAAGCATTGATCTGTTGGTTCAATTGCCCGATTTTCCGCGTGGATGTCTTGACTGAGACACAATAATGGAGTGACCTCCGCCGCCCCCCGAATCCGGAGTCGAGCAAGAAGCAAAGAACCAGCTTGGCTGGCCCCCCATCTGCGAGATGGCCGCCTCGATCGACCCATAGGATAGTTGCGTGAAGCCCACCGACATCAGTGCGCCGGACTACTTCCACAAGGTCGTAGACTGCCAATGGGCATGCCCGGCGCACACGCCCGTTCCCGAATACATCCGCCAGATCGCCGCCGGCGACTACGGCCGCGCCTACATGATCAACTGGGAGTCGAACGTCTTTCCGGGGATCCTCGGGCGGACATGCGACCGGCCTTGCGAGCCGGCCTGTCGACGGGGCCGGGTCGAGCGCGATCCGGTCGCCATCTGTCGCCTGAAGCGGGTGGCGGCCGACTACAAGCCGGATATTGCCGCACTGCTGCCGCGACCGGCGGACATCAGGATCGGCAAACGCGTCGCCTGCATCGGTGCGGGACCCGCCTCGCTCACGGTCGCCCGCGATCTCGCCCCCCTCGGTTACGAAATCGTGATCTTCGATCAGGATGCCGCGGCGGGCGGCATGATGCGCACCCAAATCCCGCGATTTCGACTGCCCGAGAGCGTGATCGACGAAGAGGTCGGCTATGTCCTCGGACTGGGCATCGAGTTTCGCGGGGGCCGTCGCATCGACAGCCTGCGTGCGCTCCTGACGCAAGGATTCGATGCAATCTTCGTCGGCACGGGGGCGCCGCGCGGCCGCGACCTCGACATTCCCGGCCGCCGCGAGGCGGCAGCCAACATCCACATCGGCATCGACTGGCTCTCGAGCGTGTCGTTCGGGCACATCGACAAGATCGGCCGGCGCGTCATCGTGCTCGGCGGCGGCAACACGGCGATGGACTGCTGCCGCTCCTCGCGCCGGCTCGGCGGCGAAGAGGTCTCGGTCGTCGTGCGCTCGGGCTTTGCCGAGATGAAGGCCTCGCCATGGGAGAAGGAGGATGCCATGCACGAGGGCATCCCCATCCTCAATTATCTCGTCCCCAAGGAATTCACCCATTCGAAGGGGCGGCTCCAAGGCGTCGTCTTCGAAAAGGTCCGCGCCGAGCGTGGTGCCAAGGGCCGGCGCGAGCTTGTCCCGACCGGCGAGCCGCCGGTTCACATGCCGTGCGACGACGTGCTGGTCGCCGTCGGCCAGGAGAACGCGTTTCCGTGGATCGAGCGCGACATCGGCATCGAGTTCGACCGCCACGGCATGCCCGTGGTCGACAAAGACACCTACCAGTCGACGCTGCCGCGGGTGTTCTTCGGCGGCGACGCCGCATTCGGCCCGAAGAACATCATCTGGGCGGTGGCGCACGGGCACGAGGCGGCCGTGTCGATCGATGCCTTATGCAACGGCGGGGACGTGACCCGGCGGCTGCCGCCGAGAATGAATCTCGTGAGCCAGAAGATGGGCATCCACGAGTGGTCCTACGATAACGCCATTTCCATCGATCAGCGCTTCAAGGTTCCGCTCAAGGACAGCAGAATCGCGTTGAAGGACATCAAGGCGGAGGTCGAGCTGGGCTTTGACGGAGGGCTCGCCTTCGCCGAGGCCCAACGCTGCCTCAACTGCGATATCCAGACCGTGTTCCAGGCGCCGCTGTGCATCGAATGCGATGCCTGCGTCGACATCTGTCCGATGGATTGCATCACGTTCACGCATAACGGCGATGAGGATGACCTGCGCACGAGGCTCGCCGCGCCCGCTCCCAACAAGGCGCAGGACCTCTACGTGTCGAGCGAGCTCAAGACTTCGCGCGTAATGGTGAAGGACGAGGACGTGTGCCTGCACTGCGGTCTTTGCGCCGAGCGCTGCCCGACGGGGGCCTGGGACATGCAGAAATTCACTCTCGAAATGAGCTACGCGGGGCAGGGATGCCGATCGAGCGCGTAAACGACTTCGTCATCCGCTTCGCCAACGTCAACGGGTCGGGCTCGGCAAGCGCCAATCAGCTGTTTGCCCGCTCGATCCTGCGGATGGGCGTGCCTGTCGCGCCGCGCAACGTCTTTCCTTCCAATATCCAGGGCCTGCCAACCTGGTACGAGGTGCGGGTGTGCGAAGCCGGGCATCTCGGCGCGCGTGGCGGCGTCGACATGATGGTCGCCATGAACCCGCAGACCTGGGACGAGGACGTAGGCTCCATCGAGCCTGACGGCTATCTCTTCTATGATTCCTCGCGTCCTGTCCCGGCATCGAAGCTGCGCGACGACATCGAGGTGATCGGCATGCCGCTCACCGAGATATGCAATCGCCAGTACTCCGACCCACGGCAGCGGCAGCTGTTCAAGAACATTGTTTACGTCGGCGCCCTGTCGGCGTTGTTGGACATCGATGCGGCTGAGCTCGAAAGGCTCATCGCCGAGCAGTTCAAGGGCAAGGACAAGCTGATTGCACCCAATCGGCAGGCCCTGCACATCGGGCGCGACTATGCGCTTGCCAATTGTCGGTGCCCGCTCCGCATGCGCATCAAGCGCTCGGATCGGATCGGCGAGCGGATATTCATCGAAGGCAATGCCGCCGCAGCGCTTGGCGCCGTCTATGGCGGGGCCACCGTCTGCGCCTGGTATCCGATCACCCCTTCGACCTCGCTCGCCGAGGCCTTCGAGCGCTACTGCAACCGCTATCGCGTCGACCAAAATACCGGCAAGCGACGGTTCGCCATCGTCCAGGCCGAGGACGAGCTCGCCTCGATCGGCATGGTGATCGGCGCAAGCTGGAATGGCGCACGTGCCTTCACCGCCACCTCAGGTCCCGGCATCTCCCTGATGCAGGAGTTTCTCGGGCTCGCCTATTTTGCCGAGATCCCGGCCGTGATCTTCGACGTGCAGCGCGGCGGGCCGTCGACGGGCATGCCAACGCGCACGCAGCAGTCCGACATTCTCGCGTGCGCCTATGCCTCGCACGGCGACACCAAGCACGTGCTCCTCTTTCCGGAGGATCCGTACGAAGCCTTCGAGTTCGGCGCCGTCGCCTTCGATCTCGCCGACCGGCTGCAGACGCCGATCTTCGTGATGCTCGATCTCGACGTCGGCATGAACCAGCATCTGTGCAAGCCGTTCGCCTGGGACGACGCCCGGCGCTTCGACCGCGGCAAGGTCATGACCGCCGAGGAGCTGGAAGCGGGCAAGGATTTCGGCCGCTATCTCGACGTTGACGGAGACGGGATCACCTACCGGACCTATCCAGGCACGCATCCGACGCGCGGCTCCTTCTTCACCCGCGGTACCAGCCGCGACCGCTATGCGCACTATACGGAGAAGGGCCGCCCCTACGCCGACAACATGCAGCGGCTGTTGCGCAAGTTCGAGACCGCCAAAAGCCATGTGCCGGGGCCGCTCCTGGAAGCGGGCGCTCGCCCGACACGGCTCGGCGCCATCCATTTCGGCTCGACCGCGGCGGCGATGCGGGAGGCGGCCGCGCTTCTCGCGGAGGAGGGCGTCTATCTCGACCTGTTGCGCGTGCGGGCTTTTCCCTTCAGCGGCGAGGTCGCGACATTCCTTGACGCGCACGAACAGGTGTTCGTCGTCGAGCAGAATCGCGATGCGCAATTGCGCACCCTGCTGCTCGCCGAGTGCGGCGCCGATCCCGCCCAGCTCGTGCCCATCCTCCACTACGACGGAACCCCGGTTACCGCCCGTTTCATCCGCAGCGCCATCGCCGAGCAGCTGCAGCTCGTCAAGGCCGCCCCGCATCGGCGCAAGGTGGTGCTATGACCTATCTGCCGAAACCCAAGTTCCACCATCCCGCCATCGAGACGAACGAGCTCGGCTATACCCATCGCGACTACGAGGGCGCGATCTCGACGCTCTGCGCCGGTTGCGGGCACGATTCGATCAGCGCTGCCATCATGCACGCCTGCTTCGAATTGAATCTGCCGCCGCACCGCATCGCCAAGCTTTCGGGTATCGGCTGCTCCTCGAAGACGCCGACCTATTTCCTCGGCCAGTCGCACGGCTTCAACAGCGTGCACGGCCGCATGCCCTCGGTCCTCACCGGCGCCAACCTCGCCAATCGCGATCTTATCTACCTTGGTGTCTCGGGCGACGGCGACTCGGCCTCCATCGGCCTCGGCCAGTTCGCGCACGCCATCCGGCGCGGCGTGAACATGGTCTATATCGTCGAGAACAACGGCGTCTACGGACTGACCAAGGGCCAGTTCTCGGCAACCTCCGACAAAGGCTCGAAAAGCAAGCGCGGCGCCGTCAATTCCGACCTGCCGATCGACCTCGTCGGCATGGCGCTGCAGCTCGGCGCGACCTTCGTCGCGCGCAGCTTTTCCGGCGACAAGACCCAGCTCGGCCCGCTCATTAAGGCCGGCATCCAGCATCGCGGATCGGCGTTCATCGACTGCATTTCACCGTGCGTCGCCTTCAACAATCACGAGGGATCGACCAAGAGCTTCGATTACGTGCGCGCCCACAACGCCGCGCTCAACCGGCTCGACTTCATGACCGGCCGCTCGCCGATCCTCCTCGATCATCCGCCCGGCAGCCTGCAGGAAGTGACGCTGCACGACGGCTCGACGCTTCGCCTGCGCAAGCTTGCCGAGGACTATGACGTCCGCGATCGGGCCGCCGCCATGGCGCATCTCTATGAGGGCCAGGCCGCGGGCGAGATCGTCACCGGACTCATCTACCTCGAAGAGGATGCAGGCGACCTGCACGAGCATCTTGCCACCGAGGAGCGGCCGCTCAACGGACTTGGCGAGGCGGATCTTTGTCCGGGCTCGGCGGCGCTGGAGCGCCTCAATCAGGCCCTGCGCTAAGTGACGGCGCTTCCTTCTCCCGCCGGGCGCCCCTTCTCCCTGCGCCGGGAGAAGCTGGGGTCGCGCTCTTCATTAAGAGTGCGTCTCGATCATCCTCGCGAACAAAAATGACTTCCCTCATCGATTGATCGCTTCGGCAGCGAGATGGCCGAGCCACACCGCGAGCGTGCACAAAATAACCGAGAGGGCGATATTGGCGGCGGCAAAGAGCCATTCGCGATCGCGCATGAGGTTCAGTGTCTGCAGGCTGAATGACGAGAACGTCGTGTAGCCGCCGCAAATCCCGATCATGACGAACTGGCGCACCGTGCCGCTTACCAGGAGGCGACCCTCCGCGCCGGTGAGCGTGGCAAAGAGGCCGATGACGAAACAGCCGGTGACATTGACGAGGATCGTTCCCCACGGGAAGGTCTCGCCGACGCGGTTTGCCACGAAGCCGGAGAGCCAATAGCGCGCCGCCCCGCCAAGCGCGCTGCCGATCGCAATTCCGAGATATGCCTGCAAATGGTTTTGCCCCGTTTCGCTTCCACTCGTATGTCATGCCTGTGCCGGCCGCACCACGTTCCGGCCGGGCACGGAGACTCGAACATGCCTCGGCGCGAGCGGACAGCCGCGCCGTTGCAATTTTGTGGGTGCTGATCTACGACACGTTCGCGTCGGGCGCCCGGGTCGGCGAAGTGCCGAGCGGGCAGCGCGGCCGGGCGCGGGTGTAGCTCAATGGTAGAGCGACAGCCTTCCAAGCTGACGACGAGGGTTCGATTCCCTTCACCCGCTCCAGTTTCCGGCCCGGCATGAGCGAACCAGCTTGGACGGCTGTGCCGGGGTCCGCCCACCAAAGAAAATCGCACTGGAAAGACAATGGTGCAGGGTCGCCTCGCGTCGCGTGACCCGTGATCTCGTGATAACGATCCGCCGGGGGCCGAGTCGGGCGCCATCGGCGAGCGGGGAGACTGGCGATGATCGTGACGACGACCAATGACGTGTCCGGCTACCGCATCACGCGCCATCTCGGCATCTGCCGGGGCATCACGGTGCGCTCGCGCAGTGTCATCGGCAATGTCGTGGGCGGCCTGCAGTCGATCTTCGGCGGCCAGCTCAGCGCCTACACCCATCTTGCCGAAACGGCGCGGCAGGAGGCCTTCGACCTGATGGTGGAACACGCCGGCCAGGCCGGCGCCAACGCGGTCGTCGGCATGCGTTATGACGCCAACG
>JAFAME010000372.1 GCA_019233695.1 Methylobacteriaceae bacterium
GGTCGTGGCCGAAAACGGCTGGTTTGCCGCGCGGCCGTCAGGCACCGAGGAGGTCTACAAGCTCTACGCGGAGAGCTTCCGCAGCCACGACGATCTGCGCAAGATCCAGACCGAAGCACAGGAGATCATCGCTCGCGCCTTCACCGGCGGAAAGAGGAAGGACCGGATCGGCTAGATCCCGACATGTCGGACGCCGACCTTGCGGCGGCCCGGATCGGATGCCAGCTCCGGACCTTGCTCGCTTCGGCGGGGACGACGCCTATGACGGCACAGCTAGTGGATGACCGGGGGTGCCGGACACCTCAAGTAATGTACGTATTTGTAAGCAACACACGGCCCGGCAAAAGTGCCTGGGGCGCCTCGGGCCCATCGCACGCAAACTTTTTGCGTACAGCCGAACGGTTTGTAGACAAAACCCAGCGCCGGCACGCCGGCCGCTGCGGTCGCTGCCGCGAGAATGGCGCTCATCAGGGTTGTGATAAATCGTCGGCTCATCGGCGAGCTCCTTGCGCCCGTCTCGAACAAAGAATTGTTCGCACAAGAGAAGCTATCAAATCTGCCGCGGATGGGAAGCCCCGTCCAGGCTAGTTGGCGCAGTGACCTGCGTTGCCGCTCTACTGCGTCGGCTCGCCCTTTTCCGGCTCCCCGAATCCTGCCGCGCGCATGGCAAGATGCACCTTGTTCTGGAAGCTTGCGTCGTCGCCGGCGACCAGAAGCTCCGCGTTGCGCGCGATGACATCGCACAACGTTTCGACCCACGGCCGCTCGCCCTTGAAGAAATCGCTGAGCACGTAAGGGTAGACGAGCGTCTTGTCGCCCGGATGTCCGATGCCCATGCGCACGCGGCGAAAGTCGTTGCCGATATGGGCCGTGAGCGAGCGCAGGCCGTTGTGGCCGGCGTTGCCGCCGCCGACCTTCACCCGCACCTTGCCCGGCGCCAGATCAAGCTCGTCGTGGAGGACGAGGACATCCTCGAGCGGGATCTTATAGAACCGCATCGCTTCGCCGACGGCCCGCCCGCTGTCGTTCATGTAGGTCTCGGGCTTCAGCAGCACCACGCGCTCGCCGCCCAGCGCCGCCTCGCTTGCCGCGCCCTGGAAGCGCGCGCGATAGGGGGCCGCGCGATGCTGGCGGGCGATCGCGTCAAGCGCCATGAAGCCGATATTGTGCCGGTTCCTGGCGTGACGTGCCCCGGGGTTGCCGAGCCCGACAAAGAGATACATGGCGATTGCCCGATGACGCCGGGCGCGGTCGGAACCTGGGCCCGCCGCGCGGCTTTGGTCGGCGCAGACCCGACAACACGCCCCGCCCAGTCCTTGCCCGAGAGCAAGCCTCGCTCAGCGCTTCGGCCGCGTCACTTCTTGCCGGCCGGCGCAGCCGCGGCCGCCGCCTTGGCGCCCGCCTCACCCTCGCCCTCGGCGGGCGCTGCAGGTGCGGTCTCGGCCGCAGCAGCGGTCGGCGCCGTCTCTTCGATCATCGTCGTCGGCGGGGTGATCGAGGCGATGGTGAAATCGCGGTCGCCGATCGTCGGCCTGCAGCCCTCGGGCAGCTTGATCGCCGAGATGTGCAGCGAATCGTTGAAGTCGAGCGTGGCGAGATCGGCGGTGAGCGCCTCCGGGATCGCATCCGCCGGCACCCACATCTCGACCCGGTGCCGCACCACGTTCAGCGAGCCGCCCCGCTTCAGGCCAGGGCAGATGTCCTGATTGATGAAGTGCACCGGCACCTCGACGCGCAGCCGGGAGCCCGCCTTCAGGCGCAGGAAATCGACGTGCAGCGGCGTGTCCTTGACGACGTCGAGCTGGTAGTCGCGCGGGATGACCCGTTCCTTCTTGCCGGCAACATCGATCTCGAAGATCGTCGTCAGGAAGCGGCCGCCGTAGATCAGCTGATTGAGCTCGCGATAGTTGACGGCGATCGATTGGGGCGGCTCGCCGCCGCCATAGATCACGCCCGGCACGCGGCCCTCACGGCGAACGCTGCGGGCGGCCCCCTTGCCGGACCCGCTGCGCACCGTGGCCGCGAGCGCTTTCGTCTCGGCCATTGTCGGTGTCCTCTCTCAATGCAAACGGCCGCACACGCGGCCGGTGTCGCGCCCTCGCCTCCAGGGGTGTCCGGAACGGGCGCGAGGCTGCTTATAGTGAGGCACCCGCCCGGAAGCAAGCGCGCGGCACGTGTTGAGGCCGCGAAAGCGCAGGCTTGCGGATCGTTCGCGTGGCGGCGCGGGGCGCATCCGGCAGCAATGAGCCGCTCAAAGTGCGCATCGGCACAGGAGGCAAATCCTGTTCCCGCGGAAACAGCCGCGCGCGGTCCTGGCGTCTAGCCTTTGACATCGGCTCGAATGGTCAAGCCGATGCGAAAGGAGAACCCTATGCGTAAGGCCTTGATGATCGGCGCCGCGCTCGCCGCCCTTGCCACGACTGCCCTTGCTGCCAACACCGCCTCTGCCGGCGGGTTCGACCGCGATGGCTATCGCTACAGCGGGTGGTACGGCAGCTACGATCGCTACGACTACGATCGCTACGACTACGACAACTACAACTACTACAACTATGACTACGACTATCGCAATTATGGCCGGCGCTATCACCGGTTCTGGTGAGCGGCCAACGATCCGAGCCGGCCTTTCGAGGCCGGCTCACGCTGCCAGCAGGCGCTGGACCTCATTGACCAGATCCTTGAGGTGGAAGGGCTTCGACAGAATCTTGGCGTTCTTCGGCGCCTTGTTGTCCGGATTGAGCGCCACTGCCGCAAATCCGGTAATGAACATCACTTTGATATCGGGGTCGAGCTCGGTGGCGCGACGGGCAAGCTCGATACCATCCATCTCCGGCATGACGATGTCGGTGAGCAGGAGCTCGAACGGTTCCTCGCGCAGACGATGATAGGCCGACAAGCCATTGTCGAACGATGCAACCTCGAATCCCGCGTTCTGGAGCGCCTTGACCAGAAATCGGCGCATATCGTTGTCGTCTTCAGCCAGCAGAATCTTGGTCATCGAATCGGCCATGTCTCTTGCCCTCGGCGCATCGCACGATCCGGGCCGCCGGTAAAGATCGCGTGAAATGCGCCGGAGCGCGAGGGGGATTTCGCTCCGCATCGCGCGGCTCCGCCGCAACCGGCATTGTAGCATCGTTCGAGGCTTGCGAAATCATGGACAGCGGGGCTGAGGCTTGGCACACTCATTCGCATCGGGATGGGAAGCGCGAATCGCAGGACTGCACCAACGAGACTGTCAGCAAAGATCGAGGCTATCGTGCTCGAACCGGAATTGAGGCCGCCGTTCGACATCGTCGAGCCGCGGGCGCTTGCGTCCGCACTCGTGTGCAACTCTCCCCACTCGGGTCAAGCCTATACCGCGAGCTTCCTCGCCAGCGCCCGGCTCGACGCCTTCACCCTGCGCCGCTCCGAAGACACTTATGTGGACGAGCTCTTCACCGGTGCCGTTGCCGCCGGTGCGCCGCTGATGCGGGCGCGGTTCCCGCGTGCCTACCTCGACGTCAATCGGGAACCCTACGAACTCGACCCTCGCATGTTCGAGGGTCGTCTCCCGGCCTTTGCCAACACCCGCTCCATGCGGGTGGCGGCGGGCCTCGGCACGATTCCCCGTCTCGTCGGAGAGCAGCAGGAGATCTATGCCCGCAAGCTGTCGGTCGACGAGGCGGTCGCGCGCATCGAGACTCTCTACAAGCCCTATCATCGCAACCTCCGGAGTCTGGTTCAAAGGGCTGAGCGCGCGTTTGGCGCCTCGGTGCTGATCGATTGTCACTCGATGCCGTCGGCATCGCACGGCTCGAGCGCGCGGGACGAGCGAGTGAAGGCGGATTTCGTCGTTGGCGATCGGTTCGGCACGAGCTGCGCTGGGATCGTCATCGAGGTTGCGGAAGCCGAGCTGCGCCGGCTCGGCTATGCAGTGCTGCGCAACAAGCCCTACGCCGGCGGCTTCATCACCGAGCACTACGGCAATCCGGCCGCCAACCGGCATGCACTGCAGATCGAGGTCAACCGTGCCCTCTACATGGATGAGGTGACCCTGCGAAAGAGCTCCGGCTTCGCCCGCGTGGCGCGGGACCTCGTGGAGGTGTTGAAGGCGCTGTCCCAACTCTCGGCAGTCGATCTCGGGCAGCGTCGGGCTGCCGCTGAGTAGCGTTGCTGAACGAGGGCTCAAAAGCGCACAGGCGCAAAAAGAAAGAGGCCGCTTGCGTTGCCACAAGCGGCCAAGTCTAGGGAGGAAACGCCCAAGGAGGGCATGTGCAGCAACGTCGTTGCCGCACCGCAACAATATGCGCGTGCGACGCACAAAAAGCAAGAGCTACTGACCTATCTCGCCGATGCGGCAGGGTGACGCAGGCTTTTACAAGTAACATCAATGACTTGCTTGGCGTCACGCTAACCCGGTGAAGAGGGTCCAGAAGCCCGATGGCTGTTTGCCAAGGCGGCCCGGCTCTCCTATGAGGGCGAACGGCGTGAGCGACCCATAACCGCGAGCAAGGGCTCAAACCCCATGAGGCCAGTCGATCTTGCCGCCTTCGTCAACGAACTCGCGACCGTTTCCGGCAACGCCATTCTGCCGTTCTTTCGCACGGCCATCGGCGCGGAAAACAAGGCCAAAGGTGGCGCCTTCGATCCGGTCACGGAGGCGGACAAGGCTGGCGAGGCGGCGATGCGCCAGCTCATCCGTCGGCATTTTCCCGCCCACGGCATCATCGGCGAAGAGTTCGGCGCCGAAAATCCGGAGGCCGAATTCACCTGGGTGCTCGATCCGATCGATGGCACGCGCTCCTTCATGTGCGGCATTCCGATGTGGGGGACGCTCATCGGGCTGCAGCGCAACGGCCATCCCGTCTATGGACTGATGCATCAGCCGTTCACGCGCGAGAGATTCTTCGGCGACGGTGAGGCAGCGACGTGGCGCGGTTTCGGCGTCGGCCAGGCGGCCATCGAGCGCAAGCTGCGGGCGCGGAGCTGCGGGACGCTGAAGGACGCCACGTTGATGACGACAAGTCCGCATGCCTTTCCCGGCGACACGCTTGCCGCATTCCGTCGGGTGGAAGGAAGCGTGCGGCTGTCTCGATATGGCTGCGACTGCTACGCCTATTGCATGCTGGCGGCGGGACAGGTCGACCTTGTCGTGGAGGCCGGGCTTCATGCCTACGACATCGCGGCCCTCATTCCGATCATCACAGGCGCCGGCGGCCTGGTGACGACGTGGGACGGCGGCAACGCCGCTCGTGGCGGAGCGGTCATCGCAGCGGGCGACAAACGGGTCCATGCTGCAGCCGTGGCGTTGCTCGCGTGAGCGCCGGCTTGCGGGGCGGCGAAGTGGATCAGCGAGCCGCCTTGCCAAGCGTGAACTGGCTCGTCGAGCCAGGGATGAAGGCGTCGAAGGCCGCCCAAAACTGCTCGCGAAAAACGTTTCGTTCCATCAGCAGCTCATGCTTGGCGTGGGGCACCACGATATGGGAGCCCGCCTTGAGACTGGCGGCAAAGCGCTCGATGGTCGGCGTGTCAACGATGGTGTCGGCACCGCAGGCCACAATGAGCGTCGGCATCAGGATTCGTCGCGGATAGTCGGGATCGCTCAGGCGCGCACGGAGCCTGAAGGCCGCGTTGATCCAGCTGACTGTCGGAGAGCCGATGGCAAGGTGCGGGGCGGCTGCGGTGACCGTCGCCGTGCGGGCATAGCGCACCGGGTCGGAGGTCAACGGATTTCCCGGAAAAGGGCGTGTATGGGCGGGAATCGCGCTCCCGCCGGGCACGAAGGCACCGCCGAGACCGAGGACATCGAGCGTCTGGCCGAGAAGCCGCGCGGCGCGAGGCCGCCTGACGAGGGCGATCTTCAGCATCGGGGCGACGAGCAGCAGCCTCTCGAAGGGCAGGACGCGGTCATGCGCCCCCGTCAGAAGAATTGTCGCGCCCATCGAATGGCCGAGACCGAACCAGGGCTTCGGGCAATACGGCTCGATGACCTCGGCGGCAAATGCTGCGACGTCGCGCAGGTAGTGCGAGAAATCATCGACATGGCCCTTGCGTGGATTGGCAAGCTCGCGCGCCGATCCGCCCTGGCCGCGCCAGTCGAGCACGGCAACCGCGAAGCCGCGGGCAAGGAGCTCGCCCACGACCTCGAAATACTTCTCGATGAATTCCGCATGGCCCGGGAAAATCGCCACCGTGCCGCGCGCTGGCTTCGACGGCGCGCCCCACCGGGCGGCGCGCAGCGCAAGGCCGTCCGCCGTGCGTACGCGCCGGACGATGGCGCCGAGCGGGATCGGATTTTGTGGCGTTGCGGTCAAAGTGGCGGACGCATCGCCGAGACGGCGCGCGTCCTTGACGAGGGTCAGGTCCATGGCAGGCCCGCCAAAGCGCTCAACTCAGGATATACCGCGACTGCCCGCCCGAAAAAGCGCCAATGCCGTCGCGGCTACGGTTTGCGCGCCGCGAAGATACCGCTGCCGAGATAGTTCGTGCCGATGATGTTGACCGCGCCCCCCATCTCACCGATCGGGCTGGCGCTGCCTCGGAAGAAGGAGCCCGAGACCACCATGCCGCGATTGCCGTTCGGCCCGGTGTTGAGAGCTCCGACAAAGAAGTTGGCGTTCGGGGTGAGGCTGACCGTCCCGCCATAGCTTGAGCCGTCGAGGTTGGGCACGCTGACGACGCCGTTGCGGGATCCGAAGTTGACCGTATTGGTGAAATTCGACGCGGCGATGTACTGGCTGGGAAACTGGCCAAGAGCCGGGTTGTTCGGACCGTTGGCGATCGAGGCGATCACGTGGCCGCTATAGGTGGCAACGGTGTTGTTGGCCACCGCGAAATTGACGTCGCTCACCTGCGAAGGCAGCCCCGCCACCCAGAACGCAATGCCGGTACGGTCGTTCAGGGTCACGTTGTTCGCGGTGTCCTGGCGCACGGTCTCCATCGACCACAGGCCCCACTGCGTGTAGTCGCATTGGCAGAAGGTCACGCCCGGGAAGAACGAGGCTGCGTTGACCGCCGTGGACGTCACCAGCATGGTTCCGCTTTTCTCGTTTGCCCCCAGTGCGTTGCCGTTGATTGTCGAGGTTTCCGTGAAGCCGTTGTTCACGCCCTTGAAGATGCGCTGCGAAAGTGCGGCGAAATGGGTCAGGTCGACATAGGCGCCGCGCGAGGCGTCATAGCTGGTGGTGCCGGTGCCGGTCGGTTCGCCGAACTGGAAGCTCGCGGTGCGGAACTCATCGGTAGCGCCCGTGGCGAGGGGGTTGATGACGTTGAATTGCGCAGCAACGCGCGAGGCGCCGAAGAGCGTGATGCTGACGTCGCCGAACGTGCCGGCCGGGTTGGTGACGATATAGGCCGGTCCCAGTTGCGACATGCTCGAGTTGAACTTGAGCGTCTGGCCGATGCCGCCGACGAAGCCCTGCCCCGTCCGGACGGGACGATTGGCTCCGAGCCCCGGGGGCACAGCCGCCGGCGACACGGTCTGGTCGAACGCGTACGACCCGGTACCGACCTGCGTGGCCGATGCCGTGCTGGCGACGACCTGCCCGGTCGATGAATCGAAAACGAGCCGGTTCTGGCTGATCGGAAACGACCCGGTCGGGAGGCCCTGGCCGTCGGTCGGCACCGTCGCGACCGTCGCGGCAGGATTGGTGGTGGAGGATACGGCACCGAACGAGGCACCGGCAAACGCGGTCGATTGCGATCGGTTCGCTGCCTGGAAGGCGCCGCCCAGGAGAAAACCCTGGGGCAGCTGAGCGACCACGGAGGTCATGACCGAGAGGGTGGACGTCTGCCCTGCCCCCGTGCCGTTGATCGCAAGGTTTGTCTGGAAATTGCGTGAGGCGAAATTTGGCTGGCCATTGTTGAGGCCGCCGCCGCGGAAGCCGTAGACCGGCGAGACGACGGCCGTTCCGGAGGTGAGGAACGACGCCGTCAGGAACGGGGCGGCCGAACCCGCGCCGGCCGTGGTCATCATGACATAGGCCGCCGGTGGAGGGCCTGCCACCGGCGGGGGCGGAGGCGGGGGCGGAGGCGGAGGCGCGGGTGGTGGCGGGGGCGGTGGAGGCGATGGTGGCGGTGGAGGTGGTGGGCTGATCTGGTTGGCCGTCACCACGGCCGCCGTCTGTGTCACGCCCTGCGTGACCGACTGCTTGGCTACGTTGCTGACCAGCGTGCTGGTTGCGAGCGCCGTGCTGGCTGTTGCGGACGACGTCACCGTCTGCGCCTGCCGGGATATGGTCGTCGTGGGGTCAAGACCACTATCGGTGGCGCCGAGGCCGTTGGCCGCGGCGATACTGGGCGTCGGGATGCTCTTTGATCCGCCGGTCTGACCGCCCTTGCTGGTCAGGCTGGCGTTCATCTGGTTGACGAGCGCCTGGCTGACCCGCACCGGCGTTGAAGGCTGCGCCCCCGGTGCGCCGATCGAGACGCCGAATCCCGGACGGAAGATGTTTTGGGTGGAGCCCCCGGCGGTGACGTCCATCAGGCCGAAGTGATTAATGGCGAGGGTGCCGACCGGGCGGCAGCGCGGTTCGTTGGCGCCCGTCGTATCGTTGCCGGCGGCGGCGGCGATGGCACCGTCTGACGGGCAGCAAGCGATGACCGGCGGGGCTCCGCGGGCCCGCTTGGCGATGGGAGCGCCGCCGACGGGGCAATGCGAGATCGTCGCGATGCCGCCCCGGATGCCGATCGTGGCGACCGGCGTCGTCACCGTCGCCCCGCCGGTGTGGGTCGCCTGGCCCCCGACGATCCGCATCACGCCGCGGCCGAGCGAAAGAGCGACCTCGCCCGTCGATGTCGCCGGGTTGAAGACGAACCGGTCGATAACGAGCGTGCTGTTGGGACCGACGTTGAGGGTCGTCTTGTCGATGAAAACGATCTGGACGCTGCCGCTGACGGAAGTCTCGATCTTTTCGTTGCGCACGATCTGCGCGCCGATCTCGATCAGCTTCACCGCCCCGCCCGGCGGCGTGCCGGCGCTGCGCGTATTGGCAGCGCCCGCGGTGCCGACTGCCTCGGCGCGCGCCGTCATCGGCGCAAGGGCGACGAGGAGCGCAGCGAGGCTCGTCATGCAGGTCGGTCGGTTGAGCGCCATGGCAGCCTCTCGCCTCAGAAGCGTACGGTCGGCCCGCCGGAGACGATGAAGTCGCTCATCCGGTAGTTGGGCAGATTGGAATTGGTGCGGTCGTATTCGAGGGTGAGCGCAAAGCCGAAGTTGCGCCACAGCGCCGTGTCGAGCGTGGCGCCGAAGCGATAGAGCTGATCGTGCCGTTTGACCGCCGGATCGACGATCGGGTCGGCGGCGGCATAGCCGACGTCGAAGAAGGAGGCGAACGGGGCGAATGTCCAGACGCGGCTCCTGTCGCGGATAAAGCCGGTGAACTGATAGGAAACGGCCAGTTCGATGCCGAACTGGCCATAGGCGTAGGGGCGATAATGCGCGGTGTCGTTTGTGTAGGAGAAGAGCGCCTGCCAGGTGAAATTGTCCATGAACAGCGGACCCGACACGCCGACCGCCGCGATCGTCTGATCGCCGGT
>JAFAME010000075.1 GCA_019233695.1 Methylobacteriaceae bacterium
GGAGGGTCATCCCGGAAGCGCGAAGCGCTAGCCGGGATCCGGAGACAAGCTCCTGAAAAGATCCATGTTCCGGATCTCGGCTCTGCGAGGTTGGCCCCGCACGAGAGGCGGGCGATCGGCGCGGAGAGCGCTACCCTTTCACCACGCCCTCTGCCAGTCCCTTGAAGAAGAGCTTTTGCGCAAATGTGAACGCGAGGATGCCGGGCGTGACCACGATGACATAGACGGCGGCGAGGTTCGGCCAGGCCCAATAGCCCTGGCCTCCCTGGGCAGCGGCAAGCACCACCGGCATCGTGCGCTTGGCCTCGTCGTCGACAAGCGTCAAGCACAACAGGTACTCGCCCCACGCCGTCACGAAGTTGACGATGAAGATGACCACCAGGCCGTTGCGCACCATCGGCAGGCCGACCATCCAAAGCGTCCGCCAATGGCCGGCGCCGTCGATCCGCGCCGCTTCGATCATCTCATGCGGTACGAGCTGGAACATGCTGCGCATGATCAACACGCTGATCGCCAGTTGGAGCGTGACATAGGGCAGGATCAGGCCGCTCGTGTTGTTGATCAGCCCAAGCCAATGCTGGGTTTCGTAGATGCTGATCAGCGAGACGACGCGCACCGGGAAATAAAGCGACATCAGCAGCACGGCCACCACGACGCCGGCGCCGTGGGGTCGCAGATGCACCAGCGAATAGCCGGCGAGCACCGCGCAGGCCGTGGTGATCAGGACGGTGCTCGCGGTGACGTAGATGCTGTTCCATAGATTGATGGGCAGCGTGACGATCCGCTCGAAGACGTAGGAGTAGTGGGTGAAGTCGAAGTGCTGCGGCCAGAAATCGCCCCGCATCGAGTCGGGCAGCGACTTCACCGACATCATGAGGACCCAGGCGAGTGGCAACAGGATGATCACCATGAAGAAGATGATGATCCCATGGCGCACGATGGCGCCGCGGTTCTCCCTGAACCAGCTCGGCGCCGGCCTCGAAGTGACGGCCTGTCTCGGGACGACCGAGCCATCGTGGACAGCTTCGAAGGTCATTGCGGCATCAAGCCCACGCTCAGCCTCTCGGGCGGAAGATCCGAAGCAGGAAAACCATGACGATCATCATCGCGACCGCGCCGACCATGCCGATAGCAGCGCCGTAGCCCTGCCGCCAGAGGCCGAGCTTGAACGCCTGATCGTACATGAAGATCGTCCAGGTGTAGGTCGGCGAGGCGCGGTTGAAGCCGCCGAAGATGAGATATTCGTCGATGACGGCCATCGCGGTGCCGAAGCGCAACACGACGAGAATCATCATGATCGGGGCGAGCCGCGGCCGCGTCACATGCCAGAAGACCTGCCATTCGTTGGCGCCGTCGATGCGTGCGGCTTCCGGCAAATCCTTGGGGATCGCCGCAAGGCCGGCGAGGAAGAAGATCGTGTGGTAGCCAAGGCCCCACCACACTTCCATGACCGCGATCGAAGGCAGCGTCAGGGATGTTCCGCCCAGCCACTGCGGCGCGTTTTGCAGGCTGAACAGACCCAGCGTATCGACGAGGAAGTGATTGATCGGCCCAACCTGGTAATTGTACATCCATTTCCAAAGAACGAATATCAGCGTGCTTGGAATGACCGCCGGGATGAGCAGCACGACGCGATAGATCGTCGCCAGACGCGGGTTCGTCACGCGGTCGACGAGAATGGCAAGCAGCAGCGGCAGGATGATCGTGCCGGGCAGGAACATCATGGTGAACAGGGCTGCCCGCCACAGGCTCGACCACATCAGCGGGTCGTGGATCGCCGCAACGTAATTGTCGAACCAGACCCATTCCGCCGGCTTGCTGCTCAGGAACTGATAGTTCGTGAAGCTCAACCAGAGGACGCGGAAAATGGGCCAGACCTGATAGAGGGCGAAGAAGGCTACCGCCGGCAAAAGAAACAGCCACGGGCTCAAGCCTTGCCGAAGCAGAGCCACGCGACCGCCCGCCACGTGGCCCCGCCGCGTCGGGGCCACGTCTACCCGGCCGGATGCAACCGTCTGTGTCATTCAGCTAAACTAGTGTCTTCACGCGAAACGCCCGTCGGATCGGTCATACTCGATGCCGACGCCTTCCGTTCCGCGACCGCTCACAACGACGGTGGAGGCCGCCCGGTTCATTCCTGAGGGCGGCCCCGGCCGATGCTTCACCCGCAATGACCGTCAGCCCTTCTTCAGCTCGGCATGCACCGCCTCGACAACCTTCTGCATGGCGGCCTTCGGATCGGCTTCCTCACCTTTGAGGAACGTCTCCCAGATGGGCTTGCCGATGACGAACTGCTGGAGGCCGAAGAGATGGTTGGTGATGGCCTTGGCCCGGTCGAGCTGGCCGCGGACCAGGTTGACAAATTCGGGCATCCAATCCGGCTTCTTGGCGTTCCAGTCAGCATAGACGGATTTGTAGGGCGGCAACTGGCCGGGATGGCCGCTCTTCGTCCCGACGATCGAATCCTTCCAGATCTGCTGGTCGTAGGTCAGCGCCTTGATGTACTCGGCCGCCTTTTCCTTGTTCTGGCCATGCTTGAACAGCGCGCAGCCGGTCGTCCAGAACACCGTCGAGCCCTCGCCGTTGGCGAACTTCGGCAGCGGGCCGAGGTGCAGGAGCTTCGGATCGTCCCAGCTCGCTGCCATCCGCAGCGGCGCATTGAAGTATTTGAAGTAGAGGCCGACGCGCTGGGCGGCGAAGGCGACTTCGTCGGGAGTGCCGTTGACGCCGGCATCCGATGCGCCTTCAAGCAGGATGTCGGGATTGGCCATCGTCATGATCTGCTTCATCAGCTTCAGCGCCTCGATGGCAGGCTCGCTGGTGAAGTCGAACAGACCCTCCGAGGTGTACACCTTGGTGCTCATGCTATGGGTGATCGGCGCCAGCGACCGCCATCCGTGCGAATCGAACGTGGCCCCCCACGGCGCGGCTTTGGAATCGACGATCTTCTTGGCGGCGGCCAGGAAGTCGTCCCAGGTGGCGGGGGCCGCATCGGCAACGCCCGCCTTGCCGGTCAGGCCCGAATGCCACCCCGCTCCGATCACGTCGAGCAGGAACGGCCAGCCGTAGAGCTTGCCGTCGATCGTGCACTCTTCCCGGATCGAGGGAATGATGTCGTCGATCACGTCCTTCGGGATGTACTTGTCCCACGGCTCGATGACGTCGGCCTTCACGAACGCCGACATTTCCACGAACGGCGTCTGCCCGACGTAGACGTCCCATGTGCTTTCGCCGTTTTTGGCCTCGGCCACGAAACGCTCGATGCCGAAACCTTCCACCGGCGCGATCTGGTAGTTGATCCCGGGGAACTTGGCGTTCACCGCCGGGATCCCGGGATGGAGGTCCTGGATCCATTGATAGAAGGTCGGCGTCAGCGGGCGGTCTGCGGCAAAGGCAGGCCCGATGCCGGACTTCGCTATGGCGCCGACACCTGCAAGGCCGAGACCGGCAACGAGGCTGCGTGTCAGGAATTCGCGCCTGTCGATGGTTCCATTCTGCAATTGCCGGAGCCCGGTCCGCTGCAGGAGGTATTCCTGTTCCTTCCGTACGCTCATTGCTTCGACTCCCGGATTGCCCTGGTTCGTTGTAGGCTCGCTTGGTGAGGTCGCGGAAGTCTTTCACGATTTTACCGGACCCGCAACGACAACAATGCCCGCTCGACGCGAGGGCTGCTTGCCAGGTCGCATGCAACGGCGAACGTGTTCGACCCTGCGAAAATTTCGACCGCCTCAGGAACTTGACATGTGATTTGCGCCGCACGACATCCGGTGCCGATCCCGCGGCAGCGGCGACGTCGTTGCCGAAGCTGTCGTCTGACGGCTTGGCAGGACCTTCACGGGTTGCCGAACAACGTCCTGCGCAACTGAAAGATTCCTCTGATATGGGCTTCAAGTGCGGCATCGTCGGCCTGCCGAATGTCGGCAAGTCGACGCTCTTCAACGCGCTCACGCAGACCGCGGCCGCGCAGGCCGCGAACTATCCGTTCTGCACGATCGAGCCGAACGTCGGCGACGTTGCGGTGCCCGATGTCCGGCTCGAAAAGCTTGCCGCCATCGCCGGTTCGAAAGAGATCATCCCGACCCGGCTCACGTTCGTCGATATCGCCGGCCTCGTGCGCGGGGCTTCAAGAGGCGAGGGGCTGGGCAATCAATTTCTTGCCAACATTCGCGAGTGCGACGCCATCGCACATGTCGTGCGCTGCTTCGAGGACAGTGACGTCACGCACGTCGAGGGCTGCTTTGATCAGACCGGCGACACCGAGACCGTCGAGACCGAGCTGATGCTCGCCGACC
>JAFAME010000288.1 GCA_019233695.1 Methylobacteriaceae bacterium
GCGGCTCGCATCCCCGGCCGCGGCCGTGACGATGCTTCCGAGGAGGTGCGCCAGCGCGCAAGACGGGCTCACCGTCAGCGCCGCATCGAAGGCTTGGCGTGCAGCCTCACGATCATGGGCAACCAAGCCGAGGGCAAAGCCGCCGAGCGATAGTGCTATGGCGTCGTCGCGCCCATAGGCGATGGCAGCATGGGCATGGCGGGCTGCGCCGAGCCGGTTCTCTTCATTTGCGCCGCCGCGCACGAACAGGATTTCATGGCACCAGGCGGCAAAGCCATGTGCCGCCGCGTACTCCGGCTCGGCGGTGATCGCGGCTTCGAGCAGCGGCAGCGCCTTCCTGGCCCGCTCTGGCATGGCGGGATAGACATCGGGAAGGGCGCGAAGCAGCAGGTCGTAGGCATCGAGATTGTCGGGCCGCTTTCGCTTGACGCGTTCGATTTCGGCCTGCCGCAGGCCCGGTTCGATGGCGGCGACCACACTTGTCGTGAGCTCGTCCTGGAGCGCGAATATGTCTTCGAGGATACGGTCGTAGCGCTCCGCCCAGACGTGCCGGCCGGTTTCCGCTTCGACCACCTGGCCAGTGACGCGCACCCGGTTCGACGCCTTGCGGATGCTTCCTTCGAGGATGTAGCGCACGCCAAGCTCACGCCCGACCTGCTTCACGTTGACCGCCTTGCCTTTGTACGTGAAGCTCGAATTACGGGCGATGACAAACAGCCACTTGATGCGCGAAAGGCCCGTGATGATGTCCTCGACGATACCGTCGGCGAAATAGTCCTGCTCAGGGTCGCCCGACAGGTTGGTGAAGGGCAAGACCGCAATCGACGGCTTGTCGGGCAACGCCAATCCCATGGCAGCTGCCATGGCCGACGACAGCGGCCTGTCCACCTCGAATACGAGGCGATAGGCGCGCACCGGCTGCGCAATGTTCTTGAGCTGTTGATCGCCAAGATCGTCGTAGTCGAACTTCAGTTTTCCGTGGATTTCCATATGGACCTTGCTGGAAACGCAAATGCCGCCCGGTTCCGAGACGTTCTCCAACCGCGCGGCGACGTTGATTCCGTCTCCGAAGATGCGATTGCCGTCATAGATGACATCGCCGAGGTTGATGCCGATACGAAACTGCATGCGCCGCTCAGGCTCAATGGCGGTATTGCGCTCGGCAATTTTTTGCTGAATCGCCACCGCGCATTCGACCGCATTCACGACGCTTGGAAACTCGGCCAGGATGCCGTCGCCCGCGGTATCGATGACGCGCCCGCCAAACTCGCCGACCATCGGCAGGACGACGGCCTGGTGGCCCTTAAGATCACGCACCGTGCGCGCTTCGTCGGCGCCCATCAAGGCGCTGTAGCCCGCGATGTCCGCTGCCAGGATCGCCGCGAGTTTTCGGGCCTCGGCCATCTTCAATCCCCCTCACCAGCCCGCGCAAGTCCATTCTGATTGCTTCGACTGCGCCGGACCCCCTCCGCTGTGGCTCCTCTATTCCACCCGTGAGCCGTTGTGCGCAACGCCTACCCTGATTTGGCTTGCCGCGCCGCCCGGAGCCTGGCGAAATCCTCCCCCGCGTGATGCGAGGAGCGCGTGAGGGGCGAAGCCGAGACGAGAAGAAACCCCTTCGAGCGAGCCACCGTGGCATGGGAGTCGAACTCGGCGGGCGGCACGAAACGCATGACGGGATGGTGCTTGCGCGTGGGCTGCAGGTACTGGCCGACGGTCAGGAAATCGACATCGGCCGAGCGCAGGTCGTCCATCACCTGCAGGATCTCGTGCCGCTCCTCTCCGAGCCCCACCATGATCCCCGACTTGGTGAACAGCGAGCCGTCGATTTCCTTCGCCTGCTGCAAGAGGCGCACGGAATGGAAGTAGCGGGCGCCCGGACGCACGGTCAGATATTTGGACGGAACGGTTTCGAGGTTGTGGTTGAACACGTCGGGCTTGGCGGCGACGACGATTTCGAGAGCGCGGTCCTTGCGCAGGAAGTCCGGCGTCAGCACCTCGATCGTGGTTGCCGGCGAGGTCTCGCGAATCGCCGCGATCGTATCGGCGAAGTGGCGGGCGCCGCCGTCGTCGAGATCGTCACGGTCGACGGATGTAACCACCACATGTGACAGCCCGAGCGCCGTCACCGCGTCCGCCACGCGCTTCGGTTCGCTCCGGTCGAGCGGACCCGGAAGTCCGGTCCTGACGTTGCAGAACGCGCAGGCCCGCGTGCACGTATCCCCCATGATCATGAAGGTGGCGTGCTTCTTCTCCCAGCATTCGCCGATGTTCGGGCAGCCCGCCTCCTCGCAGACGGTCACAAGCCCGTTTTCGCGCACGATGCGGCTCGTGTGCGCCCATTGCGGCGAGCCCGGCGCCTTGACGCGGATCCAATCGGGCTTGCGCAGGACCGGCTGGTCGGGGCGATGCGCCTTTTCGGGATGGCGCGGTGCGCTTCGCTCCGGCGCGGTCCGCGGCCGCGGAT
>JAFAME010000126.1 GCA_019233695.1 Methylobacteriaceae bacterium
GCCTGATTCATCTGTCAGCCGACTGATGACCCGCCGTGACGAACCCGAAGCCAACGGCCGTGCGGCTGGTGGCGGAGCTTGCGGTGAGGCGGCGTCTCGCCTTGATCTGGCACGCCGGGGACCCTTCTCGACGTGAGGTGATCGAGCGGAAGCCGCAGCGGCCGCGGCGCACCCGTGCCTGATCGGTCGAGGGCGGCCGGCGCGCTTGCGCCTCATCCCCGCCCGGACTATCCACGCGCGACCCGCGAGGAACCCCGATGCCGACCAAAAAGCTCTTTCTCCTGCCCGGCGATGGTATCGGCCCGGAAGTCATGGCTGAGGTCGAGAAGATTGCAGCCTTCCTCGGCGAGGCTGGTGTTGCGCACTTCGAGATGGAAAAGGGGCTCGTCGGCGGGTCGGCTTATGACGCGCACGGCAAGGCGATCAGCGAGGGCGACATGGCCCTCGCAAAGGCAGCCGATGCGGTGCTCTTCGGCGCCGTCGGCGGGCCGAAATGGGACGGCGTTCCCTACGACGTGCGGCCGGAGGCGGGCCTTTTGCGCCTGCGCAAGGACCTCGAGCTCTTCGCCAACCTGCGGCCGGCGGTCTGCTTCCCGGCGATTGCCGATGCCTCCTCCCTCAAGCGCGAGATCGTCGAAGGCCTCGACATCATGATCGTGCGCGAGTTGACGGGCGGCGTCTACTTCGGCGAGCCGAAGGAGATCATCGATCTCGGCAACGGCCAGAAGCGCGGCATCGACACGCAGGTCTACGACACCTACGAGATCGAGCGCATCGGCCGCGTCGCTTTCGACCTTGCCAAGCAGCGGTCCAACAAGGTGACCTCATCCGACAAGCGCAACGTCATGAAATCGGGCGTGCTGTGGCATGAGGTCATGAGCGCCTTGCACAAGCGCGAATATCCCGAGGTGACGCTGGAGCATCAGCTCGCCGACGCTCTCGGCATGCAGCTCGTGCGCTGGCCCAAGCAATTCGACGTCATCGTCACCGATAACCTGTTCGGCGACATGCTGTCGGACGTGGCCGCCATGCTCACCGGATCGCTTGGCATGTTGCCCTCGGCTTCGCTCGGCGACACCGATCCGAAGACCGGGACGCGCAGGGCCTTGTACGAACCCGTGCATGGCTCCGCGCCGGACATCGCCGGGAAGGGGCGGGCCAACCCGCTTGCCATGATCGGCTCGTTCGCCATGGCGCTGCGCTATTCCTTCGGCCTCGCCGCCGCGGCTGAGCAGTTGAGCCGGGGGATGGCCGATGTGCTCGCCTCCGGACTGCGCACGGCTGACATTCGCGGCGATGCGACGAGTGTCGTGTCTACCTCCGAAATGGGGGAGGCGGTCCTGCAGGCGCTGCGCAAGGCGACGGTCTGAGCCGGTCCGCGGGCTTCCACGCAAGCGCCCGCTGCATGCCTATCGCGTGCGCGGGGCCTTTTTTCAACGACCCGCCGTGGAAATCGGGATCGATATCGGCGAGCTTCACCCTGAAGCGGCTGCGATAGTCAAGGACGGCATTTGCCGACGTGCCCTTCCGGTCAGGCATCTTGCCGAGACAGCCGGTCAGCGCCCGGCGCGCAGTGCATCAAAGACGATGCCGCCGGCAAGGCCGGTGCGGTCGAGGCCGACGCGGCCCTGGTATTCCAGGATCGCCTCGCGCGTCTTGGTGCCGACGTTGCCGTCCGGGGCGCCGCCGACGTCGTAGCCGCGTTGCGCCAGCAGCGTCTGCACTTCCTTCCGTTCGGCCCGCGACAGGCCGCGATCGTTGGTCGGCCAGGGCGTTGCGATGCCTGGTCCCCCGCGCAGCCGATCCGACAGAGTGGAAATTGCCAGCGCATAGGACTCGGCGGCATTGTAGGCATAGATCGCATCGAAGTTGCGGGTGACGAGAAAGGCCGGCCCCTTCGCGCCGGCCGGCAGCAGCAGGCCGGCCGAGCCCTCGCCGAGCCCGCCGCCGTCGATCCGCCTGATGCCGCGCTGCGCCCAAAACGACATCGGGTGCTTGTTGGTGCGGCCCGAGGGGCCGCCATAGTCCGCGGGAAGCTTCACCTCGAAGCCCCAGGGGACGCCTGCCGTCCAGCCGGACTTGTGCAGGTAGTTGGCAGTCGAGCCGAGCGCATCGGGAACCGAATCGACGACATCGCGCTTGCCGTCGCCGTCGAGATCGACCGCCATGCGCAGGAAGGTCGAAGGCATGAACTGGGTTTGGCCGAAGGCCCCGGCCCAGGAGCCCACGAGCCGATCGGCCGGCACGTCGCCGCGCTCGATGATCTTCAGCGTGGCGAAGAATTCGCCGCGAAAATAGGCTGCCCGCTGGCCGAAGCAGGCGAGCGTCGCGAGCGACTGCACCAGGGGCCGTTTTCCGGTCGCTTCGCCGAAGTTGGATTCGACCCCCCAGACGGCGGCGATCGCGTAGCGGTCGACGCCAAAACGCTCTTCTGCCGTGGCAAGCGCCTGCGACCATTGCCGCATCTTGGCCTTGCCGTCGGCGACGCGCTCGTCATCGACGAGGCCGGCGAGATAGTGCCAGATCGGAATCTTGAATTCCGGCTGGTTCTCCTCGAATTTGAGGATGTCCATGTCCGGTTCGAGGCCGGAGGTGGCGGTATCGAAGGTCGCCGCCGATATGCCCTTCCCAAGCGCATCGGAGCGCAGGGAAGCGAGGCACGAACGGAAGTCGGCGCGCGCCGGCAGGATGCTTGCGGCGCAAATCGTGAGGACGAGGGCGCCAGTCCAGGAAGCGATTCGGATCATGCTGCGATGGTATCGCAAAGCCGGCTTGGCGCGAAACCCGGCGGACTGCCGCCTCGTCTAGGTGTCAATCTTCGTGGGCGAGCTGCTTCGTCATGACGAAGCTCCGCGCCGTGCCGAACTTGCCGGGAATCTCGCCCGCATCGACATAGCCCCTGGCGAGGTAGAAACGATGCGCGGTCTGGCTGCTGGTCAGCGAACAGGCCGTGTTGCCGAGGGCGCGCGCCCCCCGTTCGAGCCGCCGCAACAGCGCGCTGCTGACGCCGCGAAAGCGGGCGTCCGGCGAGACGTAGTTGAGCGTGATCTCGCCTGCCGCCGTCACCGCACCGACGGCGAGGATCGCCCCGTCCTCCTCCGCCACCAGCACGCGATTGGCCGGGTTGGCGATCCAGGCCGCGAGCGTCTTCGGTGTTTTGCTGGCAAGCCACCGCTCCAAGACATCGGGGTCGCCGCCATGGTCGAGGCCGCATAGTTCTGCGATCGAGCGGCGCAGCGTGTGGCAGGCGCCCGCCGCGTCCTCGATCCGGGCTTCGCGGATCTGCATCGTCCTCGTCCGCCGGGCCCCGAGATCGGCATGCGCAGCCGGCTCAGGCCCAGGGGCGCGCCGCGGCGGCCTTTGCCTCGTAGTCGTCGATCCTGGGCGCCTTGACCATCGTGAGCCCGATGTCGTCGAGCCCGTTCAGCAGGCAGTGCTTGCGGAACGGATCGATGTCGAAATGCACGGTGCCGCCGTCAGGGCCATGGATCTCCTGCGCCTCGAGGTCGACGGTGAGCGTCGCATTGGCGCCGCGCTCGGCATCGTCCATGAGCTTTTCGAGATCCTGCGGACTGACCCTGATCGGCAGGATGCCGTTCTTGAAGCAATTGTTGTAGAAAATATCGGCGAAATTCGTCGAGATCACACAGCGAATGCCGAAGTCGAGGAGCGCCCAGGGCGCATGCTCGCGCGACGAGCCGCAGCCGAAATTGTCCTCTGCGACCAGGATCTGCGCCTTGCGGTAGGCGGGCTTGTTGAGCACGAAATCGGCGTTCTCCGATCCATCCTCGTTGTAGCGCATCTCGGCGAACAGGCCCCTGCCTAGCCCCGTGCGCTCGATTGTTTTGAGATATTGCTTGGGGATGATCATGTCGGTGTCGACATTGGTGATCTTCAAGGGCGCGGCAACGCCGGTGAGCGTCGTGAATTTCTGCATGCGGGCTGTCTCGGTTTCGGCATCGGGCCTAGCTTTCCGGTTCGATGCCGCGTTTGTTTGCGACGGTCAAGACCGCTGATATCGGGTTGCAAGGAGTCTTCCATGGCCTGGACGCGCTATCACAAGGACCGCATCGGCAATCGGAAGCTCCACCCCGAGACCCTGATGCTCGGCTACGGCTACGATCCCGCCCTCTCCGAAGGCGCCGTCAAGCCGCCAGTGTTTCTTACCTCGACCTTCGTGTTCGAATCGGCCGAGGCCGGACGCGATTTCTTCGACTATACCGCCGGCCGGCGCGAACCGAAGCCCGGCACCGAGCCCGGCCTCGTCTATTCGCGCTTCAACCACCCCAACAGCGAGATCGTCGAGGACAGGCTCGCCATCTTCGAGGGCGCGGAGTCCGCCTCGATCTTTTCGAGCGGCATGTCGGCCATCGCTACGACCCTTCTGGCTTACGTGCGGCCAGGCGACGTCATCCTGCACAGCCAGCCGCTCTACGGCGGCACCGAGACGCTGCTGGCGCGGACCTTGAAGCCATTCGGCATCGAGGCGGTCGGCTTTGCCGACGGAGTGAACGAGGCGGCGATCCGCGCCGCCGCTGAACAGGCGAGCGCCAAGGGCCGTGTCTCGGTGATCCTCATCGAAACACCCTCGAACCCGCTCAACACGCTCGTCGACATCGCGCTGGTGCGCCGCATCGCGGAAGGCATGGGCGGGGCGGGCCGGCCACGGCCGCTTGTCGTCTGCGACAACACGCTGCTCGGGCCGGTCTTCCAGAAGCCGCTCGCCCACGGCACCGACATCGTGGTCTATTCGCTGACGAAGTACGTTGGGGGCCACTCCGATCTCGTCTCGGGAGCGGCGCTCGGCAGCCGTGAGCATCTGCGGCCCGTCCGCATGCTCAGAAGCGCCATCGGCACCCAGCTCGACCCGCATTCGGCATGGATGCTGTCGCGCTCGCTGGAGACCTTGACGCTGCGGATGACCGCGGCATGCCGCAACGCCGAAGTCGTGACGGCGTTCCTCGCCGGCCACCCGCGGGTGGCCAAGGTCTATTACCCGGCTCTCTTGAAGCCGGGTGACCCAGCCTATGCCGTCTTCAAGTCACAAAGCACGGCGGCCGGAACGACCTTCTCCTTCGACATCGTCGGTGGGGAGGCCGATGCCTTCCGCATGTTGAACGCTCTGCAGGTGTTCAAGCTCGCCGTGAGCCTCGGCGGCACCGAATCGCTCACCTGCCATCCTGCCAGCACCACTCATTCTGGCGTGCCGAAGGAGGTGCGCGAACGCATCGGCATATCGGACGCGACCATTCGTGTGTCGGTCGGCATCGAGAACGCCGACGATCTGATTGCCGACCTCACCCAGGCGCTCGCCAAATAGGCAAGCGCCGTTTGCCGCTTGGCGGCCGGCATCGCGCGTGCCATGCTGGCGCGCGGCATGGGTGGGATCCGCGTAATGAAACGACATATCGGTGTTTTGCGAGGCGGCCGCGCGGACCCCCGTTGGCAAGCATCCCCCTGGCGCGATGGGGCGTGCGTTGGCTGAGCCTGACGTCGTCCCGCCCGCCATCGAACTGGTCGGCATCGAGAAGCGCTTCGGCGCGGTGCGGGCGAACCACAACGTCAACCTGTCGGTGGCGCGCGGCTCGATCCACGGCATCGTCGGGGAAAACGGCGCCGGCAAGTCGACGCTGATGTCCATCCTCTATGGCTTCTACGAGGCCGACGCCGGCGAGATCCGCGTCGATGGCAAGCCCGTTCGCATCCGATCCTCGCGCGAGGCGATCGAGGCCGGCATCGGCATGGTGCACCAGCATTTCATGCTCGTGCAACCGCTGAGTGTCCTCGAAAATGTCATGCTCGGCGCCGAGGGGGGTGCTTTTCTCGCGACCGGTGCCGCCAAGCTGCGTGCCACGCTTGCGCGGCTCGGACGCGACTACGGGCTCGTCGTCGATCCGGACGCGATCGTCGGCAATCTGCCGGTCGGCCCGCAGCAGCGGGTCGAAATCCTCAAGGCGCTCGTGCGCGGCGCCCGGGTGCTGATCCTCGACGAACCGACCGCGGTGCTGACGCCGGCGGAAGCCGACCAGCTGTTCGAGATGCTGCGAACGTTCGAGCACGAGGGCAAGACCGTCCTCTTCGTCACCCACAAGCTGCGCGAGATCATGGCCATCACGGACCGCGTGTCGGTCATGCGCCGCGGCGAAGTCGTCGCCGACTTCGAGACCGCCAAGACATCGCCGGCCGAGCTCGCCGACGCCATGGTCGGCCGCAAAGTGCTCCTGCGCGTCGATAAGCCGAAGGCCAGAGTGGGCGACGTGCGGCTTGAAGTGCGCGACCTCATCGTCTGCGACCCTCTCGGCGTTCCGCGCGTGAACGACATCTCGTTCAACGTGCGCGCCGGCGAGATTGTCGGCATCGCCGGAGTGTCCGGCAACGGCCAGTCCGAGCTTTTGGCGGCGCTCTCCGGCATCGCGCGTCCTGCTGCCGGCCGCATCCTTGTCGACGGCGCGGATGTGACGGGGCTCGACCCGGCCGAATTGCGCGAGCGCGGCCTCGCCCATGTGCCCGAGGACCGCCACGGCATGGGCCTCGTGCTGCCCTTCGAGGAAAACGAGAACGCCATCCTCGGCTATCATGCCGACCCGAAATTCGCGGCAGGCCCGCTGCTCGATCTCGGCGCGATCCGCTCCGATGCCAAACAGAAGATCGCCGCCTACGACGTCCAGCCGCCCAACTGCCGCCTGAAGACCTCGAAATTTTCGGGCGGGAACCAGCAGAAGATCGTGCTGGCGCGCGAGATCGAGCGGGACCCGAAGGTGCTGCTCGTCGGCCAGCCGACGCGCGGCGTCGACATCGGCGCCATCGAGTTCATCCACCGGCGCCTTGTCGCGCTGCGGGATCAGGGCAAGGCGATCCTTCTCGTGTCGGTCGAGCTCGACGAGATCATGGCGCTTGCCGACCGGATCATCGTCATGTGTGGCGGCAATATCACGGGCGAGCGCCGCCCTGATGCCACCGACCAGCGCGATCTCGGCCTGCTCATGGCGGGCGTGACGGAGCCGGCATGAGCGCCCCGATCGAGCTGCCGAAATGGGCGGACGCCGGACTCATTCCGATCCTCAATGTCGCCGCGGCGTTCATCATCTCCGGCCTCGTCGTCCTGCTGATCGGCGAAAATCCCCTGACCGCGATGCAGGCGCTGATCGGGGGCGCGCTGGGATCCCCCTACGCGCTGGGCTACACGCTCTATTATGCGACGAACTTCATCTTCACCGGGCTTGCGGTCGCCGTGGCGTTCCACGCCGGTCTCTTCAACATCGGCGGCGAGGGCCAGGCCTATGTCGGCGGCCTTGGGGCGGCCCTCGTGTGCCTCGGCTTCGGCTTTCTCCCCGGCATCATCCTCATCCCATTTGCGATCCTCGGCGCGGTCGCCTTCGCGGCGGCCTGGGCCGCTGTGCCCGGCTATCTCCAGGCCAAGCGCGGCAGCCATATCGTCATCACCACGATCATGTTCAACTGGCTGGCGACGACGCTGCTCGGCTATCTGCTTGTCAACGTGATCATCGAGCCGGGCTCGATGAACCCCGAGACGCGCGCCTTTCCGCCTGCCTCGCATATCCCGAAATTCAACGACCTCTTCGCGCTCATCGGGATCGATTTCCCCAATACCCCGCTCAATCTGTCGTTCGTCCTCGCCCTCCTCTGCGCCGTCGGCGTCTGGCTCCTCGTCTGGCGCACGCGGCTCGGCTACGAAATGCGGACGGTCGGGACGAATCCGGTCGCGGCCATCTACGGCGGCATTCCGCCGCCCCACATCATCATCATCGCCATGGCGATTTCCGGAGCGCTCGCCGGGGGCCTCGCCGTCAACGAGGTGTTGGGCGTGCAGAACCGGCTGCTGCTCGAATTCACCCAGGGCTACGGCCTCGTCGGCATCGCGGTCGCCCTGATGGGGCGCGGCCATCCGGTCGGCATCGTGCTCGCCAGCGTTCTCTT
>JAFAME010000035.1 GCA_019233695.1 Methylobacteriaceae bacterium
ATGCCCGTGCCGATCGACCCGAAGGCCCTGTTCGCCGTCGAGGGCAAAGTCGTGGTGATCACCGGCGCTTCCGGCGGGATCGGCACGGCGCTCGTCCAGGGGTTCGGGGCGCTCGGCGCAAAGCTCTTCGCAGTCGACATTGTCGGGCCCGGCGACCTGCCTCCCGGCGCCGTATTTCACCACGCCGATTTGCGCGATCCCGATGCCGTCGCCGGCATCGCGCGCGCCGCCGAGGCCCGCTTCGGGCGCGTCGATGTCCTGATCAACAATGCCGGCCTCGGCGAGAAGCATCGGGCCGAGGAGATGCCGCTCGAAGTCTGGAACAACACGCTCTCAACAAACCTGACAGGCTCGTTTCTCCTGAGCCAGGCGATCGGCCGCGGGATGATCGCGCGACGGTCCGGGAGGATCGTCAATATCGCCTCGCGCTGCGCCTTCATGGGGATGCCGTTCAGTGCGGCCTATAACGCCAGCAAGGCGGGAATCGTCGCCATGACCCACACCCTTGCCGTCGAGTGGGGCATCCATGACATCCAGGTCAACGCCATCGTGCCGGGGGTCGTGCGCACGCCCATGAACGCCCATCGCGAGGAGGACAAGGAAGAAGCCGAGCTCTTCGCGCGCACGATCCCGCTCGGCCGCATCTCGGAGCCCGACGACCTGCTCGGCGCCGCCTTGTTCCTGAGCAGCCCGGCTTCGGCCTATGTGACCGGCACTGTCGTCTTCGTCGACGGCGGCAATTACATGGCCGACGGCATCGGCACCGAATACAGGGACCACGGCCTCAAGCGCATGGGCGTGACCGCCTGAGAAGCTCGCCTCGGCGGGATCCTTCCGACCGCGGCCGGGACAGCTGCCGCTTCCTCCGATCTTGAACGCACGAGACCTTGAAATGACCGCAACGCCGCGCAGCACGCTCTGGACCGACGTCGATTTCGATCGCGACGGCAAACAGGTCGATTGGCTCTACCTGCACCACTCGGTCACGCGGTCGGCCTATGGCGAGATCATGATCCCCATCACCGTCATCCGGAACGGCGGGGGCCGGACCGTGCTCTTGATGGCCGGCAATCACGGCGATGAATATGAGGGCCAGATCGCCCTCGTGAAACTCATCCGCGAGCTCGAGCCGGAAGACATCAAGGGGCGTGTCATCATCCTGCCGGCGGCCAATCTGCCGGCCGCCGTGGCGGGCGTTCGGGTGTCGCCGCTCGACGGCGGCAATTTGAACCGATCCTTTCCCGGCGATCCCGCCGGCAACCCGACGCAGCGTATCGCCCACTACATCTCCTCGGTCCTTTTTCCGCTGTGCGACGGGTTTCATGATCTCCATTCCGGCGGAGCGTCCCTCCAGTATCTGCCCTTCGCGTCGATGCGACAGTCGGGCGATGCGGATCTCGACCGGCGATCGCTGGCAGCGCTCACCGCCTTTGCCCCGCCGATTGCCATCGTGTGGGCCTATGCGGGCGCCGGCACCTACGCGGCAAGCGCCGCCAATGAGCGCAAGGTGCCCAATCTCGGGGGCGAATTCGGCAGCGCGGGAATGGTCGATCGCGCCGGCGTCGCCCTCGTGGAGGCCGGCATCCGCCGCTTCCTCGCCCATTTCGGCATCCTGCCGAAGCAGGCGGCCAAAGCGGCCGAGACGCCCACCCGGCTCATGGAGATCAAGGGCCGGCACTACTACGTCTATGCGCCCGACCACGGCGTCTTCGAGCCGGCGGTCGATCTCGGTCAGGATGTCTCGTCGGGACAATTGGCAGGGCACGTCCATTTCATCGACAATCCCGCCCGCCCGCCGGTGCCCTGCCACTTCAAGGCTTCCGGCATGTTGATCTGTCGACGGGCGATGGGACGCGTCGAGCGCGGCGACTGCGTCTTCCACCTGGCGACCGACGTGCACACGTGATCGGATCGCGGATTCGGGGGAGCCTCAGCCCTTGAGACCGGTCAGCGCGATATTCTCGATGATCCGCCGCCGCAGCACGAGGAAGATGACAAGCATTGGCAGGACGCTGATGACGGAGCCCGCCATCAGCTTGCCGAAATCGCTGCTGAAGCGGAACTGGAAGGCGGTGAGGCCAAGCTCCATGTTGAAGAGCCGCTGATCGTTGGCAACGAGCAGCGGCCAGATGAAGGCGCCCCAGGCCTGGATGAAGGCGAAGATGCCGACCGCGGCGAGCGCATTCTTCGACAAAGGGGCGATCACGCGGGCAAGGATCCACCATTCGGAAGCGCCGTCGACCCGCGCCGCTTCGAGGAGCTCGGTCGGGATTGCCGATGAGACGTGCTGGCGGATCAGGAAGATGCCGAACGCCATGAAGAGATAAGGCAGCACGATTCCCTGATAGGTATTGATCCAGCCGATCGAGTTGAGCTGCAGATAGAGCGGGATGAGATAGCTTTCGAACGGCACGATCGCCGTGGCGATGATGATTGCGAAGAGCAGGCGGCGTAGCGGGAAGTGATATTTGGCAAAGACGGCCCCGGCAACGAGCGACGTCACCGCGACTGCAAGCGTGGCGAGCGCCGACAGGCCGATGCTGTTGAGGAAGAACCGCCCGAACGGGGCAACCTCGAAGACCCCCTGATAGTTAGCCCAGGTGGGCGCCTTGGGCAGGATCTGCGGCGGCCAGAGCGCGATCTCCGTCGGCGGCTTGAACGAGGTCGCCACCATCCAGATCATCGGCAGGATCATGAATACGGCGCCGGCCATCAGGACCAGATGGGCCAGAACGCTGAAGATGCGAGCGAGGAGAGACCGCCCTGTTCCGGCCTCCGTCACCTCAGGCCTCCTGCCGCTGGTCATGGCGGACGAGGCGGAACTGGATGACGGTGAAGGCAAGGACAATGAAGGTCAGCATGACGGCTTCCGCCGAGGCATAGCCCATGTGGAAATACTGGAAGCCGTTCTGATAGATGTCGAACACCAGCACCCGCACGGCCTGACCCGGCGCCGATTGCGAGCCGAGCGTCATCACATAGACCTGAGTGAAGACGTTGAAGGCGTTGATGGTCGAGGTGACAAGGACATAGAGGAGAATCGGCCTCAGCATCGGCAGGGTGACGTACCAGAACCGCTGCAGGGACGAGGCACCGTCGAGGCTCGCCGATTCGAGATACGTGGCCGGGATGTTGCGGATGCCGACGAGGAAGAGGATGAGGTTGTAGCCGATCATCTTCCACACGGCCATGAGCACGAGGGCCCACAAGGCGATGTTCGGATCGGTAAGCCACGGCACCGCGCTGATGCCGATGAGCGACAGCCCGTAGTTCAGGATTCCGTAGTTGTAGTCGTAGATCCACTTCCAGGCGATCGCCATGGGGACCATCGGCGTGATCACCGGCAGGAAATAGACCGTCTGGTAGAACGCCGACCAGCGGCTGCGGCGGGCGAGGAACAGCGCCAGCGGCAGCGTGATGAGCGCGCTCAAAACCACCGTCGACAGCGAGTAGATCGTAGTGTTGATGAGCGCTAGCCGGAAATTCTCGTCGCTCATCAGCTGGTTGTAGTTGGCGAGGCCGATGAAAGGCTTGAGCGGGCTGATCAGGTTCCACTTGTAGAAACTGAGGAGCAGGCTGAAGCCTATCGGGATCACCCGCACGTAGGCGAAGAGCGCGAGCACCGGCAGCAACGCGACATAGCAAAAGAGCGCGGTGCGCCAATATCTGCCGAGGATCGGTCTTCGGCCTTGGGCGCGATGCCCCGCGATAACCTCGGCAACCATGGTGGGTTCCAGGCTTCGAGCCGATGAGGACTCCTGCGAGGCTGGCGCGCCCCCTCTCCCCGCCTGGGGAGAGGGCTGGGGTGAGGGGCGGGCGGTTAGCCGACACGTTCGCCCCAATATATCACGTTCTTTCGTGCGAGCTCGCCGGGCCCCTCACCCTAACCCTCTCCCCGTGAAGGACGGGGAGAGGGAATTCAAGTCGCGCCGTAGAGGCCGGCTTCCTTCAGGAGGTCGTCGGTCTGGGTTGCCCATTTGTGCACGGTCTCGGCGACTTTTGCAGGGTTGTCCTTCAGTGACGGATCGACATAGGCGGCGGGAAGCTGGTCGGCCAGTCGCGTCTCGATCTCGTCCCACGGCGGCAGGACCGGCTCGACATAGAACTCCACGTCCTTGGGCGGCGAGACGAACACCTCGAACTGCGGGATCTTCTGCAGGAGCGGCTTCCAGTCGACGTCCTGGCGCGCCGCGACCCAGCCGGTCATCGTCGTCAGCCGCAGCATGTTTTCGGGATTGGTAAGGAACTTCAGGAAATCCCAGGCGGCAGGCTGATTGCTGCTCTTGCCGTTGACGTAGATGCCCCATGGTTGCAGAAGCATTTTGCTCGGGCCGCCCGCTGTCCACTTCGGAATCTCGATCGTTCCGTAGTCGAGCGATGGGTTCTTCTGTTGGATTTCGCCGATCACCCATGCCTCGCGGAAGAGCATGGCGGTATTGCCGGCAACGAAAGCGTCGGCGTCGTGCTGCACCTTGGGATCGTCGACCTTGAATTTCTGCACCGCATCGATGTAGTACTGAAGCGCGGCGTGACCGGCATCGTTGTCATAGTTCTGGTGATACTTGCCGCTTGGCGTCTTGACGATCAAGGATCCGCCAGCCGGCTCCAGGATGAAGCGGAATTTTTCCGCGATGCCGCTGCCCTGCCCGGACAATCGCAGGCTCATGCCGCTGCGGGTCATTTTGCCCGAAGCATCAATCTTGGTGAGCTTGCGCGCGGCATCCATCATCTCGGTGAAGGTTGCCGGCGGGTTGGCGATGCCCGCCTCCTTGAACATCGCCTTGTTATAGTAAAGGGCCGCCGTGCTCAACAGGAGCGGCAGCCCATACGACTTGCCCTCCAAGGTGAACACATCCATGATCGTGGGGCTCCATGCCCCGCTGCGCAAATATTGATCCACGTCGGGTGAATTGGCGGAGATCAGCCCGGCTTGGATGAAGTTGATGCTGATGTTGAAGCCGACGTCGTAGATGTCCGGCCCGGTGCCGGTCGGCACGGCAGCCGAGAGCTTCTGTTCATGCTCGCGCAGAGTGGTGCTGAAGATGGTGCACTTCACGCCGGGCTTGGTCTTGGCGTAAGCATCGGCCACCGCCTGGTAGTAGGGGACCAGCTCCGGGTATCCGGTCCAGATGCTGAGGGTCGTTTCGTCGGCTGCCGCGCTGCGCGGCCAGGCAAGCCCCGCCAATCCGGCGCCGCCGGCAAGCTTGAGGGCCGTGCGCCGATCAACCAGCCTGTTCTTGGCCTTCCCGGTGTCCATGGTGCCTCCGATATCGTTCTTCTGCGGAACGGAAGATGAAAAGCTACATCGGCGAGAAGCCCCGTTCAAGCAGCGACCCGAACGATCGACCTCGGTTGGTACAGCTCAGTTGCCGCCCTCGCGAAGGCGGGATGCGCGGTACTGGGGTCCGGCCCGATATCCCGGATGGGTCCGATGGTGTAGACCGCTACCAATCCAACCAAGATCACCGTCCGCCTCGCCATGCAAAAGACCCTGGATATCTTCACTCGCTACGGCCTGCGCCGGATCATCAATGCCTCGGGAACCGAGACGACCAAGGGCGCAAGTCCGGTCTGTCCCGAGGTGATCGAGGCGGCGGCGGCGCTGGTCGGGCATTCGGTCGATATGGCCGAACTGCAGAGCGTGGCGTGCCATACGATCGCCGATGCCTTTGGCACGCAGGCGGGCTGCGTCGTCCACTGCACCGCGGCGGGCATAGCAATCGCCGTCGCTGCCTGCATGACGGGGGCCAATCTCGCGAGGGTCGAACGCCTGCCTGACACTTCCGGCATGAAGAACGAGGTCTTGCTGCAGCGCGGCCACGATGTGAGCTATGGCGCCGGCGTCACACAGAACGTGGCGGTGACCGGCGCCAAGGTGGTCGCCATCGGGTCGGCCAATGAATGCGGCGTCTACCAGCTCGCCGAAGCGATCACGCCGCAGACCGCGGCGGCTCTCTACGTCGTCTCCCACCACACCGTCGGCAGCGGGCTCATCGATCTTGCCGCCTTCTGCCGGACATGCCGCGCGGCCGGCGTCCCGGTCATCGTCGATGCGGCAGCGGAGCCCGACCCCCGACTCTTTCTCGAGGCCGGCGCCGATCTGGTGATCGTCAGCATGCACAAGAGCTTCGCCGGCCTGACCGGCGGTATCATCGCCGGGCCGCTGGCGCTGGTGCGAGCCTGCCTCTACCAGGAGAAGGGCATCGGCCGACCGATGAAGGTCGGCAAGGAGGGCGTGATCGGCGCCATCGCCGCAATAGAGCGCTGGGCCTCGCTTGACCGCGCGAGCCTGGCCCGTGCGCTCGACGAGCGGCTTGCAAAGGCAAGGCAACGATTGGAGCTTCTCGACGGCCTGACGGCGTCGATCGAACCGGATGCAACCAGCAACGCCTTCGCCCGGCTGCATCTGCACGTCGATCCGGCGCAGGCCGGGCTGACCGCGCATCAGCTGGCTCAGGCCCTCTGGTCGCAAACCCCTGCCATTGCGGTGCGTGCGCTGCAGGCCGATCTCGGCATTCTCCAGATCGACCTGCGCCGCGCCGATGCCGAGATGGTCGAGCACATCGTCAAGTCGATCGAGAAGCTGGTCGGAGCTGCCCGGTCGTCGCGCCGGTCATCCGCTCCGATCAAGGGCGGTCGCGGGAAGGCAAGCCTGCCGCCGCCCTCGCCCAATCTGGCCGACCTCACGGCCGATGCGCTGGAGCGCTGGCCCTTGTCGATGCGGCGGGCGGACAAGCACGCGGGCTGAACTCATCGATCCCAGGCACCTAGGCGGGAAGACCGAGGAGGACGTTCCCGTTCTCCAGGCGTATCGGATAGGTTTTCAGATTGACGCAGACCGGCGGGCTGAGCGCCTTGCCGGAAGGGATATGGAACCGACCCTGGTGCAACGGGCACTCGATGACTTCGTCAAGGACGAGCCCTTCGGCAAGAAGTGCAAGTTCGTGCGTGCAATAGCCCTCGGTCGCATAATAGCCGCTCGGCGTGCGGTAGATGGCATAGGTCGCCTTGCCGTGATCGAAACGCAGGACATCTTCTTCATCGATCGCGTCGGCCCGACAGGCGACAATCCAGGTCAGAGTTTCGCTCACGCTCGTCCTTTCCGAGATCCGTGCAGGGACCGCTTCGGCCGCTCGGGGCCTAGGCCTGAGCGGCGGCGGACGCCGGCAGTTCGCGGCAAACGAAATAGCCGGGATCGCGCGCCTGCCGGAAGAGCGCGGGAATGATCTCCCTGTAGGCATCGATGATCCCGGCATAGGTGCGCGGCAGCTGGTCCTTGATGGCGGCATGCAGCTTCGGCAGGGCGTGGAAGGGCACCATCGGAAACATGTGGTGCTCGATGTGGTAGTTCATGTTGAGGTAGAGGAAGCGATAGATCGAATTCAGGTAGATCGTGCGGGTGTTGAGACGATGATCCCGCACGTTCTCGGCAAGGCCGGCGTGCTGGGTGAGACCGCAAAGCTGGTGGTGCCAGCCGCAATAGAAGCGCGGCAGTGCGACATACATCATCGGCAGGAAACTGCCGATGGCGATCGAGCCGATCGCGGTGCCGCTGATGGCGGCGACATAGACGCGGCTCGACCAGATCATCTTGCTGCGCTCGCTCTCGGGCATGAAATCCTTCACGTCCGAGCCGACGATGCCCAGGGCATGCATGAATATCTTCTTCAGTTCGCCGGTGCCGCCGAAAACGTAGAAGAAATCGAGCGCAATCTTCGCCAAATCCGCCGGCCGGGTGACCTGGATTTCGGGATCGCGGCCGACGATGATCGTATGCGTATGGTGCCGCGAATGGCTCCAGCGCCACAAATAGGCTTCCCTGAGCGTCATGAACGAGGACAGGTGGTAGAAGGCTTCGTTGAGCCAGCGGGTCCGAAACGGCGTGCCGTGGCCGCACTCGTGCCAGCGCGCGTCGCTCGATGAATAGAGCGTGCCGTAAAGGAAAAAGGCCGGCAGCGCCCACCACGTGCCCCAGGCGAGAAAGCCGGCATACCCGCTGGCGATCAAGAGGACGAGCCAGGGGCCGAAATTCTTCAATCCTTCGGCATCGCTGCGCCGCATCAACTGCTTGAGCAGCTTGCGGTCGATCAGGCACGAAAACCACCGCGTCTCGACCCGGTCTTCGATCACCTCGTTGGTCAGGGCAACAGCATCGCCTGAACCTCCCGAAAGACCGTAGGGCTGTTGCCGCTCGTCGATCAGCGTGGACATCGCAGCTCCTCTTCGCCCTGGAACGTCCCGGCGCCGACGGTGCCCTCTGCGTCTCGGCGGAGTTTGAAATGTCGCTGGTCCGGTCGCCTCTCGATCGGGATGGGCCATGCCGCAGACCGCCGCGCCGGCAAGGGTGCACCATTGAGGCAGTGCGATCAAGCCTGTTGACGACAGCGCCAGTCTGCGCCGCGCCCAGACGCGACCAGTTCAGCATCGCGCTCGATTGACATATTTCGCGAAAAAGGGGTGATGCCAACAACTTGCGATAGCCGAAGCTCTGACCCCTGGCACACGTGAGCCACAGCAGCGTGGGTGGCCTCTTTGTCTCCGGCCATGTTGTCGCTCTCCAAGGTTGCCTTCGCCAAGGCTCCACCGCACGGCGGATTTGCTCAAAACAGTGAATTTTCCTCTGCTAGCGCATGTCGTATCCGACTTTACGCAGGGCATTCGCCCCATTTCTGTTGTCGCAATCCACCAACAACATGATTGCGATCAAAAAATATATTTGACGGGACGAAATTCCAGGTGATATCGACAGTCTTGGGTCACTTAATTGATTCCCATTGGAGTGCGCAAATGGCCGATACCACTACATCCGCAAGTCAGATAGAGATGGCTGCCGAGATCGTCGCTGCCTTCGTCAGCCACAACTCACTGCCGGTGAGCGACCTGCCGGCGCTGATCCAGTCGGTCCATGCGTCGCTTGAAAAGATTCGCACCGGCGGTCCGTCGCAGCCGGTCGAGGAGCCGAAAGTGCCCGCGGTTCCGATCAAGAAGTCCGTTACCAACGACTTCATCATCTGCCTCGAGGACGGCAAGAAGTTCAAGTCGCTGAAGCGCCATCTGAGCACGGCATACGGGCTGTCGCCCGACGAATACCGGGCAAAATGGGGCCTGCGTCCCGATTACCCTATGGTCGCCCCGGCCTATGCCTCGGCACGTTCGGCGCTCGCCAAGGAGATGGGCCTCGGACAGAAGCGGAAGGCCACGGGCCGCGCGGGGCGCGGACGAGGCAAGGCTGCGGCGAGCGCCGCTTAAGCCAAAATCTCACGCCGGCGGGCGGGCCGTTTTGCCGCCGTCATGACGCGGGGTCCGGTAGAGCCGAGCTGAAGCTCCGCCGCCAAAGCGATTCGGACCTCGTAACCACTCGACTGGCTGCGCGTGCCGGAGCCAGCGCGACCTCACGTTGGCCGCGTCGTCTCGTCCAGGCGGCGAGCGTCGGCAAGCCGCCGCTGTGCCGGCACAGCGTAGCGACTGGCGAGATCGTCGTACGGCATTTGGACCAGACGCCGCGAGACTTCTTCGGCTTTCACCGCCTCCCGTCGCCTGATCGCCTCCGTAAGCTCCCGATGCAGCGGCAGGCCGCTTTCGAATGAGCCCTGTTCCTGCGTCGTCATGTCGACCTGCATCTGCATGAGCGAGGCAGTGAGCGAGCCGAGATGGTTGAGAAGGGCGTTGTGCGAAGCAAAATGAATGCTTCGGTGAAAGACGATGTCACGTTCGGCCACGAGCTGCGGCCGGCCGATACAAGCCTCCAGCGCCGTGCACGCCGCATCAATTGCCGCGATATCCTCGCTCGTCGCCCGACGCGCCGCCAGATAAGCAGCTTTCGGTTCGACGATCAGGCGAAATTCGACGAGTTCGAAGGCACGCGTCAGTTGCAGCTCGGAATGGACGTACCAACCCAGAATCTCGCGGTCGAGCAGGTTCCAATCTGCCGCCGGGCGAATGCGCGTGCCTGTCTTCGGCCTGACTTCGACCAGACCTTTGCTGACGAGCACCTTGACAGCTTCGCGCAGGGCATTGCGGCTGACGCCGAGCTCAGCCGCCAGGTTGTCCTCGGTCGGTAGCAGCGCATCGCGCCCATATTCGCCCCTCACGATGCGCTTGCCGAGTTCCTCGACGATGCGGTCGTGAAGGCTGGATCGTCCAAGAGCGCGCTCGGGAACGGTCTTCCTTTCCAACATGGCCGACCCTCGATGAGGGCGGCTCGGAAATCGGCACGCCGCCCTTGACGTTTACATAGGATGATAGGACCATTGCGGCAATCCAGCAGTCACGCCGCGCGGAGTCGAGGGGTGGAATTCTGGGAGACTCTTTTTCGGGTCACGCCCCGTTTTCTCCCCGTACTGCTCGAGGGGGCGGGGGTTGCCGTCGAAGTGGCCATCGGCGCATTCGCGATAGCGCTCGCCGGAGGCCTTATCCTTGCGCTGTTCTCGCGGGCGCCGTTGCTCCCGATCCGAATCGCTGCCCGCACCTACGTCGAGGTGATGCGCGGCACTCCCGCTCTCACCCAGCTCTTCATCATCTATTTTGGCCTGCCCGACGTTGGTCTAAGCCCGCCGCCCCTTGCCGCCGCCATCATCGGACTTGGCGCCAACGGGGCGGCCTACCTCTCCGAGGTGTTCCGGGCCGGGATCTCGGCCATTCATCGCGGACAGAGCGAGGCGGCGTTATCGCTCGGCCTCGTCCCCGTCGACGTCATGCGCTTCGTGGTGCTGCCACAAGCGGTGCGCATCATGCTGCCACCGTTCTGCAATTACGCCGTGCAGCTCCTGAAGGATACGACGCTTGCCTCGAGCGTGGCGGCTCCCGAGATCATGTTTCGCGCCCGCAACCTCGTGATGGAGACCTACCTCAGCATGCAGGTCTATCTCTTGGCCGCCTGCATCTATCTCGCCCTCAGCATCCCTCTCTCGCATCTCGCCCTGCGGCTGCAGATGGCGACAAAGAGCTGGCGTTGACCATGGTGCGTTTTGCCAACGAACTCATCGCCAATCTGCCGGACTGGGGACCGCAAATGCTGGGCGCTGCCCTGCAAACGCTGCGGCTGACGGCAACGAGCTTCATGCTGGCGGTGCTGCTCGGCGCGGCTGGCGCACTGGCGCGCACATCGAGGTCCTGGGCGCTGCGCTGGCTTGCCATCCTCTACGTCGAGGTCGGCCGCGGGACGCCTGCTCTCGTCATCCTGTTTGTGATCTATTTCGGGCTTCCGGCCGTCTTTCCCAGCCTTGAATTCGACTCCTTCACCGCCGCGGCAATCGGACTTGGCTTGCAGGGCGGCGCCCTGCTCGCGGAAGTGTTTCGCGCCGGCATCGAGGCGATCGATCGCGGCCAGCGCGAGGCGGCGCTGTCGCTCGGCCTGACGCCGGCGCTCACGATGACCGACGTCATTGCACCGCAGGCGATCCGCATCGTGCTGCCGCCGCTCGGCAACTACGCCATCGGCCTTCTCAAGGACACCTCCGTTGCCTCCATCATCGCTGCCCCCGAGCTGATGCTGCGCGCCAAGGATCTCGCCTCATCAAGCTTCATGCCGATGCATCTCTATGTGCTCGCGGCCGTCTTCTATTTTGCCATGAGCTATCCCCTCTCGCTCATCGTGCGGCGACTGGAGGTAGCCTTCTCGAAGGGTCACCACTGAGAAAAGGAGGGACAGGAAGCCAGATCATCGGAATTTTTCCTCGCATACTCATCAGGGAGAGACACCTATGGACACGTTCAAAGACCACGCCGGAATGGCGACGCGGCGCATCGCGCTGAGCACGGCGATCGGCGCGCTTGCCGCTATCGTCATGGCGGGGATGCCGGTTTCCGCCGCGGCGGCGGCGCCGAAGACCATCGACCCCGGAAAGCTCACCGTCGGCTTCAACGGCGACATGCCGATGACGAGCTGGAAGGACGGCAAGCTGATCGGCACCGACGGCGCCCTGCTCGCCCACATCGCCGAGGATCTCGGCCTTGAGATCAAACCGCAGCAGATGGAATGGTCGGCCCTCATCCAGGCGACCAAGCAGGGCAAGGTCGACATCATGCTCGGCTCGATGGGCTGGACCAAAGAGCGCACCAAGATCATGCTGCTGACCGACCCGATCTACTATTTCGGGACGTTCCTCTTGCAGAAGAAAGACACCAACTACTCGACCTTCGCCGACATCTCCGGCCACAAGATCGGCACCGTGACCGGCTTCACCCTGGTGCCGGAGCTGAAATCCATTCCCAACGTCGGCGAGGTGAAGCTCTACGACACGTCGGACGGGGTCATGCGCGACCTGATCGCCGGCCGCCTCGACATGGCGGTCCTTGACCCCGGGCTCGTGGAATACGCGCTCCTGCAGCATCCCGAATGGGGATTGCACCAGGTGGCGCTCGTTCCCGAGGCCGACAAATATCCGATCATGTCGACAAAGTACTATTCGATCATGGGTATCTGGCCGGAGGAGAAGGAGCTTTACGACGCGATCAACAAGGAGATCACCAAGGCCTGGGCCGACTGTTCGAACGTCAAGACGATGTCGGCCTATGGGCTTGGCAATCCAAGCTGGTTCGACCCGCCGCCGAAGGACTATCGTATCGGCGTCGACCGTCCAGATGGCTGGCAGGCGCCGAAAGCGCCCGCATCGTGCTTTGCGAAATGAGCCGACTTGAGGTTTCAGGGCCGGGCGTAGCGCCCGGCCCGCAGCCCTGATGGCAATGACACCCCTCGTCCGAATCGTTGCCCTGAGCAAGAGCTTCGGGATCGTTCCCGTGCTGCAGGGCATCGATCTTGAGGTTTCGCGCGGCGAATGTCTGTCGATCATCGGTCCGAGCGGCTCGGGAAAAACGACGCTGTTGCGATGCATCAACTATCTCGAACGGCCGACGAGCGGCGAGATATGGATCGACGGCACCCGGATCGGCCATCGCGCTGGCAACGCCAGCTCGCGTTATCTGAGCGACCGCGAGATGGCGCGCACGCGCGCCGAGATCGGCTTCGTCTTCCAGCGCTTCAATCTGTTTCCGCATCTCTGCGCCCTCGACAACGTCACGCTCGCCCCCAAGCGCGTCCGCCGGCTGGGGGCAGCGGAGGCGCGCGAACTTGGCGTCGAGATGCTCGTCAAGGTCGGCCTTGGCCACAAGATCAGCGAGTTTCCCGAAAGGCTCTCGGGCGGGCAGCAGCAGCGCGTGGCCATTGCGCGCGTGCTTGCCATGCAACCGAAGCTGATCCTTTTCGACGAACCGACCTCGGCGCTCGACCCCGAGCTCGTCGGCGAGGTGTTGAGTGTCATGCGCAAGCTTGCCGAAGAAGGCCGCACCATGATGATCGTCACCCACGAGGTGCAGTTCGCGGGCGATGTTTCCGACCGCGTCATCTTCATGGATCACGGCCGGATCGTCGAAGCGGGTCACCCGCAGGCCGTCCTGCGGCGCCCGACCCACGAGCGCACCCGCCTCTTTCTCAAGAAGATTCTCGAACGTTCCGAATAGCAGCGACGCACCGATGAAGATCGTCAGGCTCGATACATTCCCCGTCAGCATTCCCTACAGACATGCCGAGCGCAGCGCCCGTGTGCAGCGTGGCGGCGTCAGCGATGTCGTCATCCGCCTGACGACGGACATGGGGCTTGTCGGCTGGGGCGAAAGCTGCAGCGGCGCCGACACCGCCTCGATCGAGGCTGCCGTTCGGGCAATGGCGCCCTTTGTGGTCGGCCGCGATCCCTGGGAGAGCGAGGCCATCGCGCGGGAGGTCTACCGGACGGGCCTTTGGGACTACCGCGTGACGACCGGCAATTTCGCATTCGCCGGCATCGACATGGCGCTATGGGATTTGTGCGGCAAGGATTGCGGCAAGCCGCTCTACAAGCTGTTTGGCGGCGCGCTGCGCTCCCGCGTCAGCTATTTCTTCTATCTTGCTGCCGGGGATCCGGACGATGTCGTCGACCAGTGCCGCGCCGGCGTCGAGCGCGGCTATGATTGCTTCTATCTGAAGGTTGGGGTCGACGCCCGCGCCGAGGAGGCGATGCTCTCGGCCATTCGCGCGACGATCGGGCCGGATCGGTCGATCAGGGTGGACGCCAACGAGGCCTGGTCGCTCGCGCAGGCCAGCCACCTCTTGAGCCGCTGGAACGATCGTTACGGTATCGACTGCGCCGAGGCGCCGGTCAAAGCCTTCCCGCTCTCGCTCATGGCGCGGCTGCGTCAGCACGTCCCGGTGGCGCTCTGCGCCAACGAGGGCCTTGGCAGCGAGAGCGACGTCGTGCGGATGATCGAGAGTGCGTCAGCCGACGTGCTCTGCTTTTCAAGCTACTGGGTCGGGACGCTGCGCCGCTTCCATACCCTCTCGCACTTGGCCCACCTCCACGGCATCGGCGTCTGCAAGCACACACATGGGGAGTTCGGGATTGCGGCGGCCGCCGGCCACCACATGCTGCTCGGCCTGCCGAATGTCGTTGACGGCTCGCAGCAGACCGCCGCGATGATGGCTGACGACGTCCTCGTCGAGCCGTTGCCGATCGCCCAAGGCCCGCACTGGGGGTTGATCGATCGACCAGGGCTCGGGATCGAGGTCGATGAGGCGAAGCTGCGCCATTACCACGAATCCTATCGCCGCGACGGGCAGTTTCTTCCCTGGGCGGCATGAACGGGAGCATCGCTATGAGACACCCGGTGAAGACGCATCTGCCCAGCGAAGAGGCCCCGATCGAATGGGCCGTGACCGCCGACGGCGTGCTCTACACGGCCCAGATCCCGATCCGGGAAGACGGCTCGATCGAAACGGGCGACATGTCCCTCCAGGCGGAGCTGACCTTCGCAAACCTCAAGCGCACTGTGGAAGCGGCCGGCGGGACTCTCGATGACGTCACTCAAGTGCTCGTCTATCTGACGCGGAAAGATGATTTTCAAGGCATGAATGCCGTCTACCGGCGCTATTTCGGCAAGCCCTTTCCCAACCGCGCGACGGTGATCGTCGCGGGCCTCATGGTTCCAGGCGCGGCCATCGAGATCGTCGCCTATGCGCATTTGAATCGCTAGGGCGGCCCCAATGCACGTGGTCGTCCTCGGCGCAGGCGTGGTCGGCGCGACGACCGCGTACTACCTGGCCGAAGCTGGCCACGAAGTGACCGTTCTCGACAGGCAGCCCGACGTCGGCCTCGAAACAAGCTTTGCCAATGGCGGCCTCGTGACGCCGGCAACCTCCGATTCCTGGGCCGCCCCGGGAACTCCCGGAAAAATCCTGAAATGGCTCGGATGCGATGATGCGCCGATGCTGCTCCGGTTGCGCGCGCTCCCCGGCATGCTGCGATGGGGTGTTGAGTTCCTCGCCAATTGCCGTTCGCATCGATGGCAGGCCAACACCAAGGCCACCTTGTCGCTCGCGCTGATGAGCGTCGCGGAATTGCGCCGCCTGACCGAGGCGGAGAAGCTGCGATACGACCGCAATCCGAGCGGGCTCCTGAAACTCTTCCGCGACCAGGCTTCGATGGCGAGCGCCACCCGGGCAGCCGCAATATTTCGCGACGAGGGCGTCCGCGCCGAGATTCTTGCCGCGTCCGAGGCTATTGCCCTCGAACCGGCGCTTGCGCCGATTGCCGATCGACTATCCGGCGCCGTCTTCTATCCGGACGACGAGAGCGGCGATGCGTTCAAGTTCACGCAAGGCATTGCCGGGGCTGCGCGGGCCCGCGGTGCGCATTTCGCCTTCTGTCACGCGATCCTCGGCTTCGACCGCCAAGGCGACCGGATCGCTGCAGTCGTGACCGAACGCGGGCCGGTTCGCGGCGATGTCTATGTTCTCGCGCTCGGCAGCCATTCGCCTCGCGTGGGGCGCTCCGCCGGCCTGTCGCTGCCGATCTATCCGGCCAAGGGCTATTCGATCACCGTCGATGCCGGGGGCTGGAACAAGGGCCCGCGGATCCCTGTGGCCGATGACGGACTGAAGGCAGCCGTCACCCCGCTCGGCGACACGTTGCGGGTGGCCGGAACCGTCGAGTTCGCCGGCTACGACAATTCACTGAACGAAGCGCGCGGCCGCATGCTCATCCAGAATCTGGCAGCGATCCTGCCTGAATATCCCCGCGGCAAGATCCGGCACTGGGCGGGCCTGCGGCCGCTCACGCCGAGCGGAAGGCCGCTGATCGGCCAAACACCCGTCCGGAATCTGTTCCTCAATACCGGCCATGGGCCGCTCGGCTGGACGCTCGCGGCGGGCTCCGCCCGGCTTCTCGCGCTCATCATCGGCGGCTCCGCCCTGCCTATCGCGGCCGAGCCGTTCGCGCTCTCCGGTTAGAACCCCGCAGTGTCATCCCGGCCGAAGCACCGCACATGCGGTGCACAGAGCCGGGATCCGGAACCTGCCCGTTTTGAGGAGCTTGTCCCCGGATCCCGGATAGCGCTTCGCGCTTCCGGCATGACAATTCGTAGTTTCTTCGCATGCTTCTTTGCGGGGACGCGAGCGGGCGCGGTCGACAGCCATTTGACGGCCCCCTCGCCCCGGACCACCCTAGAAGGAGACTGTCAATGCAGGTTCGGCTGCGCGCCGGCGCCCTTCTCGTCGATGAGATTGCCCGAAGCAAAGCGGCCGAGCCGCAAGGCCGCTGCCGCGGGATATGGCTCGTTGCGGGCGATCAGATGCGCAAAGCACCAGCCCGAGGCGGGCGTCGCCTTGAACCCGCCGTAGCACCAGCCTGCGTTGAGATAGAGGCCTTCGACGGGCGTCCTGTCGATGATCGGGGAACCATCCATCGACATGTCCATGACGCCGCCCCAGGTGCGCGCGACCCGAAGCCTGCCGATGCCCGGCATCAGCGCCATGCCGCCTTCGCAGACCTCCTCGACGGCCGGCAGATTGCCCCGCTGCGCATAGGAATTGTAGCCGTCGATGTCGCCGCCGAAGACGAGCCCGCCCTTGTCCGACTGACTGATGTAGAAGTGCCCTGCCCCGAACGTGATGACATTGTCGATGAGCGGCTTCATGCCTTCCGACACGAAGGCCTGCAGCACGTGGCTTTCGATCGGCAATCGCAGCCCGGCCATGGCGGCGACGCGCGAGGAGTGGCCGGCGCAGGCAAGCCCGATCTTTTTTGCCCCGATGAAGCCTCGGGCCGTGTCGACGCCGACAGCCCGGCCGTCGATGACCCTGATGCCGGTGACCTCACAGTTCTGGATGATGTCGACGCCGCGGCGGTCGGCGGCGCGCGCATAGCCCCAGGCGACCGCGTCGTGACGCACCGTCCCGCCGCGCCGCTGCAGCAGGCCGCCGCCGATGGGAAACCGCGCGTCCTCGAAGTTGAGGAAAGGCACCAACGTCCGTACCCCGTCGCGATCCAGAAGCTCCGCGTCGATGCCCTCGAGCCGCATCGCATTGCCCCGTCTGGCATAAGCATCGCGCTGCGCGTCCGAGTGATAGAGATTGAGAACGCCGCGCTGGCTGACCATGGCGTTGTAGTTGATATCCTGCTCCAGGCCCTCCCACAGCTTCAGCGACCACTCGTAGAAAGGGATATTGCCGGGCAGGAGATAGTTCGAGCGAATGATCGTCGTATTCCGCCCGACGTTGCCCGAACCGATGTAGCTCTTTTCGACGACCGCGACGTTGGTCACGCCATGTTGGGCAGCAAGATAATGGGCCGTCGCCAGGCCGTGCCCGCCGCCTCCCACGATGACCACATCATACTGGGGTTTCGGCTCCGGCTCGCGCCAGGCGGCGGTCCAGCCCT
>JAFAME010000051.1 GCA_019233695.1 Methylobacteriaceae bacterium
AAGCAGCGCGGCACTTGCGCCAAGCGCCGCGGCACGGCCCAGGAACTCGCGCCGAGAAATGCGGCCGCGCAGGTGCTGCTGCTTCAGAAAATCGAGCTCACGCATCGCAAACCCTCCGATTTGGCCTGGCGTTGCCGGCCGACACCACCGCTGTGCGCCGAGCGCCCCAGAGCGCATGTCAACTATCGAGATGATCGGTTTAACTGACCGGTAATGTCAACACGAGTTCGGCTCCGCGAGGTACGAGAGATGATGGACGGCCCGGCGAGGAGCCGAAAATCGCCGGGGTCGGCGAGGTCGGCGAGGCCTTTCTGTTTGCCCCGCGCGGCGGTCGTGCTAAGAGCCGCTGCCACTTGTCCTCGTGGTTGCGCGGATTCGCGCCCGCGGACGCTGTTCGTAGCTCTGCTCGCAAGGCCAATCAGGCATTCGGACAGGGCGCGGCTTTTCGACAGGAGTGGCGATGAACGCTCCCAATGTGATCTTTCAGGAGGCGCTCGCCTTCGACGACGTGCTGCTGAAGCCCGGCCATTCGGAGATCCTGCCGGGCGAGGTCAATCTGAAGACGCGGCTTGCCTCAGGCATTTCCCTGAACCTGCCGATCATGTCCTCCGCCATGGACACGGTGACGGAGGCGCGCCTTGCCATCGCCATGGCCCAGGCCGGCGGCATTGGCGTCGTGCACCGCAATCTGACGCCCGAGCTGCAGGCCGAGGAGGTTCGAAAAGTCAAGCGCTTCGAAAGCGGCATGGTGGTCGACCCCATCACCATTCATCCCGACGAGACACTTGCCGATGCCCTCGCGCTCATGCGCCACCACGGCATCTCCGGCATACCGGTGGTCGAGCGCGGGGGAAATGGCAAAGCCGGGCGCCTTGCCGGCATCCTCACCAACCGGGACGTGCGCTTCGCCGACAACTCGGCCCAGCCGGTGCGCGAGCTCATGACGAAAGACCTCGTCACCGTTGTCGAGGGGGTGGGCCAGGACGAGGCCAAGCGCCTGCTCCACCAGCATCGCATCGAGAAGCTGCTCGTCGTCGATGAGGACTACCGCTGCGTCGGCCTCATCACGGTCAAGGACATCGAGAAGGCGACGCTGCATCCGGATGCGTGCAAGGATCAGGACGGCCGCTTGCGGGTCGCCGCCGCCACGACCGTCGGGGAAGACGGTTTGCACCGGGCGGAACTCCTGATCGATGCCGGCGTCGACTGCATCGTCATCGACACAGCTCACGGGCATTCCGAGCGGGTGCTGGCGCAGGTCGGCCGGATCAAGAGGCTGACCAACAAGACCGCGGTGATTGCGGGCAATATCGCGACCGCGGAGGGTGCCAAGGCCCTGATCGACGCCGGGGCCGACGCGATCAAGGTCGGCATCGGGCCGGGATCGATCTGCACGACGCGGATCGTCGCCGGCGTCGGCGTGCCACAGCTGACCGCGATCCTCGATGCGGCCGAAACGGCGCGCCGTCGCGACGTTCCGGTCATCGCCGACGGCGGCATAAAATATTCGGGCGACATGGCGAAAGCGATTGCCGCAGGAGCCGATTGCGTCATGATCGGCTCGCTTCTCGCCGGCACCGACGAGAGCCCGGGCGAGGTCTATCTCTATCAGGGCCGCTCGTACAAGTCCTATCGCGGGATGGGGTCGGTCGGCGCCATGGCGCGCGGCTCGGCCGACCGCTACTTCCAGCAGGAGATCAAGGACACCCTGAAGCTGGTGCCGGAAGGCATCGAAGGCCAGGTGCCGTATCGCGGCCCGACCGCCTCGGTGCTGCATCAGCTCGGCGGCGGACTGAAGGCGGCCATGGGCTATGTCGGGGCAAAGACGATCCCGGAGTTCCAGGCCAGGGCCGAGTTCGTGCGGATCACCGGGGCAGGGTGGCGCGAGAGCCACGTGCACGACATCGACATCACACGCGAGAGCCCGAACTATCCCTCGCGGTCGTGAAAGTGCGTAAAGGCGCTCCGGTCGTGAATGCCGCGAACGCATGACTCCATCCGCTCGCCTGTCCGCCGCAATCGAGGTCCTTGCCGACATCGAGGCGAGGCGCCGGCCGGCGGCGGATGCCCTGAAGGACTGGGGCCTCGCCCACCGCTTTGCCGGATCAAAGGACAGGGCTGCCGTTGCCTCGCTCGTCTATGACGGCCTGCGGCGGAAATCGTCGTCAGCCTGGATCATGGGCGCGGACACGCCGCGCGCGGCCGTGCTCGGCGCCTTGCGAGAGCTGCGCGGAGTGGGTGCAGAGTCGATCGCAGCCCTCTGTTCGGGCGAGGGCCATGCGCCCACCCCATTGAGCGACGATGAGCACGCCCGGCTCACGCACGTCCGCCTTGACGACGCGCCGGCACATGTGCGCGGCGACTATCCGGAATGGCTTGCGCCCTCGTTCGCTGCAGCCTTCGCGGACGATGCCGCGGAGGAGGGGCGGGCGCTGGCGCAGCGCGCGCCGCTCGACGTGCGCGTCAATGCGCTCAAAGCCGACCGTGCCAAAGCCATGAAGGCGCTGGCACATCTGCGCCCCGAGCCGACGCTGCTCTCGCCGATCGGTCTGCGCCTGCCGCTTGCAGAGGACGGCCGCGGACCATCGCTGCAGGGCGAGCCCGCCTACGTCAAAGGGCTTGTCGAGGTGCAGGACGAAGGCTCGCAGCTCGCTGCCTTGCTCTCGGGCGTCCACGCCGGCCAGCAGGTACTTGATCTATGCGCGGGCGGGGGCGGGAAGGCGCTCGCCTTCGCGGCGATGATGGAGAACAAAGGCCAAGTCTACGCAACCGACAGCGACGGACGGCGGCTGACGCCGATCTACCCACGGCTCGAGCGAGCGGGCGCGCGCAACGTGCAGGTGCGCGCGCCGCGGGGTGCGGATGATCGCCTCGCCGATTTGCATGCCCGCTGCGACGTCGTCGTTGTGGATGCGCCCTGCACCGGCACCGGCACGTGGCGGCGCAATCCCGATGCGAAATGGCGGATGCGGCCGGGCGCGCTTGCCCAGCGCCTCCGCGAACAGGACGAAATTCTCGAAAAGGCTGTGGAATTCCTGAAACCCAATGGCCGGCTCGTCTACATCACCTGCTCCGTCCTGCGGGAGGAGAACGAGGACCGAGTTGCCGGGTTTCTCGGTCGCCACTCCGGCTTCGAGCCGATCGATCCCACGCGTCTTGCGGAAGCAGCGGGCCTGCCCGAAATCGCGCGCTTTGCATCGCCGCACGGCCCCGCCCTGCGGCTGACGCCACGCGCGGCCGGCACCGACGGATTCTTTGTCGCGGCTCTTAAGTCTCCCGCCTAGATTTGGCGAGGACGCCGAGGGGCTGCAGCTTGGCGATCGCGAAAGCCGACGCGACGGTGCCGGCGATCCTCGCGCGCAAAGCCGCGAGCATGTCGAGGAGCACGTGCATTGCGCGTCGTGCGGGCGGCCTTGCCGGCGTTGCGTCCTCAACCCCCTCCGAGAAGCGATGCGGGATATCGGCGATGCGGATCTGCAGTCTCACTTGGCGCCCTCCAGCCGGCATTCGCCGCGAAAGGTTGCGAGCCTAGAGCCGCCCCGTTTCAACGCCTTCAAGCAAAAGCTTCAAATGCCAGCCAAATCCCGCGATGGATTGGAGCCCCGGCAGCCTCGCGCCCGTCGAGTTTCTGCTCCCCAAGCCGGTCTGGCGCACGCTATAGATGCGGACAGGAACCCGGGAGCCATTCATGAGCTGGATCGAGACCTCCTACATGGGCCGCAAGGGCTCGGCCGGGGGCGCGGGCGCAACCCACGAACTGACCGAGGCCCGGCAGGGCGCCTACCGCTACGTCTACGGTCCCTATGTGGAGCCCGTCATTCGGGTGAGGCCGGGTGACACCATCATCGCCGAGACGCTCGATGCGTTCGGTGGCAAGATCAGGACCATCGACGACCTGCCGACGAAGGTCCTCACCATGCCCTTCGTCAATCCCCAGAACGGCCCTATTGCGGTCGAGGGGGCGAAGAAGGGCGACGTGCTTGCCGTCCACATCCTTTCGATTGCACCGCGGGGGCCTCAGCCCGTCGGCACGACGGCGCTGATCCCGGAATTCGGCGGCCTCGTTGCGACGCCGACGACGGCGATGCTCAACCAGCCGCTGCCGGAGCGCGTCAAGAAGATGGAGGTCACGACCTCAGGCGTGCGCTTCAGCGACCGGATCACCTTGCCTTATGAGCCCTTCATCGGGACATTGGGCGTCAGCCCTGAGATCGAAGCCGTCAGCTCGCTTCAGCCCGATTACTGGGGCGGCAACATGGACATGCCCGACGTGGCGCCCGGCGCGATCGTCTATTTTCCCGTGCTGCACGAGGCCGCCTATCTTTATCTCGGCGACTGTCACGCCCGGCAGGGCGATGGCGAGCTGCGGCGTCGCCGTCGAGATGGCGGCCCGTGTCACCGTGAGGGTCGATATCATCAAGGGCTGGAGCATTCCCGGCGTGCGGCTCGAGACCGCCGATTTCATCATGAGCATCGGCAGCGCGCGTCCGATGGAGGATGCCGCCCGCATGGCCTACCGCGACCTCGTGCGCTGGCTCGTCGCCGACTACGGTTTCGAGGAAGCGGAAGCGTACTTCCTATGTACCCAGGCCGGACGCGTGCGGCTCGGCAACATGGTCGATCCGAAATACACGCTCGGCGCCTCGATGCTGAAAGCCTATCTCGGCTGAGCGCGGGGCGCGGCCGGTCCCGGCGAAGGAAGAGGAGGGCATCATGGAACTCGGCTTGAAAGGCCTTCGGGCGATCGTCACCGGCGGCAGCAAGGGCATCGGGCGGCGGTGCGCCGACATCCTGGCGGCGGAAGGGGCAAGCGTCGGCATCTGCGCCCGCAATGCCGCGGAGGTCGAGGAGACGGTCGTCGCCCTGAAGGGCCAGGGCGTCGGCGTCTTCGGCAAGGCGCTCGACGTCGTCGACAAGGCCGCGCTCGAGGATTGGGTGAAGGCGAGCGCCGCCGCGCTCGGCGGCATCGACATCGTCGTCGCCAACGTCTCCGCGCTCGCCGTCAGCGACGACGAAGACGCCTGGCACAAGCAATTCGAGACCGACATGCTGCACACCGTCCGCACGGTAAATGCGGCGCTGCCGTGGCTCGAAAAGTCGAAGGCGCCCTCGATCACGGTGATCTCCAGCGTGTCCGGCCGGGAGATCGATTTCACCGGCCCGGCCTATGGCGCCATCAAGGCGGCGCTCATCCACTACACCCACGGCCTTGCCTACAAGCTCGCCCCCAAGATGATCCGGGTCAATAGCGTGTCGCCCGGAAACACCTATTTCGACGGCGGCATCTGGCAATCGATCGAGCGCAACAATCCGGATTTCTTCAAGCAGGCGCTGGCGCTCAATCCGACGGGCCGCATGGCAACGGCCGAGGAGGTCGCCCGCGGCGTCGTCTTCCTGGCAAGCCCAGCCTCTTCGTTCACCACCGGCACGAACCTCGTCATCGACGGCGCGCTGACCAAGGGCGTGCAGTTCTAGCCCATCGAAGTCGTAGCCCGGATGGAGCACAGCGAAATCCGGGGCAACGACCGCCGCAAGGACCTGCTTGCGGCCCCCACGCGCGAGCAGCGTGGGGAGCGATCCCGGATTGCGCTACGCTCCATCCGGGCTACCGCTACTCCGCCACCGCCCCTGTTGCGTTGCCCTGCCGTCTCGCCTACTTCGGCCCCGCATCAGGACCACAGCACATGTCCGATTCCCCCGAGACCGTCCTCATCATCGATTTCGGCAGCCAGTTCACCCAGCTGATCGCCCGGCGCGTGCGCGAATCGGGGGTCTATTCGGAAATCGTTCCGTTCCAGCGCGCCGAGGCGGCACTGCGCGACCTGCAGCCGAAAGCGGTGATCCTGTCGGGCGGGCCGGCCTCTGTGCTTGAGCCGGGCTCGCCGCGCGCCCCCATGGCGATCTATGACGCCGGCGTGCCGATCCTCGGCCTCTGCTACGGCGAGCAGGTGATGGCCGCCCAGCTCGGCGGCAAGGTCGAAGGCGAGCACCATCGCGAGTTCGGCCGCGCCGAGGTCGAGGTGGTCGAGTCCTGCGCCCTTTTCGACGGCGTCTGGAAGGAGGGCGGCCGCTACCCGGTGTGGATGAGCCACGGCGATCGCGTCACCGTGCTGCCGCGCGGCTTCCGCCGCATCGGCGCCTCGGCCAATGCGCCGATCGCGGCGATCGCCGACGACGTGCGGCGCTTCTATGCCACGCAGTTCCATCTCGAAGTCGCCCATACCCCCGACGGCGCCAGGCTCATCGCGAATTTCGTGCACAATATTGCCGGGCTCAGGCGCGACTGGACGATGGCCGCCTTCCGGGCGCAGGCCGTGGCGCGTATCAGGGCGCAGGTCGGCGAGGGCAGGGTGGTGTGCGGCCTCTCGGGCGGCGTCGATTCGGCGGTCGCGGCGGTCCTCATCCACGAGGCGATCGGCGAGCGGCTCACGTGCGTCTTCGTCGACCACGGCCTCCTGCGCCAGGGCGAGGCGGGCGAGGTCGTCGAGCTCTTCCGCCACCACTACAACATCCCGCTCGCCCACGTGGACGTCTCGAAAATGTTCCTCGATGCGCTTTCTGGCGTCACCGACCCCGAGGAGAAGCGCAAGACGATCGGCCGTCTCTTCGTCGAGGTGTTCGAAGCCCGGGCGAAGGCCGGTGCCGGCGACGGCGGTGGCGGCCCGGCGTTCCTGGCGCAGGGCACGCTCTATCCCGACGTGATCGAGAGCGTGTCGCCGACCGGCGGCCCCTCGGTGACGATCAAGTCGCACCACAACGTCGGCGGCCTGCCGCAGCGCATGAACATGAGGCTGCTGGAGCCCTTGCGCGAATTGTTCAAGGACGAGGTGCGCGCGCTCGGCCGCGAGCTTGGCCTGCCGGAAGATTTCGTGCGCCGCCATCCCTTCCCCGGGCCCGGCCTTGCGGTGCGCTGCCCGGGCGAGATCACGCCCGAAAAGCTCGCCATCCTGCGCCGCGCCGACGCCATCTATCTCGACGAGATCCGCAAGGCGGGCCTCTACGACGCGATCTGGCAGGCCTTTGCGGTCCTCCTACCGGTACGCAGCGTCGGCGTGATGGGCGACGGGCGCACCTACGACCACGTCTGCGCGCTGCGCGCGGTGACCTCGGTCGACGGCATGACGGCGGACTTTTTCCCCTTCGACATGGGCTTCCTGGGGAAGGTGGCGACGCGGATCATCAACGAAGTGCGGGGGATCAATCGGGTGGTGTACGACGTGACGTCGAAGCCGCCGGGAACGATCGAGTGGGAGTGAGGGGTATGGGATACCCCAGCGGGGCCTGGATAGTAATAGTGTGGGAATATTAGAGGGTTAGGGGATAGTTCGTTGACGATCTGCGCCATATCGTCAATCAAGGAGTAAAAGAGAACAACACCAGTCGACGAGGCATTGCGTTGGAAGAGCAAGGCGACGTCGTTTCCTTCGGTCCGTTCCGGCTTTACCCAGAGCATCGCAAGCTGTTCTGCGAGGGCGCCGAAGTTCGGCTTGGCGGGAGAGCGATGGATGTCCTGAAGGCTCTTGCCAAGAAGAACGGCGCCCTCGTGCATTCGGAAGAGCTGTTCGCCGCGGCTTGGCCCGATGTGTTTGTTCATGAAAGCAATTTGAAGGTCACCGTGGCGTCCCTTCGCCGGACGCTGCGCGAGTATTCTCCCGCCCATGATTATGTGAGAAACGTCGTCGGCCGCGGGTACTGGCTGAGCTCGGATGTCCGCCCGTTGTCATCTTCGGATGACTTGCCGCGGTCCACGCCCCTGCCGGAATTGCGCACCGTCATCGGCCGTGACGAAGAAATCGCGGCACTTTGCGCCACGATGGCCCACCACCGGCTATCGACGATCGTCGCTGCGGGCGGGATGGGAAAGACGACCGTCGCAGTCGCGGCGGCGCAGATATTCGAGGATGAAACCGGTCACGCCGCGACCTTCGTCGACCTTGCGCGCGTCGTGAACGGGGAATTCGTCGCATCCACGATCGCCGCGGCTCTGGGAATCAGTCTTGAGGGCAGAGACGTTCTTCCGGCGGCCACATCGCTGCTTGCACGGCGCAAAGCCCTGCTCGTCCTCGACACCTGTGAACATGTGAAAAGTGAAGTCGCGCGTGTCTGCGACATCCTGCTGGCCGACACGTCTAACCTGCGCGTCCTCGCCACCAGTCGCCAGGTACTCGACGCACAGCACGAGCACGTCGTGTGGCTCCCGCCGCTCAAGATTCCGCCGCGAGACTGCGACCATACGGTCGAGGCCGTGCTGGCGTACTCCGGCCCGCAGCTTCTGGCGGCGCGGGCATTCGAAAAGGCAGGCTATCGAATCCAGGATGGAGACGCCCCTGCCATTGCCGAGATTTGCCGTCGCCTCGATGGCGCTCCGCTCGCAATCGAATTGGCTTCGTCGCGACTGAAAGCTCGCAGCGCGGATTTCGTCCTCGGCGAATTGAATGACCGGTTCCGCAGATTGCGACGGGACGACCCGGGTGGCCCGCTGCGGCAACAAACCCTGCTCATGACGCTCGAATGGAGTTATGCGCTGCTGACACGTAGTGAGGCGGAAGTCCTTCGTGCGGTCTCGATTTTCTCCGCAGCCTTCATCACCGACTCGGCAATTTATGTAGGGGCGGCCCTCGACCTATCGCCGCCGGTCGTCGTCGAGGCTATCTCCGGCCTGCTGAGCAAGGCGATGTTGAGCATCGACCGGGAAGCCGGCGAGCCGCGCTATCGCCTGCTGGACAGCACGCGCGCCTTTGCCGGCGATCTGCTGGTGGCGCATGGCGAACTCGACAGAGTTTCGTCCCGACATGCGCGACGTCAATTGGAGATTCTTGAACGTGCCAGTTTAGAACAGGCCGGAATGGCGGCCCGCGATTGGCAAATGCTGTGTGCGGGATTAGTGGACGATCTCCGCAAGGCGATAGATTGGGCGCTCCACGGCCGCGAGGACCTCTTGCTGGGGACAAGGCTTGTCGCTGCCGGGCTTCCTCTTTGGCAAACGCTGTCGCTCGACCTGGAAAGTTGCCGGAACTGCAAAGCAGCGTTGGCCGAGTTGGACGGCATTGACTGCAAAGACCCGTCCCTGAAGCTGAATCTGGCGGTCGGGCTTGCGACGGCTAACGCGCTTCTATTCGACGATCCGGAAAAGACGATCTCGATGTTCCAATGGGTAATCGACCTCGCGCGGGAGGCTTCGGATGCAAACGCGGAGTTCCGTGCGCTTGGCGCGCTGGCGCTTTATGCGGTCTTGCCGGGAAACCGCTCAAATCTGCCCGATATTCTCGAAGCGATGCGTCTTGCCGCCGTCCAGACGAACGATCCCTTCGCATTGTGGGAGCATCAACACGTTTATGGCTTTTGGGAAGCCGGCGAAGGCTACCTCGTGAAATATCACGCGCGACTGGAAAAAGTCTTTGCCGAGATGGATGACTACTCCGAGCATTCTCTCAGCAAATCGCAGCTGAATATGAAGGCCATGATCCGGACCGGGTTCGCGGCCAGTGCATGGTATGCGGGAAAGCCCGGCCGGGCGCAAAAGCTCATAGACGAAACCTTGGAGATGGCGCTGAACCTTGGACATGGGCTGACGCTCGCCTATTGCCTGAGCACAGGCCTGATCGACACTCTTCTGCACATGGGTGACTACAAGAAAGCGGCATATGGTCTCGGCCTGCTCGAACGAACCATTGATCAAAATGGCTTGGGAGCGTGGGTTGGTAGAGCGGTTTGCTTTCGAGCCGTCTTGAACGCATGTTCCTCAGACGCTCACGACCCAGCGGAACTTCGGCTTGCATTTGATAGCCTTTATCGGAAAGCGGCCCGCGTTGCGCACCAGGGCTATTTATCGATTTTGGCCGAGACAATGCTTGAAAACGGGCATGTCGACGACGCGGTCGAGGCTTTGGACTTCATCTTTGCGCGGGGCCCGCACCGCGAGATGCGTCCGGAGTTCTTGAGGATCAAAGCGGGGACCGAACGGGCCAAGGGCCAAATCGGCGAGGCGGAGGCGAGACTGCGCGCGGCGCTCCGGGACGCCGATGAGATCGAAGTCCCCTGTTTCAAGTTCCGCGCGGCCTACGATCTCGCGTCGCTTCTGCATGAGCGCGGCGCCTCTGGTGAGGCACGCGCGCTGCTCGCGCCGCTCTATGGCCAGTTCACCGATGGGTTCGATACCCGTGACCTGCGGAGAGCCCGCGACCTGCTGGAGCGGTTGGGTTGAGCCGCCGAATTTTCCGTATCCCGCACAGGTAGAAATGCCGGACGCGCTTTCATAAAGCGCCCCAGGTGCGTTGCGCGACGACGCTCAAGCCTCGCCGACAGATTTTACTCCGTTTAACTCTACGACTGACGGCTTCCGGACGATAACGTCTCCGCCGAATGGCCGTGCACCGACAGCCGGTCCGTGCGCAGAGGCTGCGGCAACTTCAGGCAGAAGGAGCAACCCGATGGCTACCATTACCACCACGGACGGCGTAAACATCTTCTACAAGGATTGGGGCTCAGGCCAGCCGATCGTTTTCAGCCACGGCTGGCCGCTTTCGGCGGACGACTGGGACGCCCAGATGACCTTTTTCCTTCGCCACGGATACCGGGTGATCGCTCACGACCGGCGCGGCCACGGCCGGTCGGACCAGCCCGGCACCGGCAACGACATGGACCACTGGGTTGCCGACCTAGCGGCCTTGACCGAGCACCTCAACCTGCGCGGCGCGATCCACATCGGCCACTCCACAGGTTGTGGTGAGGTGGCTCGCTATGTCGCCCGCCACCCGGAGCGCGTCGCGAAGGCGGTACTGGTCGCTTCCCTGACGCCGAACATGTACCGGAGCGAGGACAACCCGTCCGGTCAGGCGCCAGAGTGGTTCGAATCGATCCGCGCGGGCATGATGGGCAACCGGTCGCAGTTCTTCCGGTTCGTCCCCGAGAACCCGTTCTACGGTTACAACCTCGACGGGGCCAAGCCTTCGGAGGCGATCATTGCGAACTGGTGGCGCCAGGGCATGGCCGGTGGTGCCCTGGCTCACTACGCGACTGTCGACTCTTGGCTGGAAGATTATACCGAAGACCTCAAGAAGATCTCCGTGCCGGTACTGATAATGCATGGCGAGGCCGATCAAGTCGTCCCCTTTAAGAGTACCGTGCCGCGTGCGGTCGATCTGCTCAAGAAGGGGTCGCTGAAGACCTATCCGGGCTATCCCCATGGCATGCTGACCACGCATGCGGATGTTCTCAACCCCGACCTGCTCTCGTTCATCAGGTCTTGACGACATCGACCGGACCGCGGCCGTCATCCAACGTCGGCCGGACGACCAGTGTCGGCCATTCCTATGGCGGCGCCACGATCACGGGTGCAGGGATGGATGATCGCGCGCCGGCCTTGTCGATATCGCCGCCGTGGCGCCCGACGCTGGCGAGACTGGGCAGGACCAGCTCGACAAGTATCCCCGCGTATTGAAGGGTGAGAGAGACCGTCGCGAAACGGTCTCTCTCACCTTTACGATTTGCTGCTGACGGTCTTTTTTACGGCGCAATGCCGAACGCGTGTGTGCCCGAGAAGCGAATAGTCGACCGATCGATGGCGATAGTCTCTGAGACCGACAAAATCGGGATCTTCGAAATTTGCGTTTGATGAACACAAATTTCTGACGGATCGCGGAGACGGTTCTTCGGGGACATCCAAAGAAATTGCCTCGTTAGGTCAATGCGTTACTATGTATCAAAATGATCGAGTGGGAGTGAGGGTGCAAAACCTTCACTTCGCGCGCTTCCACTGAAGCCGCACCGCTCTGCTACCGATCTCTCGTGTTCTTCGACTACACCATGTCGCCTCGCTATGCTCCTCTGCCTGTTAGAATGTTTAGTTGCGCCAGAATCGCGCCGAGCGAAAGCATTATCTGCACTCGAGTGGGCGGTGGCGCAGCCTAGCGTAGGAATCGGCGGGGCATCTTGCTGCTTGAGGTACGATGGAAAACTCGGTGCTGCGCACGGCCGCGACGACTTCGCTGCGGGCCGTTCCCTAAGTCGTGCTCGCGTACGGGATGAGCCTCCGGATCGAGGCTGAATGTGAAACGCAACGCCGAGCGGGACTTGGCGTTCAAGCTAAGGTTAGTCGGGCTTTGAGTCGCGGCGTCATCCAGTTGAGAAATGCGCGCAGCTTAAGCGGCATCGGCTTACGCGGGGTGTAGATGATATGCACTGGAAGTGGTTCCGGTTCGAACTCTTCCAGCACGATGGCAAGTTTTCCAGCGCGCTTGGCGGCGTCCATCTTGTATGACATCACTCGCGCTAATCCGGCGCCCTCGATGGCTGCCAACACCGCCGCTTCAGAAGTATTGACGCACAAGCGCGATCTAATCGGCGCGACCCTGGTGCGCCTGCCCCGCACAAATTTCCAGACCGACGGCATCGTGTGATCGTCGATGGTGATGCAATCGTGCTGGCTCAGATCGGTCAGCTGCTTCGGCAGCCCTCGTGCCTCCAGATATGAGGGGCTCGCGCACACGACGATGCGGATCGAGCCGATGCGGGTCGCGATCATGCTGCTGTCCGGCAGGCCCCCGACGCGGATTGCGATATCAATGTTCTCTTCGGTCGTATTGACGATGCGATCGGTCAACACGAGCCGCAACGAGATATCCGGGTAGGCTTCGAGGAATTCGACTGCAAGCGGCAGCAAATGCGTGTGCCCGAGGCCCCAAGGCGTCGTCACCGCCAGTTCCCCTTTGGGAATTCGGTACTCGCCGGTCACCTCCCTTTCGGCGTCATCGACCTGCTCGATGATGCGCTTGCAGGCGTCGATGTAGGACCGACCGGCATCGGTCAACGTCATCCGTCGCGAGGTGCGTTGGAAAAGCTGGGCATTTAGGCGAGATTCGAGCTCGGCGACCTTGCGGCTGACGGTCGCGACTGGCGACTTCAGACGACGCGAGGCGGCTGAGATGCTGCCCGTCTCGGTGACGGCGATGATCACTGACATCGCCTCCAAGCGGTCCATAGCCGTCCCGTCATTCCAAATTTCGGGAAGTTCCCTCTCAACCATACCGGCTGTCCGTGCGCGCCGCAACGCGGTACGCAAGTGTCAGCCGGAGACGCCGCATGACTCATCCGAACAACGGCCAGTTAAGCGAGAGGTCTCCATCTCGCCGCAACCTCATGATCGGTGGTCTTGTGGCGGCGTCGGCACTGGCGCCCTTGCCGAGGGCGGCGAACGCTCAAGACCCGAGCCGGCCGGGCGGCCCCTTGAGCGGGGGAGCTCGCAGCATGAGCACGATCACGACAAAGGACGCGACCGAGATCTACTACAAGGATTGGGGCAAGGGGCTGCCCATCCTCTTCAGTCACGGATGGCCGCTCAACGCCGATGCCTGGGATGATCAGATGATGTTCATGGCGTCACGCGGCTTCCGCTGTGTCGCCTTTCATCGTCGCGGCCATGGCCGGTCGAGCCAGCCGTGGGAAGGGAACGACTGCGACACCTTCGCTGCGGACATCTCCACACTGATCGGCGCGCTTGATCTAAGGTCCGCTACCTTGGTTGGCCATTCGGCCGGTGCTGGGGACATTGCGCGCTACATTGGCCGGTTTGGGACGGCGCGCATTTCCGGCCTCGTTTTGGTCTCTTCGATCCCACCCTTGATGCTCAAGACATCCGCCAACCCTGGTGGTGTTCCGATAGAGGTATTCGACGGTATCCGCGCTGGCGTTGCCGGCGATCGTGCACAATTCTATCGCGATCTCGGGGACGGGCCGTTCTATGGCGGCAACCGTCCGGGCTCGAAAGTCTCGCAAGGCGTCAAGGATGCATTCTGGCTGTGGTCCATGCAGGTAGGGTTGAGGGCGTCCTACGAAGGCATCAAGGCGTTCTCGGAAACGGACTTCACTGAGGACCTCAAGAGGCTCGATATCCCAACGCTGATCGTCCACGGGGACGATGATCAAAATGTCCCGATTGCGAACACGGCCCTCCTGTCCGCGAAGCTGATCAAGAAACCGACTTTGAAGGTCTATCCGGGCGCGCCGCACGGGCTGACGGTCACTCATAAGGAAAAGTTCAACGACGACCTTCTGACCTTTGTGAAAGGCTTGAGCTGACATTGCGGAATGAGCCGGTCGCACGCACCAACTAAGGAGTTCGCATGATGAACACAGTCATGACAAAAGACGGCGTCGAGATTTTCTTCAAGGACTGGGGCAAGGGTCAGCCAATCGTCTTCAGCCACGGCTGGCCGCTCTCGGCCGATGACTGGGACGCCCAAATGCTGTTTTTTCTCAGCAAGGGCTATCGCGTCATTGCGCACGATCGGCGCGGCCATGGCCGCTCGGCACAGGTCGGTGATGGCCACGATATGGATCATTATGCCGACGACCTCGCCGCAGTGACGGCGCATCTGGACCTCAAGAACACAATCCACGTCGGGCATTCGACTGGCGGTGGTGAAGTGGTGCACTACCTTGGGCGGCACGGCGAG
>JAFAME010000069.1 GCA_019233695.1 Methylobacteriaceae bacterium
TTCCTTGAGGCAAGTGCCGCTTCGATCATTTCCAGACATGTGCGAAATCGCACCAGCCGAGCCGAACGCGACGGCGTGGCTCGAACCTTTGCGATCCCAGCGCCGACGAATGCGCGAGGCCGAATGGTCGGCCTCTCCAGAATAGGAGATCACAATGCGTAAGATGCTCGCGTGGACGCTGGCGGCGGGTCTGGCTGCCTCGACGATCATGTCGGTGGCGCAGGCGATGCCGGCCTGGACGCCTCCGGATGACGCCGCCGCGCCGACGGTCACTCAGGTTTACGCCGGATGCGGTCCTTTCGGACACCGTGGCCCGTTTGGCTTCTGCCGGCCTGGTGGGCAGTGGGGCGGCTACTGGGCCGGTGGCATCAGCCCATGCCCGTTCGGCTTCCACATCGGCCCCTTCGGCCGGCGCTGCTGGCCGATCTGACCGACCCTTCGATGGTGGAGTTGGTGGTGCCGCGCAACGGCGGCAACGCTTGGCGGCCCTGGCAAGGCCCGCGCCGGCCGAAGGCGCGGGCCGCTTTTGCGCCGAGCGAAGGCCGAAAACCGGCCCTACTCCACAGCCGCCGCGCGGTCGAGCGGAAAGATCGGCCGACGAATGCGCCGATACGGCAGCTCAGCGAGGTTCACGGGGCAAGGTCCGGGCGTCGCGACCGTGTAGCTTGCGGCCCCGATGCGATCATAGGCGCGCCGGTGCGCCACGGCGGCCTTTACCGCGATCAGCTTCAGAGCCGTCGGTTCGATGCCCTGACTGCGCCACTGGCCGAGGTCGAATGGCGGCGTTTTTCGGCTGTTGAGCAGGATGATCTGGCCGGCGTGTCGGACGACGGCGGAAGGACCCATGTCGACGAGCGTGCCGACCATCGCGGCGAGGTGGCTCTGCGGATCCTCGAGGGCGAAACGGCCGTCGCTGCGCGACAGGAGCTCGACCTCGAGCAGCAGCGGGCCGCCGGCGAGTGCGCCGGACTTGCCGCCGATCGCCAGCCGTGCGCGCGCGCCGATCGGCAGGTTTGCGAGGATGCGAACAGCCTCGCTGTCGGCGATCGCGACCGCAGCGGCCGGCACCTGCCGCTCGACCAAGGCACGCAAGATGCCGGTTCCGTCCCCCGGCGCCCCGCCTCCGATATTGTCGGACGGCTCGACGAGCACGACCGGGCCCGAATGGATCGGCAGGATTCGGTCGAGCACCGCATCGATGCTTTCGTGGGCGGGGATCGCCTGATCGCGCAGGGAGTGCGCCAGCGCCTCAAGCGCATCGAGGGCCTCTTCCGCCTCGGCATCCGAGCCGACCGTCACGGCAGAGATCGCCACCCCGGCATCCCTCACGTCGGCATAGGCGAAGCCCGCGATGACGTTGACCGCCCAAATCGAAGGGGAGCGCGCCTCGATCGAGCGGGCGAGGGCTTCAAGCTCGCGCATCGGACTATCCGCCGTGCCCGTCCCCGATGGCGGCCACACCATTGCCAGGTTTCGTCCGCGGTTGCGCGGCCGCACGCCGGTCGCCAGGCTTCGCGCGAGAAGCCGCGCGGCCCGCATGGCGCTCGCACGCGCATCGGTATGCGGGTTTTCCCGATAGGCGACCAGGCAATCAGCGCGTTGCGCCATCCGGTCGGTGAAGGCGGCGTGCAGGTCGAAGACGCCGAACAGCGGCAGCGTAGAGAGACCCTCGATCGAGCGCAGGCACTCCAGGAAGACGCCTTCCGGGTCCTCGATCTCGGTCGTGACCATCGCCCCGTGCAGGGCGACAAATACTGCGTCGAGGCCTGAGGCCATCGCCGCGACAGCCCTTTCGCGCACATCCGACCAGAAAATCTCGAACACCCGATGATCGACGATGCCCGATGGCATGGCGGCGAAGGCTGCGGCCGGAACGACCGTCCAGCCTTCCGCCGCGGCGACTTCCAGAAAGCCGTCCACGACCGATCCGTCGCCCCGGCGGCGAAGCAGCGCGTCGTCGCGCTCGATGCGGAAATCCGCGATCCCGGTGAGGTCGGGAACGAACGTATGGGTCTCGTGATAGAGCTCGCAGAGCAGAACCCGCTTGCCGCCTGACATCGCGACAGCTCCTAGGCAAACGAGAGTGCGCGCCGTAGCCGGCTGAAGCGCTCGCAGCCGCGCGCCGTCACAAGGATCGATTCGCTGAACCCCGCGCCGTACCTGCCCGCGACGCGAAGCATCACCGGCAGATGGAAGACCATGTTCTCCTCCACCTCGCGGGTATTGGCGAGCGACAGGATGAAGGAGAGATTGTCGAGCCACGCCGGCGGGTAGGTGACGCCCAGCGAGTAGCCCATGGTGTCGTGGAACAGAATTCTCGCGCGAATGGGCGCCAGTGTGTCGAGCCCGGCGCGGACCAGATCGCAGACGCGCTCGCCCGGCTTTGTCCGCGCCATGACGGCGGCAAGACACGCGTCGGAATAGCGTGCCAGCTCCTCCACCTCGTGCGACGGCTCGAAGCACTTGGTGCGCATGAGCGGGGTCGTGTAGCGGGCAACAGAGGCCCCAAGCTCGATGAACACCGGCTCGCCGCGTCCGACACGCGAGCCGCCCCAGGAACTATGGGGCGCACCCGCGCGCCAACCCACGGCAACGATCGGCGCAACGCTGAACATGGCGGAGCCGCGCTTCGCCAGCTCCGCCATCGCGACGGCGGCGATGTCGCGATCCTCGATTCCAGGGCTCGTCGTTGCAAACGCGGCCTCGATCGCAGCGTCCGTGATCGCCGCCGAGGCTGTCAGCATCGCCACTTCCGCCGCGCTCTTGACCAGCCTTACATCATCGGCGATGCCGCAGACGACCTCGGCGCCGAGGGCAAGGCGCAGTCGCTCGAGCGTCTCGTAGCCAGCGGCCGGGCTTGCCACGTCGAGCGCAATACGGCCCGCGTTTGCGAACCGGTCGCGGATCGCATCCGTTGCAAAGGCCACCGGGTCGGTTCCTGTCGCCCAGGCGAGCCCTTTGACATGCACTGCCGAAGCGTCGAACCGCGTTTGCTCGAACTCCCACAGGCAGAGCAGAGGCTCCCGCGTGGTCGAGACAACCAGGAACATCAGGTCCCAGACGTTGACCGAGAAGTGCCCGCACGCCCAGGCGATGCAGGACGGGCTCGTGGTGACATAGACATCGATCCCGCGCCGCTCTAACGCCTGGCGCAGGCGGGCCTGCCGCGCGACGTACTCGCTCTCCTCGAAGAAGGTCTCGCGCTGCATTGGCTCACATTTCCATTTCTAATGACGCACAGGACAGAGGCGGCGGTCAGCGCTCGAACGATGCGAGGAACCGGCGGGTGCGCTCGGTTGTGGGGCGGGCAAAGATCTCGTCCGGGGGACCGGTTTCGACGATCTCGCCGTGATCCATCATCACGATGCGATCGGAGACGCGCCGGACGAATGCCATTTCGTGGCTCACGATCAGCATCGTCATGCCCTCCTCGGCGAGTTGCTGGATCACGGCGAGCACTTCGCCGGTCAGTTCGGGATCGAGCGCGGAGGTCGGTTCGTCGAACAGCATGAGCGTCGGGCGCATCGCCAGTGCCCGGGCGATGGCCACGCGCTGCTGCTGCCCGCCCGAGAGCTGGGCCGGCCGGCTGGCGGCTCGCTCGCGGAGCCCGACTTTTTCCAGAAGCGACAGACCGAGGCGCTCGGCCTCAGCCCGCGGCATCTTCAGTGCCGTGACGGGGCCTTCGATGACATTGCCCAGCACCGTCATGTGTGGGAACAGATTGAAGTTCTGAAAGACCATGCCGATGCGACGGCGCAGCCGCACCAGCTCGGAGGATCGAGTTCCGGCTTCCCTTCCTTCAAGTCGGACATGCCCAGCGCTCGGCAATTCGAGACGGTTCAGGCAGCGCAGCAGCGTGCTCTTGCCTGAGCCGCTCGGACCGATGATCGACACGACCTCCCGTTCATAGACATCGAGTTCGACCCCTTTGAGCACCGGGACGGCGCCGAAGCTTTTGCTCAGGCCCCGCACTTCGAGCAACGGCCGTCTCGCGTCGGAGCGGATCGGCTTGACCATCGTCACGGCAGGGCTCCGCCTCGCGCGCGCCCCGCAATGCTTGCGCGCCCGACGACCGTTCGGCGCGACCGGGCGAGCCAAGCCTGATAGGCGCGTTCCAGAAGGATCGACTGCACATAGACGACGATGAAGTAGAGGGCGCCGCACACCGTGAAGATCTCGACGGGCCGATAGGTGTCGACTGCCAGCGTCCGCCCGTTATACATCAGCTCTGCCACCGAAATGACCGAGGCGACGGAGGTATCCTTCAAAAGGCTCAGCCAGATCGATGCACAGGCAGGAAGAATGGCGAGCAGGGCTTGCGGAAGGATGATGCGCCGGTAGCTCTGGAATTCGGTGAGGCCGATGGCGCTCGCCGCTTCCGACTGCCCTCGGTCGACCCCAATGATGCCGGCGCGCAGCACCTCGCTCATGAACGCGCCCACGTTCAGCGAGAGAGCGATGAGTGCCGAACTGAACGCGTCCAGTCTCAGGCCGGTGACGACCGGCAGGGCGTAGTAGACACCAAGAATCTGTGCCAGGAGCGGCGTGTTCTTGAAGAACTCGACATAGGCCGTGCCGGCAGGCGCGAGCCAGCGCATGCGCCGGACGCGCAGGATCGCAACGGTAAGGCCGATGAGGCTGCCTGCCACCATCGCGAGCACGCTCAAGGCGGCGCTCAAGGC
>JAFAME010000081.1 GCA_019233695.1 Methylobacteriaceae bacterium
CGACACCGACTATCGCAGCCACGCGGTGTAAGTTATTCCGCTCAGGGTAGATTATTATCCTCCACGTTTATCGTCTGAAAACCTCTTGTTTGGATAAAATTTCTTCTTTACGTTAATCAATTCATAAAACAATGTCCCATGAATTCCTTTAACATCTTCCTTTTCGATTGGCCGCGTCGAAATCGCGTCCATAATTTCTGAACCTAGCTCTTCTCCGACGCGATCAAGAAAATCTTCGATAAACTCTAGGTCAGCGCCGTTTGGGAATATGAGCTCAAACTCAGATTCAGTCGCAGCAAATACACGGTACTTGCAATTATCCGCGCCGTCAATTACCTGAATGTTTTTCATTTCTCGACCTCAGATCATCGGTGGGACCGGTACTCACCAGGGCAAAATAGGTTCAACGGCCGTGCAGGCGGGAGGTAAGCGCGACAAGGTTTCGACTACAGCTAGAACGGAATGACAGGTATCGGTTCAGGGATGGGGATCGGAATGGGTTCAGGGATGGGGATCGGCAGCGGGGCAGGCGTTGGGAGAATCGGGACAAACGGATATACGTTTCGGTACCCTCCGCCGGGTGTTTGAACGTCCCAATGGGGCCGTGGTTTTTGTCCGTGCGCCCGTCCCGGGCGCGGACCAGTTGGACACCAGACATCTCCTTTCTTATCCTCCCACCCGTACGGACCTCCGCCCTGACCCGGATTTGGATTTGGAACCCAGTTAGGTCCGCCTTTGGGATCGCCCGGCCATTCGGGGTTACCGCCTGGATATCCCGGGGCTTTTGCGCGCTCGGAATTACGGTGACACGACCGTCTTTACTGTTTTTCTGCCCACAGTCCATCGCCTTTATACCCAAGACGACAATACGGAGATGCGGGTCACGTCGCAACGACAGCACGGCGTTTCCAAAAAGGTAAATACGGTCGCGTCACCGTAATACTGCCTCGCAATGACGTCGCAGATTTTCGGTCCGAGCGTCCTCTGAAGCCCGATTCGCCGTGTCGTGGCACGGCCGTCATTCGCGGCGCGGATAGGCATAGCTCTTGGCCGCTGCCTGCGCCGAGACGTAGCCCTCCTGCACATCCTCGGCGACGGCCGCCGGGGCACGCGCCGAAGGATCGCCGTAGCCCCCGCCCCCCGGGGTGACGAGCCTGACCCGGTCGCCGGGATCGAGCGTGATGTTGGCGTACTTGCTTGACGAGACCTTGCCATAAAGCTCGCGCACCGTCTTCCACTCGTTCGCGCCGGCCTTTTGGATGAGCGTAGCTCCGTTGCCGCCGGGCTCGCCGCCGAAAATCGACCAGGGCCTGACCTCATGGCGGTCGCTGCACTGGCTCCCCGTGATCGCGACGGACGTGGCAAGCAGGGTCCGCCGGTAGCCCAGTCCGCCGCGCCACTGGCCTGCACCGCCCGAATCCTGCACCAGCTCGCAGTCCTCCACGCGGAACGGAAAGCGCGTCTCGAACACTTCGGTCGGGTTGAACCGGCAGTTGCCGTTGATGGCGATCACGCAATCGTTGCCGTCGTGCCCGTAACGCCCGCCCCAACCGCCGGACATGATGTCGTAGCAGGCAAAATATTCGTCGTAGTCGGGGTGGTTGCCGCCGAACACGAAGTTGGTGCCGGTGCAGCTTTCGGAGGCCATCACGCGCTCCGGAACGCAGGCGCCCATCGCCCCGATGGTAATGTTGGCGAGGCGCGGATGCGTCTCGGTGTTGCCGGCAACGAGCGGGCCCGGGAAATCGACATTGGTGACGCGGCCCGGCGGCGAGACGACCCTGATCGGCCGGAAGGCCCCGGAATTCTTGGGGATGGACGGATCAGTGATGTGCAGGAGGCCGTTATAGACGGCGCCGGTGGCAACGCCGAGCGTGGCGTTGATCGGCCCTTTGGCCTGCGGCGAGCTGCGGTCGTAGTCGGCGACGATCTCATCGCCCTGGACGTACAGGTCGATTGCGACCGTATAGGGTTTGCGCTCGATCCCGTCATTCTCGACGATGTCGGAAAAGCTGTATTTGCCGTCCGGGAAGGCCGCGAGCTCGGCCCGCATCCGGCGCTCGGCGTAGTCCATGAGGTCTTCGCAGGTTTGGCGGAAGACCGCCTTGCCATACTTGTGGACGATGTCGGCGACGCGGCTCGCCCCGAGATCGACGCAGCCGATCATGGCGCGAAGATCGCCATAGTTCTGGCGCGGCGTGCGGCAATTGGCGAGAAGCAGCTTCCAGACTTCCTCGACATCGCGGCCGGCCTTCTTGATCTTGACGGGCGGGACGCGCAAGCCCTCGTGGAAAATCTCGGTTGCCTCGCCGCAGAAGGCGCCAGGCACCATGCCGCCGATTTCAGCGATATGGCCGATGCAGACGGCAAGGCCGATGAGCTCGCCCTCGACAAAAATCGGCTTGAAGAACGTGTGTTCGGGACAGTGCAGGCCGCCGCGATAGGGGTCGTTGTGGAGGATGACGTCGCCTTCCTCGAGGCTGTCGAACGGGATTTCCTGGGCACAGGTCTTGATGAGCAGCGGCATGCCGCCGATCATCGTCGGGCAGAATTCGGCGCAGGCGATCATGTCGCCCTTGGTGTCGGCGAGCGCGCAGGTGAAGTCGAGGCCTTCGTTGAAGATCGTCGAGTAGGACGTCTTCATCAACAGGATGCCCATCTCGCGACAGATCGACACCAAGGTCGAATCGAGGATGTTCATCATCACCATGTCGGGAGGAGACATGCGCGGGCCGGCCGGCCGGTGGCGGGCCTCGATCGGCAATTTCGGCTGCACGATGGGCAGGCTGAAATGGCCGGAATTGGCGGCGCGCAGGCGAGCCCATTCCACGCACCAGTCCGAACAATAGAGCGCCGCCCTGCCGCCACGCTCCTTCGCAAGGCCCTTGCCGTAGACGAGCATGCCGCAATTGGCGCACTTGAGGTATTTCTCGATGTAGAAGCCGTTCTCCGAGAAGCGCATGGAAGCTATCCCTCAACGTCGATCAGCAGGTGCCCACAGGGATGCACCGTGAGCCGGTATCCGGCGTCGAGCACGGTGACCGAGGCCTCCTCTTCAACGAGAGCCGGCCCCCTTACGATCTGACCGGCGAGAAGGTCGGCGCGGGTGAATACCGGCACCGATCGGGGGCCGCCGAGGAAGGAGACCGGGCGCTGCGCCTTCGGCTTCGGCTCGCCCTCGCCCCGGCCGAATTCGGTGAGTGCCGGCCTTGCCGTGCGCGCCATGGCGGTGACCGAGTAGTTGACGATCTCGATGATCTCCCCAGGCGTGGAGAAGCCGAAACGGGCCTTGTGGGTGTCGTGGAACAGGGCCCACAGCTTTTCGGTCGCGCCCGGCTCGAACCGCTCGATGGCAAGCGGCAGTTCAAGCTCGTAGTTCTGGCCGAGGTAGCGCATTTCGAGGGCCCGGTGGACCTCGATGTCGTGCGTATAGCCTTGCGCCGCGAGCTCGGCGACGCATTGGCCGACGAGCTCATCCATGACCGTGTTGGCGCGCTCGACATCGAAACGGGTCGAGATCAGCTGCGTCGTCCTCTGCCGATCGACGCGCGGATTGGTCATGATGAAGCCGTAGGCCGAGAACTGGGCCGGATGGATCGGCACGACGGCGCGGGGGATGCCCATCTCGCGCATCAGCGCACTGGCGTGGAGCGGCGTCGCGCCGCCGAAAGCGCAGAGCGTGAAGTCGCGGGGATCGAGGCCGCGTTCGATCAGCACCGATCGCAGCGCTCCGATCATGTTGTTGTCGACGATGCGGACCATGGCGAGGGCGGTGTCTTCCAGGGAGGTCTCGATCACGGCCGCGAGCTTGGCGACGGCCCGGCGCGCCGCCTCGACATCGAGCTGCATGCGCCCACCGAGGAAATTGTCGGGGTTGATTCGGCCGAGCACGAGATTGGCGTCCGTCACCGTCGGCTCGGTTCCGCCGCGGCCGTAGCAGGCAGGGCCGGGCCGGGCCCCGGCACTTTGCGGCCCGACCCGCAGCATGCCGCCCTTGTCGATCCAGGCAATCGACCCACCGCCCGCGCCGATGCTGCGGATGTCGATCATCGGCACCTGGATGGGCACGCCCCATTCGATCTCGAAGGCGGTGGTGAAGCTCTCCTTGCGCCCGATCACGGTCGAGACATCGGTCGAGGTGCCGCCCATGTCGATCGTGACGAGATTGTCGATGCCGAGCTCGTCGGCGACGAAGCGGCTGGCGATGACGCCGCCCGTCGGCCCCGACAGCACCATCTGCACCGGCGCTTCGGAGGCAGCTTCAAGCGTCATCTCGCCGCCGTTCGATCGGATGATGACCGCCGGCGCGGTCAATCCCGTCTCGTCGAGGCGTCCGCGCATCGCCTTAAGTCGGCGGCCGACCACCGGCTTCAGATAGGCATCGGCGATGGTGGTCGAGGCGCGCTCGTATTCCTTCCATTTCGGCAGGACGTCATAGGAAATCGACAGCGCCTTGCCCGGCAGTTCCCCCGCCAGAATGTCGCGCACCCGCAGCTCGTGCGTCGGATTGAGGTATGAGAAAAGCAGGCACACGGCGACGGCCTCGATCTCGGCCACGGCCCTGATCGCCGCCGCGACGGCGCGCACCTGCACCTCATCGAGGGGAATGACGACCGCGCCGTAGGCATCGATGCGTTCCGCCAGCTCGAAACAGTGCCGCCGCCTGACGAGCGGCTTCGGCTTCACCCAGCTCATGTCATAGTGGGCGCGGCGATTGCCACGCTGGATGAAGGGGACGTCGCGGAACCCCTTGGTCGTCACATAGGCGATGGTGGCGCCCTTGCGCTCGAGAAGGGCGTTGGTGGCAACGGTGGTGCCGATACGGACATTGGCGATGGCATCGCAATCGCCGTTCCGCTTCAGGCCGGCGACGATGCCCTCGACCGGGTCCTCAGGTGTCGAGGGCTCCTTCCAGGTCTTGATCGCATTCGTGCGAAAGTCGTAGGCGACGAAATCGGTGAACGTCCCCCCGACATCGATGCCGAGCACGCTGCGCTTGTCGATCAATCACGCGCTCCTTCTGCACAGCCCGTCGGGCGAGGCCGCGGCCTCAAGAAAAAGATCGCGTGGCGTGCCTTTCCGCCGGGCATCTGAGAATCAAGAAGTGAAGTCCTGGCGGCGTTTCCGGCGCGAGAATTGCGCGATCAGGCAGGCCTCTCACCGTCCCATTGCTCCAAGCGGATGCATTCGCGGATATCGATGCGCCTCGCCCAATCGCGTTTCTCAAGCTCGGGTTTATCATGGAAATAGCGTGTATAGCCAATGCAGAGATAGGCCACCGGGACGACCGCCGACGGTATCGCAAGGATGTCGCGCAGATGTTCCGGTCTGATGATGCTGACCCAGCCGACGCCGACGCCCTCGGCCCGGGCCGCAAGCCAGAGATTCTGGACCGCGCAAACCGTGCTGTAGAGGTCCATGTCGGGTTGATGCGTGCGCCCCAGCACGGTCGCCCCGGCGCGGTTGCGGTCACCAGTCACACAAATCCCGACGGGAGCTTCGCGGATGCCTTCAAGCTTGAGCCGACGATATTTGGCGGCGCGCCCGGGCTCGAACATGCCTGCAGCTTCGGTGTTGGCGTGCACGAAGGCTTCGAAAAGCCGCGCTTTCACGTCCGCACGGCGAACGACGATGAAGACCCAGGGCTGCACGAAGCCGACGGAGGGTGCGTGGTGAGCGGCCAGCAATATTCTCGTCAGGACCTCATCCGGAACGGGATCGGGAAGAAACTCGCCTCGCACGTCCCGTCGATGGAAGATGCATTTGTAGACCGCCGCCCGCTCCTGCGCGGAAAACGCTCCATTCGTATCCATGATTCCCCTCACGGATCGGAACGGGTTGCACCCCGTCCGCGAGCGCTCCCCTGGGCATCCAGGCCGGTCTTCTGGCTTGGGTTCGTTCGCTCCGCGCGCCTTCCCGACGGTCGCCAGTGGCATATCGCGCGAAGAGTCCCCCTTACAGCGCTGGGCACGCGACGGAATTACACCGCCTTCCCGATTCTCCCGACATTGCCGGGCACCTGAACCCGGGCATCCTGCCATGGCATCGAACAGCGCGCCAGCCGGTGACCGGTTGCGCCATGCCGCGGTTTGGCCGCGGCTCGCCGCAGCCCTGCCGGCAGAGTGGAACTTATTCGAGCAGCTCTCCACGCACGAAGGCGGACGGCCGAGCGATTGAGGTGAAATAGCGGCTGTCAAGCTCAGGCGTGGTTGTTCGTTCAAAATTTATATGTTATCCACAATTTTAAATGAAAGCGTGTCAACTGATCCGCCGCCTGTCAGATCGACGAGTTCCTCGCGGGCGGCTCGGCAAACGACCTCCAGGGGGCGAGACGCCAGGTTCGCTGGACCCTGGCGCTAGCGTTTCCGGCTAGCGACGATGGCACGCGTCGTCCTTTGCACGATATTCGGCGCTATCTGCCTCTTTGCCGCCTTTCTTGCCATCCCCGAGCGCGGGAGTGGTCAGCCGAATGTCATGCCCTCGGGTCCTCGGCCCGATGGCCTCGTCGCCGCAGTCAACTCGTATGGCGCCCTGAACCTTAAGCGCGCACCGATCTTTGAGACGGCGCCGACCTTGCCCCTCATCGAGGAGCCCGACCAGGCAGAACAACCGGAGAAGGCTGGCGGGCCGGAGAAGACTGGCGGGCCGGTCGTGAACGAAGAACGCGAACCGGCGAAACCAACTCCGGTCAAGGCCGTGGCGCCGGCCCACAAAGCCGGAAGACAAGGGCCACCGCTTGCGCACGGCCACTGGATCTATCACACGCGCGAGGGGCACTTGTATTGGCGATGGCACAGATGAGGGTCGCCGAGTCGTGCCGCGCTGGCGGCTTCCGCTTTCGCCTGCGCGGCATGGCGGGCCCTCGCCGTCCGATCGAGTTGCGAGACGTACTCTAGACAATCTGCCGCACTGCACGGCGCTCGTTGACGAACTTGCGATCGATTTGCGCTGCGACGACGGCGCCGCAGTCAACTCGACAATCTATTGGTTTAGTTGAACAATCGGGCAACCTTGGCGGCGACAGCCCCGCCGAATGCATTCGGTTGCCCGGTGCGCCGGCGTTCCTGGCCGTATAGGCTGGGCAGGGCGTGCCAGGAAGGAGGCCGAAATCGTGGTTCTTGACAGCCCGCTGAAGGATATCGCCCGCGCGCTGCGGCAGGGTCGAATTTCGACCCGAGCCCTGACCGATGCGGCCGTTGCGCGGCACGAGCTCCTCGGCAATAGGCTCAATGCCTATCGCACCTTTGCCGCCGAGCGCGCCCTCGAGCGCGCCGACGAAGCCGACCGCGCCTTTGCCGCGGGGAGCGACCTCGGCCCACTGCAAGGCATCCCGATCTCCGTCAAGGATCTCTTTGGCGTGAGCGGGCTCCCGACCTATGCCGGAACGCCCCGGCGCCTCCCGTCCCAGTGGGAGCGGGAAGGGGCCCTCGTCAGTCGCATTGGCGAGCAGATGGGCGTCATCGTCGGGAAGACCCACACCGTCGAGTTCGCGCTCGGCGGCCTTGGCACCAACCAGCACTATGGGTCGCCCTTAAATCCCTGGGACGCCCACGACCAGCGCATCAGCGGCGGCTCGAGTTCGGGCGCAGGCGTGAGCCTGCTCGAAGGATCGGCGGTCGTGGCGATCGGATCGGACACGACCGGATCCGTCCGCATGCCCGCGAGCTTCACCGGCACGGTCGGCCTGATGGTGAGCCACGGACGGTGGTCGACCGACGGCATCGTTCCCGTCGCTCCGATCCTCGATGCGCCGGGCATCCTGACGCGGACGGTCGCCGACCTTGTCCTTGCGTTCCTGGCCCTCGATGGGCGCTCGGCCCGCACGTGGAACGAGGACGCCGCAGAATTTGAGAGCCGCCCGCTGAACGGCAGCCGTATCGGCATCCCGCGCACCCTCTTTTGGGACGACTGCTCGGAGGGAGTGGCGGAAGGCGTGGAGACGGCGATCGCCGAGATCGAGAAGGCCGGCGCGAAGCTCGTGCCGGTCGAAATGCCCGAACCTGCCGCCGTCTACGAGATGTTCCAGAGCGGCCACATCGGAACGGCGGCGGTCTATGGGATGATCCGGGGCGAATTCAGCGAGTGGTGGGACACGCTCGATCCGAACGTGCGCGATCGACTGGAGCGCCACGGCGCCAGCCTGCCGGCATACGAATACGTCGGCCGCCTGCGCAGGGTCGAGGGTTGGATGCGCGCCGCCGACGCCGTGCTCGCCGACATCGATGCGATCGCCTTCCCCTCGGTTTCGGTCACGCCCGCCCGGCTCGCAGATATCGCCACCGCGGACGCCTACCGGGCGCACAATCTCGCCGCGTCGCGCAACTCGGCGGTGGCGGCGCTGCTCGGCGTCACCGCGCTCTCCCTTCCGGTGGCGCTCGACAAGGCGGGGATGCCGGTCGGCCTGCAGCTTGCAGCGCGGCACGGATCCGATCCCGATCTCATCGCTCTGGCGCTTTCCTGCGAACGCGTCCTCGGCACACGGGGGCAGCGGCTTGGCGAGCCACCGCTGCTCGCCAAATACGCGCCGGCCTGAAACGAGACTCACAATCCCGTTGAGCCTCAGCGCGAGAATTCGGCGGGTCGCTTGTCCTGGAACGCCTTGATTCCCTCGCGGTGGTCGCCGGCGTGGAAACAGAGTGCATTCATCTCGTTTTCATAGCGCAGCCCCGCGTCGAGCGGCATCGAGAGCGCGGCGCGCACGGCGGCTTTGACGGACTGGACCGCCACCGGGCTGAAGCGCGCAAGCTGCAGGCACAGCTCGCGGGCCCGGACCTCGGCATGGCCCGGATCCACGACCTCTTCGACGAGCCCGAGCGCGAGGGCTTGCGCCGAGTCGATCGGATCACCCGTCAGAAGGAGCCGCATGGCCTGCCCGTATCCGATGAGCCGTGGCAGCATCTGCGATGCACCGCCGCCGCCGACCCAGCCGCGGGTCACCTCGGGGAAGCCGATCCTGGCGGTGCGGTCGGCAATGCGGATGTCGGCGGCGAGAGCGATCTCGGCGCCGCCGCCCAGCACCCAACCCTTCAGGGCGGCGATAACCGGCTTCCGGATGTTGCGGAAGGCGGTCGCGTATTCGATCCGGTTGCGGAACTGCCAGGCCGAGGGGTATGCGGCGAGCGACCCGAGATCGCTGCCCGACGAGAAGGCGCGGTCTCCGGCCCCGGTCACCAGGACGGCCCTTACCGACTCGTCGCGATCGATCTCGTGACTGATCCGCTCGATGTCGGTGGCCATCTGCGGCGTAACGGCATTCAATTTTTCAGGCCGCGCAAGCGTGATCTCTGCGAGACCTGCTGCGACCTTCAGACCAATCTGCGACATGACTGCCGAAAGGCCCCCGTCGAGAAGTGAAGACGCGCGATCCGCTCAGTCGCCGATAAGCATCAGCCTGGGCCGCATGCTCGTTGTGTAGGGGAGCAGAATCACCTGGTCGAGAGCTTCAAAAAGCTTGTCGAGACCCTCGAGGCTTCCGGCGTCCTGCGACAGGACGGCCCCGCTGTTGACGATGGCGGCGAGAAGCACCGTGATGTGATCGAGCGGGGCGTCCGCCCGGAGCTCACCACGGCGGGCGGCGGCATCGACGGCCGCCCGCACGCAAGTGTTCACGTCGGTGGTGAACGTGCCAAGGACCGCGACGGCGCCGGGCGTCAGAACGTCGATCTCAAGTCGAAGCCGTCCGATCAGGCTCCAAGGCCGATTGGTGCGCGTTCCCCGGTTGAATTTCCTGTGGCGCTGGTGATTGATGGCCGCCGCGTTCCTGAGCTTCTCGCGCAGAGAAGCGGAATCGTCGAGCCAAATCCGCTTCTGCCGCTGACCGGCATCTGCGACGTAGTCGCGCACGACCTCCTCGACCAGCCGGCTCTTGGTGCCGAAATGGTAGTGGATGTTCGTGGTCGTGGTCGCGAGCCGCTCGGCGATCGTGCGAAAATTGGTGCCGCGAAAGCCGTGCTTGACGAGCAGCTCGGTGGCGACGCGCTTGATCCGGTCCCGGGTGCCGATCGATGCCGCTCCGGCGGGCCTGCCGGCGTTCCAGGCCATGAAAGTCTCCGACAATGCGCAGACCGAGGCGATCACCCCGGCGGCGGCTGCACGTGCGTCCCACTACCCCCTTAGCATAAACAGCCGCAAAGCGAACGCCCGCTTGCGGGCCTGAGGGCGCCGCGGATGTGGGCCGCTGCGATTGTCGACAAAGAAGCGATCGCGTCGGGTTCGGCGGCCGACACGAGCCCTGCCGCATTGACAGGGCAGGCGGCCAAATGTTTACTTATCGATAAGTAAGGGCAGGCGGCGCCGGGAGCGTTGCCGCACGATGGAATGCCGCCGATGCCCCTCCCCTTGTCGGTCGTCGGAAGTCGCAGACGAAGGGCCCACGAGCCGGCGGCAGGTCGCCGATGAGGCTCGCGACGGCCGATCAGGCGGCAAGCTGCATCCGTTCCGGGGACACGGTGCTGATCGGTGGGTCGGGCGGTGGCCACGCCGTGCCCGAGGCGCTGATCGAGGCCATCGAGCAGCACTATCTTGCGGAGCGCGAGCCGCGCAACCTCACCTCCGTTCATCCGGTCGGCATCGGCGACGGCGCCACGCACGGAGTCAATCATCTCGCCCACGAGGGATTGCTGAAGCGCATCGTATGCGGAACCTTCGTCAACTCTCCGCGCATGTCCGAGCTCGCGCTTGCTGACAAGGTCGAGGGCTACACGCTTCCGCAAGGCACTCTTTCCCAACTGATGCGCGAGATGGCGGCTGGACGACCCGGTCTCACAACCCGGACCGGCCTTCATACTTTCGTCGACCCGCGCCACGGCGGCGGCCGGCAGAGCCGGTCCGCGACCGAAGACCTCGTGCAACTCGTCGAGACGCCCGCAGGCGAGCATCTGTTCTATAGAAGCCTGCATGTCGACGTGTGTCTGCTTCGCGGCACCACCGCAGACGAGGACGGCAACGTCACCATGGAGCAGGAGGCCCATTTCGGCGAGATGCTCTCGATGGCGCAGGCGACACGGCGCTGCGCCGGCCTGGTCATCGTCCAGGTCAAACGCATGGCAAAACGCGGCACGCTGCCGCCCAAGCTCGTCAAGATCCCAGGCATCCTGGTTGACCTGGTGGTCCTCGTGCCGGACCAGCGGCAGACCTACGAGACCGACTATAGTCCCGCATACGCTGGCGAGTTGCGCATCCCGCTGGCCGACATACCGCGGCTGCCGCTCGATGCGCGCAAGGTCATTGCGCGACGCGCCGCCCTCGAGCTGTTTGCCGGGGCGGTCTGCAATCTCGGCTCGGGCGTGTCGACCGGAATTGCCAACATCGCCGCTGAGGAGGGCATTCTCGATGAGATCTGTCTTACCAACGAACAGGGCATGATCGGCGGCGCTCCGGCATCCGGCAACGATGCCGGCGCTTCGCGCAACTTCGCCGCAATGATCGACCAGCCCTATCAGTTCGACTTCTACGACGGCGGCGGGCTTGATCTTGCCTTCCTCTCCTTCGCGCAGGTGGACGCGGGCGGCAACGTCAACGTAAGCCGGTTCGGCAACCGGATTGTGGGGCCGGGAGGCTTCATCAACATCTCGCAGAACGCCAAATGCGTGGTCTTCGGCGGCATGTTCACGGCCGGAAAGGTCGACATCTCATGGTCGGGGGGGACCACGCGGATCCGTCATGATGGAGGGATCGCAAAATTCGTCGAGGCGGTCGAGCAGATCACCTATAGCGGCGCATTCGGCCGCGTGCGCGGCCAGCGGGTGCTCTATGTCACCGAACGCGCCGTCTTCCGCCTTGCCGAAGACGGTCTGGAATTGACCGAGGTGGCGCCGGGCATTGATGTGGAGCGCGACGTCCTCGCCCGCATGCGTTTCAAGCCGGCCGTCTCGCCTGACCTCACCCTGATGGATGACTGCCTCTTCGCTTCGGGACCTATGGGGATGAAAGCGCGACTTCTCGCCAAGCCGCCCAGGCCGAGGTCGCCTCGGCTCGCCGAATTGGAATCGTGGAGCAATGCGGCAGAATAGCAGCGCAATGGAGCCGCCGCGACCTAGCGCAGGGAAACAACATTTTGTATTGCTCATGATGGACAATGGTTTCTCGTAAGTGTCGTTACTTGCAAGAGCCAGGCTCTGTACTTGGCACAATGGAGGAGGGTGTGATGCGACTGAAGAACTTGCTTGCCATCGGTGCCCTGTTGGCGGCGCTCGGCGCCAGTGGCGGTGCAGATGCCCAATCGGGCAAGCTCAGGTTCTATGTGAATTTCATCGGCGGCCCTGAGATTCAATTCTTCGCCGTGGTGAAGCGCGGGGTCGAAGATGCCGGCAGGGATTTGGGCGTCGAGGCGATCTACAGCGCACCGAAATGCTGCGATATCAACCTACAGTCGCAACTGCTCAAGTCGAACGTCGCTGCCAAGCCGGACGGCATCGCCGTGGAGTTCAACGATCCCAAGGCGCTGGCAAGGCCGATCCTCGATGCTCTCGATGCGAAAATACCGGTCATCCTGGTCAATACGCAGAACTTTGCAGACGAGAGCGATCCGCGCATCAAGGCCCTTGCCTATGTCGGACAGGATGAACTCAAGTCGGGCGCCAAGGTCGGGGCCGGCCTTTTGCCAAACCTGAAGAAAGGCGCCCGGGTCGTTTGCCAGAACCCTGGACCGGCGCAGATCGTCCAGACGATCCGCTGTGATGGCCTGAAGAAATTTTTAGAGCAGGAACTCGGCGCCACGGTCGACACGCTGGTCAACACGGCCTCGACCCCCGCCCAGGGACTATCGGTGCTCGACGGCTACATGCGCTCGCACAAGGACGCCGCCGCCATCGTCAGCCTCAATCCGGAGACGGGCACGATCGCCTGCCAATGGGTGGAAAAGAACGACATGGTTGGCAAGGTCGTGGTCGGCGGGTACGACGTGTCTCCCGCCGTGCTCGACTGCATCAAGCGAGGCATCACGTCGTTCACGCTCGTCCAGCAGGCCTACGCCCAGGGTTACCTCGCGGTGGTGAACCTTTACTTGGCGAAGAAATACGGCATGACACCGACCAACATGGACACAGGCACTTTGCTCGTCACGAAGGACAACGCGGCGGACTTTCAGCCGGTCGTCGATTCCGGCCGCGGCGGCTGACTGCCGGGCATAGTGGCTGACGGCCCGGCGAGGTCCAGGCCGTCGGCCGGCCGGCAGGTCCGCTGCCGGCGGAGCAATGGATGGAAGGCGTGACCAGCCAAGGCACGGGTGCCGTGACAGAGCCCGGCGCGACGCGTTCCGTCGGGCGGAGCAGCCTTGTCTCGATGCTGGCGCGCGTCTTTGCCGTCCAGGAACTCGGTGTGCTCGCTGCCGGCCTCGTGATCGGGAGCGTCTTTGCGTTCCTCTCGCCTGAGTTCCTGACAATGGCGTCGGCGGGGTCCATTCTCGCCAGCGCGGTCCAGTTCGGCATCGTCGGCGTCGGCGTCACCGTTCTCATGATCGCCGGCGAGTTCGATCTCTCGGTCGCTTCGGTCTACTCGCTTTGTCCGCTGGTCATGGCGTGGCTCTGGATCGACCACGGTGTGAACGTCTTTCTATCCCTGACTTTGGCGCTGGCGCTCGCCGCCTCGATCGGCGCGATCAACGGGCTTGCGACGCTACTTCTGAACATTCCCTCGTTCATCATCACGCTGGCCACCGGCCTGTTCTGGGCCGGAGTGAGCCTGAACCTCACGGGCGGCTATCCGATTTCCTATTTCGGCACGTCGCCCGTGATGAGCTGGCTCGGAGCCGCGGAAATGGGCAGCAGCAAGATCTCCGTCTCGATCTTCTGGCTCGTCGCCATTGTCGTGATCCTCGCATCGGTTTTGCGCATGACAGCGACAGGCAATTGGGTCTTTGCCTGCGGCGGCGATGGGCGCGCCGCGCGGGCCATGGGAGTGCCTGTCGCGGTCGTGAAGCTAGGGTGCTTCATCCTCTCCTCCGTCCTTGCGGCTTTCACCGGCATCGTCCAGTTCGGCTCCTTCGGTTCGGCGACCCCGACGCAGGGTTCCGATCTTGCCCTTACTGCGCTCGTCGTCGCGGTGGTCGGCGGCGGCTCCCTCATGGGAGGAAGAGGCAGCATCGTCGGCGCTCTCCTGGCGGCAATCGTGCTTGGAATGTCCTACACCGGCCTCGTTCTGTCCGGCGTCTCGACGACCTGGTTCCAGTCCTTCGTTGGATTCCTTCTCCTCTTCGCAGTGATCATGAATCTGCGCATGGAGCGGCTCGGCGCCCGATTTGGGGTGATCCGAAAGTCATGAGCGAACGCATGCCCGGCGCCAAGCTTTTCGTTCTCCACGACGTCACCAAGAGTTTCGGCAACCTCGTTGCCATTGAAGGCGTGGTTTTCGAGGTCGACCGCGGCGAGATCGTCGGGCTTGTGGGCGACAACGGAGCGGGCAAGTCCACGCTCGTGAAGGTGATGAACGGCTTTTATTCACCGGATCGCGGCGTGATGCGCTTTGACGGGCGGCCGGTTCGATTCAATTCGCCGCGCGATGCGCGCAGCGTCGGCATCGAGACGGTGTACCAGGATCTTGCCCTGATCCCGGCGCTCAGCATCTGGAGAAATTTCTTTCTCGGGCGTGAATTGAAGAAGGGTCGTGCGCCCTTCATGCATCTTGCCAAGGCCGAGATGCGGAACATCACCATGGTGAACCTTCGCGAGATGGGGCTCACGCGCCTGCGCTCGCCCGACGAGCCGGTCGACATTCTGTCGGGCGGGGAACGGCAGGCGCTGGCCATAGCCCGCGCCCGCCATTTCGGCGGCAGCCTCCTCGTCCTCGACGAGCCGACCTCCGCGCTGTCGGTCAAGGAGACCGAGAAAGTGTCGGAAGCCGTCCGCATCGCGCGCGACGGCGGCCTCGGCGTCGTCATTATCGATCACAACATCGGCCACGTGCACCGGATCTGCGACCGCATCGTGATCATGGAGAGCGGCCGCGTACTGAACACGGTGCGGCGCGACGAGGTGACGGCCCAGCGCGTCGCCGACATGGTGGCTGGACGGCATGCACTCTGAAGACATGTCTGAACTCAATCGCCTGTCCGCGCTCGAACTGCGGCGGCGAATCATCGCGCGCGATGTTTCGCCTCGCGAGGTGACCGCAGCATGCCTGGCGCGTGTCCGGGCGGTAGACGCCGTCATCCGCTCTTTTGTCACGGTCGAGGAGGACCAGGCGCTCGCCGTGGCTGACGTGGTCGAACGACGCCTGAGGGAAGGTGCCGTGCTTCCGCTCGCCGGCGTCCCCTACGCCCTCAAGGACCTCACCGACAGCGCCGGCCTGCGGACGACGTACGGCTCGCGGCTGCGCGCGCACAACGTGCCGACGCACGATGCCGCGGTTGCGCGACGTCTGCGCGAGGCCGGCGGGGTGCTCCTCGGAAAGACCAACACGCCCGAATTCGGCAATCGCGCGACGACGGCATACGGCCTGTTTCCCGCGACACGAAACCCCTGGGACTTGAGGAAGACGGCCGGTGGGTCGAGCGGCGGATCGGCCGCGGCCGTCGCCGCCTGTCTGTGCCCGCTCGCGGAAGGGTCCGACGGCGGCGGATCGATCAGAATCCCGTCAAGTTGTTGCGGCGTCGTCGGTATCAAGCCCGCTCGGGGCCGCGTCTCCAATGCGCCGAACTCGAACCCGCGCGGCGGGCTGATCACCCACGGGCCGATCGCACGAACGGTGCGTGACGCCGCTCTCATGCTCGACGTCATGGCGGGCCCAGAGCCGGGAGACCCATTCAATGCACCCGCCCAGACCCCCTCCTTTCTTGAATCGGCCGAGTGCGAGCCGAAATGCCTTCGTGTCGGATTGCTTGCTACGAGCGACAAGCCGATCGACCCGGAGGTCGCCGTGGCCGTACACCAGGCGGGGGCGCTCCTGGAATCGCTGGGCCATCGTGTCGAGCCGGCCGACGTCGACCTGACCGGCCTCGGAGATGCGTTCCGCGTGATGGTCGAGGGGGAGAGCGCCGCCAATCGGATCGAAGACCCGGCCCTGTTCAGCGATCCCTACTCGCGCTGGTGCTACGAGAGAGGCGTCAGGCTGACTGCCGTCGAGTATATCCGCGCCACCGAGGAGATGTTCCGCCGCAGCCGCGAAATCATCGCAGAATCGCTGAAATGGGATTGCCTGCTGACGCCCACGGTCACCCTGACGCCCCAACCGCTCGACACCTTCCTGGCAGACACAGAGCGCGTCGCGGATGACGACCTCGCCTATATCCCTTTCACCTACCCCTTCAACATCTCGGGGCAGCCTGCGGTCTCGCTCCCCCTCGGCTGGTCGAAGGAAGGCCTGCCGATCGGCGTCCAGCTCGTCGGCCATCCTTATGGCGAAGCCTCGCTCATCGCCCTCGCCGCGCAGATCGAGCGCGCCGCGCCTTGGGGCTCTCGCTATCCGGCAACAATGCGCTACCTCGACAGCCCGGCGGAGACTGCCGGCGGGTGAGCGCTGATGCAGACCTTTGAGCGCTCGGGGCCACTTGCCGGCCTCGAGCAGCGAAAGCTGGGGCGATGATCTCCTTATTGTCGCGACAGGCGGGTGAGGACGTTCCGCGTCACCCGTTGCACGAGGGGATCACGATCGAGCCCATAGGCCCAGTCGGTTGTGCCGGCATTGAAGACGAGGCCGCCGCGGCGAAAGAGGCTCATGACCGCGTGGCCGTTGGCGAGGCGTGCCTTGTTCTGCATGCTGGCATCGCCGAAGAGAATGGTCGCCGTAAATTCGAGGTCGCCGATTGCGTCGGGGTCGAAGCTCAGCGGAACGACCGACTCGTTGTTGCCGGGCATGTTCGAGACGAGGTGGGCAGGCGCGGTCGCCAGAATGTCGAGGTCCGCCGGCGTTCCGTCGCGCCCGGTCGGCCGCGGCAGCCCGTCCTCCATGACGAAGTCGCATCCGTCGACCTCGTAGGCGACGATATGGGAACCCAGCCCCAGGGCATCGCCATAGCGAAGGCCCGTTCCCTCGAATGCCCAATGGTCGGGTCGGCAGACGGTGTAGACACCGGTGCTGCGCGGCACGCACCGGCCGAAGCGGACATAGCCGCCGCGGCAGAAGCTCAGCCCTGTCGTCCGGTTCTCCGGACGGCCGATCAGCGGGTCGGACCAGATGCTGGTGAGCAGGTGCTGCCGTGCGGTTCCCCTGACGGGATCGGTCTTGTGTGCCACATACTTGTGGCAGACCATGGTGCGGCCATCGTCTTCGTAGCGGACCTGCCAGTAGACGGCGTTGCCGGAAAAGAAAGCGACATTGCCGCCGTGGTCGACGAAGGAATCCACCGTATCGCGCATCCGCCATGACCAATATTCGTCATGCCCGACGCTCACCATCAGCCGATACGGATCGAGAACTTCCGGCCGCACCTCCAGATCGCTGTTGATGGCGTAGTCCAGCGTATAGCCGTTGGCCTCCGCCCAGCGGACGAAACGCAGTTCCCAGTTTGGCCATCCGGCCGAGGAGCTCCACATGGCAACCTGGTGCTCGGCCAGATAGGACTGCAGCCGTCGATGGTCGGGATCCGGATCCGGAGTGACATTGGCCAGACGGCCGTCGAAGCCGTCGCGATCGGCGGGCTTGACAACATAGCCCCGCTCGAGCGGGCGCTGGAACGAGACTTGCGGCGATCCGGTATACAGGCACCCGCCGCCCCATTTGTTGTAGGCATTGTACGTGTTGGTGGCGACCACCAGGACGATCGCGCTGTCGCCGCCCGGATGGAGCGAGCGCACCACGAAGAAGCTGTGGCTGACGGCCTGCGGCCCGTCGATGCCGTCTGCCCTGAACGCGACCTCGTAGAAGCCGGACCGCCATTCCTCGGGAATGACCAGCGAGAACGTTGCCGGCCAGCTGCAGCCCGTCGCGTAGGCGTCCGCGGGCACCGGCCGCTCGCTGCCGGCAATGCCGGCACGGGAATGGACGACCTCGCGGTTGACGCCGATGCGGGCGATCTCGACCGAGAACGTCGGCCGGCGCGACGAGCAATGAAAGGTCGCTTCCTCGCCCGGCCGAAAGCTCAGCCGGTCCGGATAGCCCTCGATTGCGAGGGAAAGCGTGTTGAACTCCCGCAGCGGCACGGGGGGCTTTCTCAGCGAGCGATGCCGCCATGTCAACGGCCATCGCCCCGGGGCTTGTCGGGCTCTCATGACTACTCGGCAGCAATCGCTCTTCGCACGCCCTCGGGGTCGGCCTTGATGGCGCGCAACCGGGTCGAGGCGGGACCGCTCGACCTTTGGCGCCCCGCTCCCATTCCTGAACGGTTCGGATGCTGAAAGACCTATCCCTCTCTTTGGCTTGGCACGGGCAGCCCACTCCCGCGACAGCCTTGGCGCGGGCGGCCGGCCGCCCTCAAGCCCGGAACGAATTCAGCCGAGACGGAGTTTTCAAATGCGACATACGACAAACTGAGGAGATGCACATGACCCTGGTGAGCAGGTTCGCCGCGGTTGCAGCGGCGGCCACCTTCGTGACGGTGGGATATTGCACCTTGGCTCTTGCCGATGAAGTCACCACGACGACCACCACGCGGGAGAAACCGGCTCCGGGCGTGACAGTCGGGGTTCCTGGCGTCGTTGGCGTCGAGATCGGCAAAGGCGGAGGCGAGGACTGCACCACCCGCAAGAAGACGGTGACCGACGAAGATACTGGAACGAGCGTCTCCAAATCCCAGACCAAATGCGAGTAAATCCCTACTTGTTTGTGCCCGCGACGCTCGGCGTCGCGGGCATCATTATCTTTTATCTTATCAGGTATATTTTACTCACCATGTATTATTGTTTCATTGCCACTTCTGTGAGTTGTACCAGTTCTCGACGTCACGCCGAATCTGATCCTTGGCGTAGCCGTAACGCTCCTGGATTTTTCCTTCAAGCTGGTCTTGCTGGCCGTTGATGACGTTCAGATCATCATCGGTGAGCTTGCCCCACTGCTCCTTGACCTTGCCCTTGACCTGCTTCCAGCTGCCTTCGACGCGGTTCCAGTCCATCGCACTCTCCATGAATTGAACCACGGAGGACAACGGCGCAGGCGCCGCTTTGGTTTCAATGGGCATCGCCCATTCCCTCCATCGGATCCGCACCCCAGCCGATCCCGTCTGCCAGGACCATCGCGGGACTTGACACGGAACCTAATGGTTCCCTATATAGCAACATGGAACTGAATGGTTGCGTGTTGGCGACATGGACAGCGATCCCGTCTTCCGGGCCTTGGCCGACGCAAGCCGGCGGCAGCTCTTGGACCGGCTTCATGAACACAATGGGCAGACGCTCGGCGAGCTATGCCGGGGGATCGAAATGACCCGCCAGGCGGTGGCCAAGCATCTGGCGATCCTGGCGGCCGCCAATCTCGTCGCCTGGCAACGCCAGGGGCGAGAGAAGCGCCACTTCATCAACCCGGTCGCGATCCGGGAGATCGCGGAGCGTTGGGTGAGCAAGTTTGAGCAGCCACGCTTGCACGCGCTCGCCGCGCTCAAGCAGAACCTGGAAGGAGAGCATCATGACTGACGCCAACGGCAGCAGCTTTGTCTATGTCACCTACATCCGCACGACGCCGGAACGGCTCTGGTCGGCGCTGACAAGCCCCGATTTCGTGCAGCAATACTGGCTCGGCGTGCGGCCCGAGGCGGAATGGAAGACGGGCGGCGCCTGGAAGCTGGTGCTTCCCGACGGGCGGGTGGGCGACACCGGCGAAATCGTCGCGTTCGAGCCGACAAAGCGCCTGGCGATCCGCTGGCGCAACGAATTCATGCCGGAGCTCAAGGCCGAAGGCTGGTCGCTGTGCACGATGGAGGTCGAGCCCGTCGGGGAGGCCGTCAAGCTCACCGTCACCCACGCCATGGAGCGCGAGGGCACGAAGTTCATCGGCGCGGTCTCCGCCGGCTGGCCGCAGGTCCTCTCCAACCTCAAGTCGCTCTTGGAGACCGGCTCCGTCGTTCTGCCGTCGAGGGAGTACCGGCCATGACGAGGGCACAAGCGGTCACCGACGGCGACATCGTGCTCGCCACCGTCGAGATCGGCGTGCCGCTTGAGCGGGCCTTCCACGCCCTCAACTCGGCCGAGGTGGAGCGCTGGTGGGACGCGCCGGGGCTCTACCATATGGAGGGGTGGCACTCCGACCTGCGGCTCGGGGGCCGCTGGCAGGTCGGCGTGCGGATACCTGATGGTACATTCCTTCCTGCCGACGGGGAATATCTCGCCGTCCAGGCACCCCATCTCGTCACCCTCACGCGCCGCTATAACTGGGATCACCCGACGCTGGGCCGTCAGGTTACCAAGGTGACGTACAGGTTCGATCCGGTCGAGGCCGGCACCCGTGTCACGGTGCGCCAGGAGGAATTCGGATCGGTCGAGGCCGCACGCGAGCACGCAGTCGGGTGGGAGCGGACGTTGACTCTCCTGCACGCCCATCTCACTGCCTCCGCAGAGCAGGACGGCAAGCTCGATGCCGCCTAAGGCCGGGTAGAGCAGATGAGGTCTTGTGGAAACCGAAGGCCGTCATTGCGAGCGCAGCGAAGCAATCCAGACCTTCCGCGAGACCGATCCTTGTCATCACGGAGCGCGAAGCGCTCTCCGGGATCCGGCGCCAGACCCGGCTCTCCACTTCGCGCCGGCCGGGAGGCTCTCAGTTCGGATGGCCAACAGGCCCATATGCCGGCACCAGATGGAGCTCTGTGCCCTCGTAGGGGTGTTTCAGCGCGACCTCTTCGTCGAGCTCGACGCCAAGGCCCGGATCGTCGGGCACGATGACATAGCCCTCTTCCCAGCGCATCGGTCGCTTCAAGATTGCCGCGTGAAATCCGCCCCAGGTCTGGATGCTTTCGAGAATCAGGAAATTCGGACAGCAGGCGCTCAGCTGAACATTGGCTGCTCCCTCGATCGGCCCGCAATAGAGATGCGGCGCAATCTGTGCGTAGTGCGCTTCGGCCATCCCGGCGATCTTCTTGGCTTCGAGCAGGCCGCCGACGCGGCCCAGCGCCATCTGCAGGATCGAGGCGGCGCCGAGCGCCAGAACCCGCGCGAACTCGTATTTGGTCGTCAGCCGCTCGCCTGTCGCTATCGGGATCGTGGTTTGGCGCGCAACGCGCGCCATTTCTTCCGGCATTTCCGGAGGCGTCGGCTCCTCGAACCACAGCGGATCATAAGTTTCGAGCCGGCGCGCCAGCCGGATCGCACCAGACGCAGTGAACTGGCCGTGGGTTCCGAACAGGAGATCGCAGGATGTGCCGACGGCGGCGCGGATTTTGCGGCAGAACGCCTCCGCCAGTTCCATCCGTGCCAAACTCGGCTGGCGCGGATCGAACGTCGAATAGGGGCCGGCCGGATCGAACTTCACCGCGGTGAAGCCCTGGCGCACGTACTCGCTGGCGCGTTGTGCGGCAAGGTCGGGATCACGATAGACGGCGGCGTCCGAATAGCCATGGCCCTCCGCCTCGCTCGGATAGAGGTAGGTGTAGGTGCGCAGCCGCTCGTGCACCTTGCCCCCGAGAAGAGCGTGTACGGGCTTGCCCAGCGCCTTGCCGAGGATGTCCCACAGCGCCATTTCGATGCCGGAGAGCACGCCGATGAGCGAGATGTCCGGCCGCTGCGAATAGCCGCGCCCGTAGACGTTGCGCCACAGCGCTTCGATACGGAAGGGATCGCTGCCTTCGACATGGTCGGCGAAGACGTCCTCGATCATTGCAACGACGGCGCGCGGCCCAAAGCTCGCGGTGTAGACTTCCCCTACCCCCTCGATGCCGTCGTCGGTCTTGAGCTTGAGAAAGAGAAAATAGCGGCCGCCGAAGTAGGGCGGCGGATTGCCGACGACGAACGTCCGCAGTTCGACGATCTTCAAGCGCAGCTCCGTTGTGCAGAAAGCGTCAAAACACGATCACGTTGCGCAGGCCCTCCCCGCGCGAGGAGGCGGCGATCGCCTCGTTGATGGCCTCCAGCGGATAGCGCCCGGTGACGAGCTCGTCGAGCATGAGCCGCCCCTGCTTGTAGAGTTCCACGATCTTCGGGATGTCGAGCCGGATGCGGGCTGATCCCATCTTGCAGCCGAGAATGCGCTGCCCGTCGTTGGCAAGCGAGCCCGGATCGAATGTCGCGGTGATGCCCGAGGCCGGCATGCCGACAACGATCATGTCCCCGTTGCGGCGCATGAGGCTCAGGCCCTGTTCGAAAGCGGCCTTGGCGCCCACCGTCACGAAGACATGATCGGCACGCCGGCCGTCCGTATAGGCGCGCACCTTCTCGGCGACATCCTCCCGCTTCGGGTCGATCGCATGGGTCGCGCCAAAGCGCCTTGCAGCGGCGAGCTTGGCATCTGCCAGGTCGACTGCGATGATCGGAAAGGCTCCGGCAAGGCGGGCCCCCTGGACGCTGTTGAGGCCGACGCCTCCGGTGCCGATCACCACTACGCTCTCGCCGGCCCTGACGCGCGCCGTGTTGATCGCCGCTCCGACGCCGGTGATGACCCCGCAGGCAATCAGGCAGGCGCTGTCGAAACGCACATCCCTGGCAATCGCCACCGCCTGGGAGGCCTCGACGACGACGGCTTCCGCGAAGGCCGCCGTCTTCAGGCCGTGCACGATCGGCTCGCCGCGACGCGAGGTCAGCGGGCTCGCCCGGTCGAGCGGAAAAACGGTCTCGCAGAACACCTGCGCCCCCTCCGCGCACGCCGGACAATGGCCGCAGGAGCGGATCAGGGTCACGACGACATGATCGCCGGGTCTCACGTGATCGACCCCGGTGCCCACGCTTTCGACGATGCCGGCCGCCTCATGCCCATAGACCGCAGGCAGCGTGCCGCCCCAAGCGCCTTCGACGCAGTAGAGATCGCTGTGGCAGATGCCGCAGGCCTTCAGCCTGACCTTGATTTCGCCGGCCCGCGGATCGGCGATCTCGATGTCCTCGATATCGAGCGGCTTACCGAATTGCCGGCAAACGGCGGCCTTCATGTCTGCACGTCCCCCCCGATAGAATCGCGCGACGATCTTGCATAGGTGCGGGCGCAGCGAAAGCCCGCGCCCGAGCGGGCGAAGAATTTTGGACTGCGGTGTCACGCCGGCGTGCCGCCGCGCACCGCGGACTGGTGTGAGAATCGTGTTTCCTCCTGCCTGCGACCTTTTGGAAGCATTCCCGGTTGCCGGCGCGCCCGCAAAGCCCGCAAGCATCACTCGACCACTACAGGAAACAGCGATGAAAAAGCTTCTCATGATCTTTGCGGCCGCCGCGACCTTGGGCACGGCCGTCCTTCCCGCAACGGACGCCTCGGCGTTCTGGCCGCAGCCTTCGTGGGGACCGAAATGGGGCCCCGTCTGGGGCGGCCCCAAGTGGGGCAATTGGAAGCCGTGGTGGCCTCACCCATGCGGATTCTGGAGTTCCTGGTGCCACCCGCATACTTGGCCCGTTCCCGTGCCGGTCAGCGTGCCGGTGCCGGTTGTCGCGCCGCTGCCGATGCCCGTCGGCATGCCGCCGCGACCTGTGTATCGAAGCATGCCGGCGCTGCCGCCGGCGCCCGTCACAGCACCCCCCGCGCCTGCCCCCGCGCTCACCAATTGCCAGCCCGTCCAGATCATCTTCGCACCTCAGTCCCAACAGCAGAACGGGCCGCAGGGGCAGCAGCAGCCGGTCTCGGCGATCTTGTGCATGGCACCGGGCGCATCCCAGCCGGGGCCGCTGGCCTCCCAGCAGCCGCCGCAGCAATAGGCGCAGCACGGAACTGCGCCACGCAGTTGCGAATTGCATGACGAGCCGGCCCATCGAGGCCGGCTCGCTTTGGTTGAACGAGGTTTGCATCAACGGCGACGCCCATCCGCCGGATAGGCAGACGATGCGACCTTCAAATGCAGCCTGCGGTCCGGCAGCCGGCGGCCCGGCCGGCCCGGTGCGCTTCAAGTGCTCGGAAGGAGTGGTGGCGATGCCCTATTCCACCAACAGCGACCTGCCCGATTCGGTTCGCGGACATCTTCCGGCCCACGCCCAGGACATCTATCGGGAGGCGTTCAATCACGCCTTTGCGGCGCATGCCGACGACCCGCGCCGGGAGGAAGCGGCCCACCGCATCGCCTGGGCCGCAGTCAAGAAGTCCTATGCCAAGGCAGGCGACCGCTGGGTGCCGAAGACAACGCGCGCCGGCGCTAGTGGTTGAAATCAGACGGAAGCATCCCGGTCGAGCGCCGTTGGCTGGTCCGCTATGCGCCCGTGAGCGGCCATTCAAATAGCCAAGTTCGAGCAGCTGGAGTCGACCCATTGCGGACGTCTACAGAATATCAAGGTCGCGCAAAAGCTTCCGCAATCCTGATGTCAGAATGGCGATAGTTCCAACCGAGTGAGATGCAGAGCGTCACGCTGACGATTGACAAGCTCGTTCACTCGACTCTTGAACTTGTCGGGGTTGCCGGTGAGCGACAATAACGGCGCGGAATGGATTGTAACGCGTTCATCGGTGATGCCACTCAGGAAAAATGCCGCGTCATCAAACCTTCCGATCAAACCAGAAGCGATGCCAGCTTGATAGCCCCACCAACTGGGCCGCATCCTTTCCGGAGACGATCGAGCACGATCGATCGCAAAATCTGCAGTGCGCTCAAGCGATGAAAATTTCGCCTGAAGTTCTGCGGCATTGTTGGCAGACTCACGAGCAATATCTGTCACAACGCCTGCAAATTGCTCGTTCGTTTCGAACTTGGCATGGCTCCGAGATGAGACGGATGCGTGGAAGGCCAAAAAGCCCGTTCCCGCCCAGAGCCAGTGAACAGCATTCACGAGCGAAGTCCCTTTCGACCACCGATCAGGCGTGAACTGGATTACGTTCAACCACGATTGATGATCGGCAAGCCAGAGCCGGGACCGCCCCTGCTGGCGGAAGCCAAGCCGCTCCAGCTCAACCTTGGCGCCGGCAGCGATGATCGTGTTGTGCTTTCTGCTCATACAGAAGGAAATACGAGGAACGATGTTTACTTTCCAGTCTGCCTCACCTGAAAGCAGCCGGGTCGCTTTCCACGTCTCGCGGACACTGGAGACCCTGTCGGCGAACGTCAGCTTCGGGCCATGACGGGTGTCGCTGCTCAACTTCGCGGGTCGCAACCGTTAGATTTTGACCAGTAGATGAGCGTTTCCGAGACTTGACTTCATTTTCGTGTCATCCCGGCCGGAGCGAAGCGGAGAGCCGGGATCCGGGGCAGTGCGCCGACGGTTTGGGTTGTGCCGGATCCCGGATAGCGCTGCGCGCTTCCGGGATGATAATGTGGACAGGCTCCTAGGCGACCGAAGAAACCGGCGTGACTCGGTCCCGCTCCGTCTGCGAAGCGCAGACCACGGCATCGCGGCCGCTTCGCTTGGCCACGTAGAGAGCAAGGTCGGCCGAGCGCAGCAGGGCATCCGGCGAATCCGTCGGCTGTGTTGGTATCATCGAAGCGACGCCGGCGCTGACGGTGACGATCCGCTTGGCGCCGGTGCGATGCTCCAGCCGCATGGCGCGTACGGCGAGGCGAATGCGCTGGGCGATGAGCGCCGCACCCGCCTCATCGGTGTTGGGCAACAGGACGACGAGTTCCTCACCGCCATAGCGTGCGGCAAGATCGCCGGGCCGCCGCAATGCGCTCCTCACCGCTCGGCTGACGGCGCGCAGGCATTCGTCGCCGGCCGGATGGCCGTACACGTCGTTGAATGCCTTGAAATTGTCGACGTCGAGCATGATCAGACCTAGGTGGGCCGCC
>JAFAME010000089.1 GCA_019233695.1 Methylobacteriaceae bacterium
CGACACCGACCTGTGGTTGGTAGTGCCGAAGCCCGTCTGAGAACTAGACAAGCGCGCGCGGACGCCGGTCCAGAGGCGAAGTCACGTCCGATCCGGGGATGGTAAAGGCGGCGGGGCCCTTTTCGGTCTCGACGGGGCCCGATTTCACGTTCGCGTGATGCCCCGGTGATGCCCCAGCGTAAATTCGGAAGGGATGACTTTGGTCTAACCCATTGATTTTGATGGTGGGCGCACAAGGACTCGAACCTTGGACCCGCTGATTAAGAGTCAGCTGCTCTACCAACTGAGCTATGCGCCCATCAAAGCAATTCGCGCCGGTCGCCGCCCGTGGCGCCAGCGCGCACGGGCGTGTAGCAAACACCGCGCCGCCTGTCCAGAACGTCGGCGTTGCATCAAATCCGAAGGTCGCCGCCTGACGATCGACCCTCGGTGCGTCGGCCAATCCGCGCCAGATAGGCGCTGGATTGCTTCCGGCCAAGAGCGCCGCCTCGGTCGTCATTCGTTTTTTCGCGGTTTGCTGCGCGCTTGCTCCCGGGCCGCCTGCCGCGCATACCTGGACCGGCCGGAAACCTCGTGAATCGTCCGGCATGCGATCACCGAAGTGAGCGCCCGCCGGAGCTTCGATGTACAGGAATCTCGCTTCCGTCGGCGGCTTGACGCTTCTGTCGCGCGGCACGGGCTTCGTGCGCGACGTCGTGGTCGGGGCGGTGCTTGGCGCCGGCGCGAGTGCCGACGCCTTTTTTGTGGCCTTCCGCTTGCCGAACCATTTTCGGGCCATTTTCGGCGAAGGCGCCTTCAATGCCGCCTATGTTCCCTCCTATGCCCGAGTGCTGGAGACGGAGGGTCCGGGCGAAGCCAAGCGCTTCTCAAGCCAGATCTTCACGCTGCTGCTAGCCTCGCAGATCGTTTTCCTGGCGCTCGCCTGGATCTTCATGCCGACCCTCGTGCGGCTGCTGGCGCCGGGCTTCGATGCCGACCCGCCGAAATTCGAGCTCGCCGTCCGCCTCACCCGCATCACCTTTCCCTATCTGCTGTTCGTGACGCTCGTCACGCTCCACTCCGGCACGCTCAACGCGCATCGCAAGTTCACTGCGGCCGCCTTCGCGCCGGTCCTGCTCAACTTGGCGATGGTCGCCTTCCTGGGCCTTGCTTTCCTCTTCCCAGGCGCCGCAGAGGCCGCAAGCTACGGCGTGACGGTCTCGGGTGCGCTGCAGCTCGGCCTGATGATGTGGGCGGCACGGCGCCAGGGCGTGCTCGAGAAGCTCACCTGGCCGCGCTCCACACGGGACGTACGCCGCTTCTTCGCCGCGCTTGGGCCGGCGGTGATCGGTTCGGCCGGCGTCCAGATCGCGCTTTTCGCCGATACCATCATCGCTTCCATGCTGCCGACCGGCGCGGTGTCCTCGATCTATTATGCCGATCGCATCTATCAGCTGCCGGTTGGCGTCATCGGGATCGCCGCAGGCACCGTGCTCCTGCCCGAGATGAGCCGGTGCCTTGCCGCCGGCGACCGGCAGGCCGCGTTTCAGGCGCAGAACCGGACAATGGCGCTGACGATTGCCCTGACCACGCCCTTCTGTGTGGCCTTCCTGTGCATCCCGGTCATGATCATGCGGGGCGTCTTCGTGCACGGCGCCTTCACTGATGCTGCCGCCCAGTCGGCCGGGATGGTACTTGGCGCGTATGGCCTCGGGCTTTTCGCTGTCGTCCTCATCCGCTCGGCGGTCGCGAGCTTCCAGGCGAGGGGCGACACGACCACGCCGATGGTCGCCGCACTCGTCGCGGTCGCCTTCAATGTCGCGCTGAAAATTGCGCTCTACCGGACGCTCGGCACCGTCGGCCTTGCCGGGGCGACCGCAGCGGGTGCGTGGATCAATCTCGCCATCCTGGTGGTGCTGGCGGTGCGCCGTGGCGACATGCGGCCCGACCGCCGGCTGATCGATCTCCTCATCGCGGTCTTTCTTGCCGCCGATGCGCTCGCCGCCATCGCAGTCTTCGGGGCGGGACCGCTGCAGCGACTGGCGATGCCTTTCGGATCGTTCCGCGCGACGTCGGAGCTTCTCGTCCTCGGTGTCATTGGGATGACCGGATATCTTGTCGCCTTGCTGATCGGCCTGCGAGTACTCGGCATCAAACTCGCGCGGCGATAGTGGGGCCAAACGATCGATCCCACAAACCCAGCAGTTGTCATCCCGGAAGCGCGAAGCGCTATCCGGATCCGGTGCCGGATCCCGGCTCTCCGCTTTGCTCCGGTCGGGATGACAGCAGTATGAGTTGAACGAGGGGAAGCCCAACTAAAACTGGAAGTAGATGAACGGCTGCACCGCCACGTTCACGAACGGCAGGATGAGCGCGACGGCGGCGCCATAGCCGAAGGCGAATGCGGCATCGTTGGTTGCGCTCAACAGGACCTTGAGATTGATGCGGCGGGAGGCGGCATGCACGACGGCGAGCGCCATCAGCGCGCCTGCGGCCGCCTGCCAAGGCAACAGGGCAGGGGGTGACCAGACCGTGAAGCGGCGCAGCACGGCGATAGCTGTTTCGAGGCTCGGCGAGCGAAACAAGATCCAGGCGAACCAGACGAAAGCGAAGGTGAGCGCGTTTCCGGCAAGCCAATAGCCGTGCTCGTCGCCGGGGCGCCGGAATGCCCGCCAGGCGCGGTTGATGATGAGACCGGCGCCATGCAGGCCGCCCCACAGGACGAAAGTCCACGAGGCGCCATGCCACAGGCCACCGAGCAGCATGGTGATGAGGATATTGCGCGCCTGAACGAGGGGCCCGTGACGGCTCCCGCCGAGCGGGATGTAGAGATAGTCGCGCAGCCATGACGACAGGCTCATATGCCAGCGGCGCCAGAAGTCGATCAGGCTCGCGGCCAGATACGGGTGGTCGAAATTCGGCCGCAGCTGATAGCCGAGCATGCCCGCGACCGCGATCGCCATGTCGGTATAGCCGGAGAAATCGCAATAGATCTGAACCGTGTAGAAGAGCGTGGCGATAAGGCCGTCGACGGCCCCGAAATTTTCGGGCGCGGCGTAAAACGCCTCGACGAGGGGAGACAGATTGTCGGAGACGAGGGCCTTTTTGAAGTATCCGATCAAGAATATCGCGAGCAGGAGCTTGAAGTCCACCGCCGTAAACGCCCGCAGGTTGCGCAGTTGCGGCAGCAGATCCGTTGCCCGCACGATCGGTCCCGCCACGAGCTGCGGGAAGAAAAGGATGTAGAGTGAAACGTCGATGAAGCTTCGGGTCGGGACGATCCTGCTGCGATACACATCAATCATGTAGCTCAAGGAATGAAACGTGTAGAAACTGATACCGATCGGCAGTATCAAGCCTTCGATTCGTGCGTCCAAAGCGATGATCTGCGAAAGGGAGGCGACAAAAAAATTGTAATACTTGAATAAGCCGAGCACGCTCAGGCTTACAACGATGCCGGCGGCCAGGACCGCCCGCCGTCCGGATGGCGACGGCATTCGAACCGTGAGCAAGGTCACCGCATAGGTGTTGACGATGACCAGGAGCACGAGACCGAGGAAGCGCCAATCCCATGCCGCATAAAAGGCAATGCTGCAGGCCAGCAGCCATAGCTTGCGCCAGAGATTGGACCTGATCGTCCAGTAGACGCCAAACGCGACCGCGAAGAAGACAAAGAACTTTCCTTCCGTAAAGATCACGGGGTCACCCGCCGCAGGCCGCCGCGGGACGGATCGGCGCCGCGCCGCTTTTCAGAAGATCGTCGATGCGTTCGGCGAGGACGCGGCTGAAGAGCGTCGCCCCTCGAATGTTGAGGTGGTCGGCGTCGGTGCGGTTTTCCGGCGCGAAAAAAGTCGCCGCCTCTTTGGGATCGCCGAAATCGAGAAGGGGAGGGCCATCGGCGCAGCCGGAGCGATAGCGCGCGACGAACGACGCCTCGAAGTTCCAGTGCGCCGTCATTGGCATGCGAAGAATGATGACACTTGCGCCGCGCGAGCGGACAAAGTCCATGAAAGAGGCAAGCAGTTTCAGATGATTGGCGCCGACGAGCCCGCGCAGCGCGGCTGCCGTAGCCGGATCGCTTCGATCCGCAGCCGAGAAGCCTTCGCGAACGTCCGAGAGGCGAGACAACCGGGCGAGCGCATGATCGTAGGCCCTTTCCGCCTTCTCGTCGCTCGCGAGCCGATCGGCGAACGACCGATCATAGCCGCTGTAGCCCCGTGTCGATGGCCACAACCGGTAGTTCAGCTGGCTCGGGTCGAGCAAGAGATGCGCCAGCCCGAGATTGCTATAGTGTCTCAGCAAGGAAACCGCCAAGCCACGGAAGTAATACTTGGGCGTCAGCGGTATTCCGGCCCGCACTCCGAACAGGTTCATGTAGCGCATGAGTTCAATCGAATTGGATAAATCGAAAAACTCTATCGCCCGGGCGGAATTTGGCTGCTCGATGACGCTCAGCTGGGCGAAATCCGGTTCGAGCACGACGTATCTGACGCAGCACGGGTTCGCCTCGAGATAGTTTCGGGTGAGGATCATGACTTCGATCAGGCTCGCGCCAGCGAGGCCGAGATTGAACGAATGGATCTGGTGCCCGCGGGCGGCCATCGCGCGGTCGAATTCGTCCGGATTGATGCCCTGTTCCACACGGCTCGTGCCGAGGAAGAGCAGGTTCGTCGACTTGAAAGCTGACGCGACTTGAGCCTGCGCGATCAAGGGGTTTCGGTCATCGAGGCCGGTGCGCCGGAGGACCTCGCGCATCCCCCAGGCGGCCACGGCAAAGCCGGCGATCGCCAAAGCCACAAGCCGAAGCCCGCTCGTCAAGCTGC
>JAFAME010000012.1 GCA_019233695.1 Methylobacteriaceae bacterium
CCCTGCGAGCGGCCTGAGGAGCTATCTGTCGGGCCTCCTTGTCGGACATGAGATCCGCAGCGCGGCTTCCGGCGCGCGCGGACTGGTGGCGCTCCTCGGCGACCGGCGCCTGACCGCCCGCTACGAGCGGGCACTTTCGCGCCTCGAACTCGCTCACGAGTTGGTCGAGGAAGACATCATCGTCAAGGGCCTGGCGGCGATTGCCCGGTCAGCGGGCCTGATCCGGGCATCCGCGAGCACCGGGTAGACGGCGATGCCGGAAAAGCCCTTTCTGGACGAAGCGACGCGCCCGGACGACATCCTTGCGGCCTACCGATGGATCGTCGGCCGCGACCCCGGATCGAAGGCCGAAATTGACCGGCTGGCGCGGGACTACCCGACGCGCGCCGAGCTGCGCGCCTTCGTGCTGCGCACGAAAGGCTCACTGCACGAGCACCTGAAAAGCCGGTTCGGTGCGGAAAAATGGGTGCTTGCCGAAGTCCTCGACGGCAAGCGCATGTGGCTCAATCTCGTCGACCGTCACGTCTCGATGGGCTGCCTTGTCGGCGTGTGGGAACCCGATGAGACGCGCTTCGTCCGCGCCACGCTGAAGCCCGGCCAGACGTTCGTCGACGTCGGCGCCAACCTCGGCTGGTTCTCGCTTGTGGCCAGCGAGTGCGTCGGCCCGGCGGGCCGCGTCCACGCCTTCGAGCCGCAAGCGCGGATCTTTCCATATCTTGCCCGCACGATCGCCGAGAACGGCCTGCTCGGTCGGATCCTGCCCTATGAGATGGCGCTTTCCGACCATTGGGGCAGCGGCGAGATGGCATGGAGCCCGACGTCAGCGAACACCGGCCGCGCCTGGCTCACGCCCGTGCCTTCGCCGACCGGCTCGCTGGGCGTGGTCCGGGTCGGCGTGCTCGACGACATCATGGCTGGCGTGCGCGTCGATTTCCTGAAGGTCGATGTCGAAGGCGCCGAGGGATTGGTGCTCAGGGGTGCAAGGCGAATTCTCAAGGAGAGCCGGCCGGTTGTCATGATCGAGCTTCTGCCGGCCAGGCTTCCGCAAATCTCCAGGGTGCCGGTCGAAACAATATTCGATCTCTTCTGCGATCTGGGCTACCGGGGCTTTGCGATCGGCGCCGACGGCCTCGGCCCGCCTATGGGAACGTGGCCGCAGGACCGATCGGAGTTGAACCTCGCCTTCCTGCCGCAATGATCCGGTAGGGCATCGGCGCACTCCCGCCGATCCATTCCCATTGGGAAGTCCCATGCCTCAGACTGACATCGTTTCGGTCGCGCTCATCCCGCGCGCTCATCTTTTCGGCAATCCGACCAAGACGTACGGGCAAATCAGCCCGGACGGGCGTTTCGTTGCGTGGATGGCGCCTGTTGCGGGCGTGCTCAACGTCTGGGTCGGCCCGACCGAGGCCCCGGAGGGCGCGCGCCCCGTCACCGACGACAAGAAGCGCGGCATCCGCTTTTATCGCTGGACCTATGATGGCAAGCATCTGCTCTACATTCAGGACGTCGACGGCGACGAGAATTTTCACATCTATGCCGTCGACCCGGACGAGCGTGCCACGCGCGACCTGACGCCGTTCGACGGCGTCCAGGCTCGCATATCCGGGTTCAGCCGCAAGATCCGCGACCGCGTCCTGATCTCGCTGAACCGACGGGATCGGCGGTTCCACGATCTCTATACGGTCGAGATCGCCACCGGCCGTCTCGCCATGGTCGAGGAAAATCCGGGGCTTGCCGGGTTCTATACCGATGACCATTTCGTCGCGCGGCTCGCCGACAAATTCAACCCCGACGGAACCCGAGAGGTGCTCCACAAGAGCCCGGACGGGTCGTGGGGACCATGGATTTCGTTCTCCCCGGAGGATGCCAGGACTTCCGGCCCCCAGCATCTTGATGCCGACGGCAAGGCGGTGTTCTGCAGCGACAGTCGTGGCCGCGACACCGCCTGCCTCACACGCATCGACCTTGCGACCGGCAAGACAAATGTCATGGCGGCCCACGAGCGAGCCGACATCGGCGGCACGGTCGACGACATCGAGACGCACGAGCCGGTTGCCTATACGGTAACGGTCGAGCGGACAGAATATTTCGCTCTCGACCCGCGGGTTCAGGCCGATCTCGACTTCCTGTCACGGCAGGGCATCGGCGACTGGGACCTGAACAGCCGGACCGAGGACGACCGGTTCTGGCTCGTCGCCGGCTCTTCCGACGTGCGGGCGGGCGTCGGCTTCCTCTACGATCGGCACATGCGGACGATCCGCGAGCTGTACCGGTCGCGGCCCGAGCTTGCCGATGCGCCGCTGGTGCGCATGCATCCGAAGACCATCCGGTCGCGCGACGGCCTCGACCTCGTCTGCTATTTGAGCCTGCCGCAAGGCGCCGATCGGACGGAGCCGGGCGTGCCGGATCAGCCCCAGCCGATGGTGCTGGTCGTCCACGGCGGCCCATGGGGCCGCGACATGTTCGGCTACCATTCCTGGCACCAATGGCTTGCCAATCGCGGCTATGCCGTCCTCAGCGTCAACTTCCGCGGCTCCACCGGCTTCGGCAAAGCCTTCGTCAATGCCGGCGACCATGAATGGGGCCGCAAGATGGACGATGATCTGCTCGACGCCGTCGCCTGGGCGATCGCCTCCGGCATTGCCGACCCCAAGCGCGTCGCCATCATGGGCGGGAGCTACGGCGGCTATGCGACGCTCGTCGGCGTCACACGCAATCCGGAGGTTTACGCCTGTGGCATCGACGTCGTCGGTCCGTCGAACCTCGAGACGCTCCTGCGCACCATTCCGCCCTACTGGGAGGCGATCCGCAGCGAGCTCTATCGTGCGATCGGGGATCCGGATACGCCGGAGGGCCTGCGGCTCGCGCACGAGCGCTCGCCGCTGTTTCACGCCGAGCGGATCAAGAGGCCGCTGCTCATTGCGCAAGGCGCCAACGATCCGCGCGTGAAACAGGCTGAATCCGATCAGATGGTGGCGGCGATGACGGCTCGCGGCGTGCCGGTCACCTATGTGCTGTTTCCCGACGAGGGCCACGGATTCGCGCGGCCGGGAAACAACATTGCCTTCGTCGCCATCGCCGAGAGCTTCCTTGCCCGCCATCTCGGCGGCAGGGCGGAGCCTGTGACGCCGGAGGAAATGCGAGGCGCCAATCTGCGCGTGATGGAGGGGATCGACGGGATCGATTGGCCGGCGCCCGCGGGCGCCGGAGGCTGACAGGCGCTGCTTCCTACCTTGCGACGACCTCGCCGGCCCGGAAGGCGATGAGGCTGCCGCGAGGCACCTCCGTCCACGTCTCGTCGCGCGTGAGCGGGCGCGTCGCCACCACGCTCACGATGTCGCTCGGGGTCGTCTCCTTGGCGAAGTCGACCCGCAGATCCTCATCGATCAGCGTTGCCGTCCCGAACGGCGCGCGGCGTGTAACGTAGCAGAGCCGCCGGCTGCAGAAGCAATAGAGCGAGCGCCCGTCGCTCATAAGCATGTTGAAGACGCCGAGTTGGCCGAGACGGCGGCACAATTCGCCGACGGTTTTGTCGAGCCGCGCCACGAAAGGCAGGGCAGGCGAGGAGTTGCGCAGCTGATCGAGCATCCAGCAGAAGGCGTGCTCGCTGTCGGTGGTGCCGATCGGGCGGAAACTGCCGGTCGGCCACTTCTTGATTCCTTTGAGCTGCCCGTTGTGGGCAAGGACGAAGCTGCGGCCCCAGAGCTCACGCGAGAAGGGATGAGTGTTTTCCAGACCCACCCGGCCGCGGTTGGCACGCCGCACGTGGGCAATGACGAGGAGGCTCTTGATCGGATAGTTGCGGATGAGGCGGGCGACGTCGGAATGCGCGCTTGGCTGCGGATCATGGAAGCTGCGCGAGGCCTTGCCCTCGTAGAACGAGATGCCCCAGCCGTCGCGATGCGGCCCGGTGTCGCCGCCGCGGCGGGCGAGGCCAGCGAAGCTGAAGCGGATGTCGGTCGGCACGTTGGCGCTCATGCCGAGCAGTTCGCACAAGCCTCGGTCCTCCTTTCGAACAGGCCCCTCGCACGGAGCAAAGGAAGCGTAGTTGCAGCAGCACCTGCGGTCGAGGCTTTCGGCGCGACCAAATGAAGGCCCCGCAATGTGGAAGCTTCAGGAGAATGGCGATGCCCTCTCCCCGCCCCTGGCGCCCCTGGCAAGGAGAGGGTTGCGGAGAGGCCCCTAGTGGTCAAAATCTGACGCTTGGGTCCGACGGAAATTCCGCGGACGCTCGCCCCACGCGGTCCGGTTCCTGGCCCGGCGTCAACGGGCAATTCCGAGCCATATCGGACGTTCGTAGCGCGCTGTTGCAATGGCCAGAGTTGGCCCTGCGCCATCATATCTTCGCCCCGCTCTTAGCCGCGAGTTCACCGTCGAGCCAGGGGTCGCTCTCCGCTAGCTGCCCCCCAGCGTCCGCCACGCGCCAAAACGTGTAGTCAGCTTGGTGCAGGATGGTGTTCTCAAGGCTGCGCTGCACCAACTCGCCCTCCCCCGAATGAGCTGTGGCGCAATGGGCGATCCCTTCCGGCAGTCCCATAGCCAAGCAGATGTAGAGGCCGAAGGCAGGGTGGCGGATCGAGGGCCTTCCGTTTGCGCGCGGATCGGCGTTCCATCGCCGGACGTTCTCGGGGTCGAACTCCCATATCTTGCCGATGTCGTGGCAGAGGCAGCCGCCGATCAGGAGGTCGCGGTCATAGCGGAAGTCAGGAAACAGCGCCGCCATCTCTTCGGCGATCTGTACCGCCATGCGGGTGACAGAGCGGAAATGGTCAGCCTGGGTCCCGTGGCGGAGCGGCCGGGTGTCGTAGTTGCCGGAGGGCTTCATTTCGGAAATGCGCGAGAAAGGACTGATGGCCAACGCCGCAGCCCAGGCGTCCGTGACGTTCTGGCGCAACGTCGGATCGGAGATCCATTCGATCTCGGGAAGCTCAGCCACGACGCCCGCACGCATTGTATCGGTGATGGTGATATGCTTGCCGATCAACTCAACCATACGTGGTTCAGTCATGGGGTCATCCTCGCCATAGGTTGCTCAGTACATACCACGCTGCTCGACGGTCTTGCACACGACTTGCTAGAGGTAGACCACAACATTCGCGCGAGGCGAATGCACTGCGTCCGGCTGGACGAATCTAGTTAAGGGGCCGTCAACGAACGTCCGTTTTCCACCCGTAGCGCGCAATTCCGAAGGTCCGTTTCCGGGAGCGGCACGCGGCACTTCTCCGCGAGCCGGGGAGCGTCCACGGTAGGTACCAAGCGTGAGACTCTATCCACTAGCTGCCAGCTAACGCAGTCCACCCGAGGCAAGCAGGATTTCGCCCGTCAGCCAGCCGGACTCCGGCGAGGCGAGAAACACCGCGATCGGGGCGATGTCGGCGGGCTGGCCGAGGCGGCCGCGCGGCGTCTGCGCGATCATCCGCTTCTCGAACTCGCTTCCCGGGACGCCAATGGCATGAAGGCCTTCGGTCTCGACGCCGCCCGGATTGATCGAATTGACGCGGATCTTTCGCGGCGCGAGCTCCTTTGCCAGCACCGGCGTGATCGTGTCGACCGCTCCCTTCGTCGCCGTGTAGACCACGGTCTCCGGGAACGCCAGGCTGGTGCCGGTCGAGCCGATATTGATGATGCTTCCGCCTTCCGGGCCGAACTGAGCCACGGCCTCCTTCGTCACCTGCAGCAGGCCGAGCACGTTGACGCCGAACTGGCGGTTGAATTCGGCTTCGGTCAGCTCTTCTATGGGGCGAACTTGTAGACCCCGCGTTGTTGACGAGGACGTCGAGCCGCCCGAACGCCGTCTTGGTCTCGTCGAACAGCCGCTTCACGTCGGCCGGCCTTGAGACGTCGGCCTGCACCGCAACGCCCTTGCCACCTCCCTCGAGAATGTCGGCTGCGACGCGCGCGGCCCCCTCGCGGTCGGATGCGTAATTGACGACGACAGCCGCGCCCGGGAAGGCTTGCGGTCCCGCGTTACGGAGCCGTCGAGGGCTGAGCCGGCGCCGTGGCCGGAGGCTTGGCGGGCGGCGTGGAGGCGAGCGTCGGGGATGGAAGGGGGTGCATGCCGGAGTAGACGATGCTGAACAGGGCCACTAGAATCGCCACGACGACGAGCGACCACAGGAGTTCGAGCCCGAGCGAAGGCCGGCGCGGAACAACGACTTCTACTTCCTCCGGCATGGTGCGTTCTCCACGCTTGATTTTGCCAAGAAACCAACGCCCTGGCAACTCCGGGAGTTCCAGAAAGGACGGATGGGAGCGCTGCTCGGGCCACTGCCGGCGGAAGCGCGCCGGTGCGATTTTACTCTTCGCCGGCCGTAGTTTCACCCTGCGGGTACTGATATGCGCGCCGCCGGGCGGTTACGCCGAGCGCCGCGAGATCTCCTATAAGCGCATCGATGTCATCGGTCTGCAGCTCTGTTGCAACCTGATTGCCCGCAACAAGTCGATCGACTGTGGCATGGGCAGCCTTCAGCGATAGTCCATGCCCTTTGAAAAGTCGGATCAAATCAACCGGGCGTTCGATTCTTCCGGCGATCACCAGCAAGCGAACGCGAGGGAAAGTGGATTGCCCAGGGCTTTCGGCCGGGATTGCTCCCCGTCGTTCGAGCGCTTCCTTCAATGATGATCTGGTCTGCATCGGCTTCCTGCATGAGTTTGCGGCCAATGGCGTTCAAGCCTCGCCGGCCGACCGCTCCCGGAGATGCACCTTGAACATGTGCATCCTGAATCCAAAGAACGCGATCGGCGAGTTTAACTCGGGCAACAATCTCAATAACGGCAACCGCAGTCGAGACGACAGCAACCATCAGATCGCCCTCGACTTCGACGATCTCAACCTGAATGTCGTCCGGTTCGATATATATGCTCTTCACATATTGATCGCAAATCTGGGCGCCGAATTTCGACCTCCCTCGGGCCGACTCCTCTTGATTTGCGGGGAGCAGGAGAATCCAACGGACCGCCGCGAAAGTTGCCAATCCGCTGCACGCCACCCATATTGCCTCATTGCAATTCGGCCTGCGCATCGCCTCGCGTCCGGGGTGCCCGATGCGGCGCGCGGGGTGGGCGCTGGTGCGCCAGGCGCACTCATGGCGATCAGGCGGCGCGGACATCGCTCGAATCAAAGGCGCGGCCGACACCTTCGGTCTCGCTGACGGGGACAGTCGTTGGAACCACAGCTGTTTCGATACATTTGGCGACACAGCCGTCGCGAGCAGATCATCATCCTCCTCATCATCGTAGCGTCGCTGCCGTTCTACTGGATCTCGCTCGACGTCCCCAAAGCCATCGTCAACGACGCCATCCAGGGCCGCGCCTTCACGCATGGCAAGACCGTGGCGCGGCTGTTCGAGGGCGTCATCAGCCTGCCCGACTTCCTCGGCGGCACCAAGATCCTGGAAATTCCCGGCATTCCGCTGGGCCAGATGCAATATCTGTTTGCCCTCAGCGGCTGGTACTTCGTCCTCGTCCTCGTCAACGGCTGGTTCAAATACCTCGTCAATATCCGCAAGGGCATCCTGGGCGAGTGGATGCTGAGGCGCATGCGCTTCGATCTTTTCGCGCTCCTTATGCGCTTCCGTCCGGAGGACATCCGGGCGGTAAAGCCGGCCGAAGTCGCCAGCATGATCAAGGACGAGGTCGAGCCGATCGGCGCCTTCATCGGCGATGCCTTCATCCAGCCGGCGTTTCTCGGCACCCAGGCGCTGACCGCGCTGGGCTTCATCATGCTGCAGAACTTCTGGATGGGGCTCGTGGCGCTGCTGATCGTGCTCGTGCAGGCGGTGGTGATCCCGCACCTGCGCAAGGAGCAGATCCGGCTCGGGCGCCTGCGCCAGCTCGCCTCTCGCCAGCTTGCGGGGCGCATCGGCGAGATCGTCGACGGGGCCGAGGCCGTGCACGTCCACGGCACCGCGGCCTACAGCGAAGCCGACATCGACCGGCGCCTGCGCGGCCTCTACAAGATCCGTGTCGATCTGTTCCGGCGCAAGTTCTCGGTCAAATACCTGAACAATCTACTGGCGCAGCTGACGCCGTTCTTCTTTTATGCGATCGGCGGCTATTTCGCACTCAACAAGGGCCTCGACATCGGCCAGCTCGTGGCCGTGATCGCGGCCTACCGCGACCTGCCGTCGCCCATCAAGGAGCTGATCGACTGGGACCAGCAGCGCAACGACGTGACCGTCAAATACGAGCAGATCGTCACGCAGTTTTCGCCCGAACATTTGTTGCCCCCGTCCGAGGTCGATGCGCCGGCGCTGCCCCCGCCGGTGGACGCCCCAATTTCGGTAAAAGGCCTCTATGTGGCCGGCGGCCGCGGGAACGTGCTGCTCGAGCGAACGAGCGTCGTCATGGAGCGGCCGGCCCATATCGCGCTTGTCGGGTCAACCGGCAGCGGGCGGGATATCCTCGCCAAGGTCTTGGGCCGCCAGATCACCGAATTCATGGGCAGCGTCGACATCGGCGGTCAGGCCATCACGCACATTTCCGACGAAACCGCGAGCCGCTTCCTCGCCTATGTCGGGCCCGAGGCGCAGCTGTTTCCAGGCTCCATCCGCGACAATGTCGTGTACTCGCTGCTGCGCCGGGTTCCGCCAGGCGGCAGCCAAAGCGACCTCGCGGAGTGGATCGACTATCCGGCTGCCGGGGCGAACGGACCTGCCGACCTCGATCGCGTCGTCCTCGGTGCGCTTGAAATCGGTGGGGCGGGCGAGGACATCTACCGCTTCGGCATCCTCGGCCGGCTCGGCCGCAACAGCGATCCTGCCATCGCCGAGCGCTTCGTCGAGGCCCGCCATGTCGTCCGCGAGCGGCTCGAAGCGCATGATCTGACCGACCTCGTCGAGCCCTTCGATCCAGGCCACTACAATTCCAACGCGACGATCGGCGAGAACCTGTTGTTCGGCGTTCCACTAGGCGAGGCCCTGAGCCTGTCGAGGCTGCCGTTCGATCCCTATACGCGCTCCATCATCGAGGCGGAGGCGCTGGTCGAACGGCTCACGGAAATCGGCATCAAGATCGCGCAGGCGACGCTCGAGACGTTTGCCGACCTGCCGCCCGGCCACCCGCTGTTTGCCCGCTATTCGTTCATCGGGGCCGAAGACCTCGATGTCTTTCGGCGCATCCTCGACACCGCGCACATGCCGGGCGGAGGCTGGCGGCTCAGCGAAGAGCAGCGCGCGCGGCTCATCGGCCTTGCCTATTCCTACGTCGAGCCGCGCCATCGGCTTGACCTCATTGATCCCCCGCTGCAGACGCGAATTCTGCGCGCCCGGGCAAGCTTCAAGCGCTTCCTGCCGATCAATTATGCCGATTCGATCGAATTCTATGACCCGGGGCACTTTCTTACGGCAGCGCCCATCCTCGACAACCTGCTGTTCGGCAGGGTCGACTATGGGGTTGGCAACGCCGATCAGAAGGTCTCGGCGGTGGTGCGCGAGGCGCTGGTCGATCTCAACCTGCTCGCGGCGGTCTACAATCTCGGCCTCGAATACGAGGTCGGCGTCGGCGGCCGCCTGCTCTTCCCCTCGATGCGCGTGGCCATCGATCTCGCCCGATCGCTGATCAAGCGGCCCGACATCTTCATCATCGATGGGCTGATCGGGGGCAGTCCCGAAACCAAGCCGATCCTCGACGGCATTCGCAGCCAAACGTCCGGTCGCACACTGATCGTCACGCTGCCCGAGGGGACCGAGACGGAAGATTTCGACCAGGTGATCTCGTTCGACGGCCCGCAACTCCGCGCCGACGTGCGCCAGAGCGGTCCCGGCGCAGCGATGGCAGGCGAAATGGTTGCGCACCCGGCGGCCTGAGTTACAGTCGATTTGAACATAAGCGGGTGGCGTGTGGGAGCCGAGTGTGGCGTACGAGGTTGAGGTCAAGACCCTGCAAAGGGTGCCTTTCTTCCGCGATGTCGACCCCGCGAAGCTCAAGCTGCTTGCCTATGTCGGCGAGAAGCTGACCTATGCCCAGGGAGAAAGCGTGTTCAGACAGGGAAGTCTGCCCGACGGCGTCTACGTCATTCTCGCCGGCGAGGTCGAGATCTTCCACGATACGGCCGCGGGAGACCACGTGCAGCTCGTGCGCTTCGGGGAGGGCATGAGCTTTGGCGAGATGAGCGTCCTCAGCGGGAAGGCCCGGTCGGTGACCGCGGTTGCGGCAACCAAGCTGTCGGTGCTGCGCATCAAGAAGAACGACTTCGTCGACCTCGTCCGGCAGGTGCCGCAGCTTGCCTTCGCCATCATCCGTGAGCTGTCGCAGCGGCTCGAGATGATGATCACCCGGTTTTCGACCTATCATTCGCCGTGACGCCGGTCGCGAGCGCATATCGCAGAAGCGCCGGCGGCAGGCGCGGC
>JAFAME010000132.1 GCA_019233695.1 Methylobacteriaceae bacterium
TTGATCGCTCTGACTTGCTCAAGCGAAAGGCGCTCTGCTTCAAAGAACTGCCGCTATCCCTCCGCCACCCGGCAATTGCCGACAACAGCGATCTCCGCTAGCTCCGTTCGGCTGCAGCCCCGGCGCAGCACAGCGGTTCCCGCCGGCCCGCAGCGGCGGAGGTTCGATCCGATGATCCCCAATCTCCTCTCGATCGCCGGCTCCGACCCGAGCGGGGGCGCCGGAATCCAGGCCGACCTGAAGACGTTCGCCGCCCTTGGCTGCTACGGCATGGCAGCGCTTACCGCGCTCACCGCCCAGAACACGCGCGGCGTCAGTGCTGTGCATGTCCCTCCGGCGGCCTTCCTCGGCGATCAGATCGACGCGATCTTTGCCGACATCGAGGTGGGCGCGGTCAAGATCGGCATGCTGGCGACCGGCGAGGTCGTGGCGCTCGTTGCCGAACGCATGCGGCGCCACCGGCCGCCGTTTGTCGTGCTCGATCCGGTGCTGGTGGCGGCAAGCGGCGACAGTCTCGGAGCGCCGGGCGTGGTCGAGGCCATGCGCGCGACGCTGATCCCCGCCGTCACGCTCGTCACGCCCAATCTGCCCGAGGCGGCGCGCCTTGCCGATGAGCCGCTTGCAAAGACCCTCGACGACATGCGCGGTACGGCCGAAAAGCTGCATCGGCTCGGCCCCAAGGCGGTGCTTGTGAAGGGCGGCCATTTGCAGGGCTCCACGAGCGACGATGTCCTCTTCGACGGCAAGACGCATCGCGTGTTCTCCGGCAGGCGCATCGACACCCCCAACACCCACGGCACCGGCTGCACGCTCTCTTCCGCCATTGCCGCCAATCTCGCCAAGGGCCTCGATCTCGTCGCGGCCATCGAGGCGGCAAAGGCCTATCTAACGGCGGCGCTTGCCGAGAGCGCCGCCCTGCAGGTCGGCCACGGCCACGGGCCGGTGCATCATTTTCACGCGCTGTGGCAATAGGCTCTTGCACGCCCGCCAGAGCGAGAACATGTCGCTGAAACAGCACCCGCTCGACCTGCCGGGCGACGGATCGCGATGAACACCCCGGTCTCCAACCTCAATGCCAAGGGCCCGCGCCCCCCGGACCACCCGGCGGTCAAGACGGGCAGGATCGGAGTCCTCCTCCTCAATCTTGGCACGCCGGACGCCACCGACTACTGGTCGATGCGACGCTATCTGAAGGAGTTCCTGTCCGACCGCCGCGTGATCGAGGTGCCGCGGCTCGTCTGGTGGCCTCTCCTCAATTTCGTGATCCTGACGACCCGGCCGGGCCGCAAGGGCAAAGACTACGCCTCGATCTGGAACAACGAGCGCAACGAAGGGCCGCTGAAGACGATCACCCGGGCGCAAGCCGAGAAGCTTGCGGCATGGATCGCGGAGGGCGGCCTCGGGCCGGAAGGGTCGAAGGTGGTGGTCGACTGGGCGATGCGCTACGCCGCGCCCGCGGTGAAGGGCCGCCTCGAGGCGCTCCAGGCGGCAGGCTGCGAGCGTATCCTCGTCGTGCCGCTCTACCCGCAATATGCCGCGGCCACCACGGCGACGGCCTGCGACAAGGTTTTCGAGGCGCTGATGGGCATGCGCTGGCAGCCGACCGTGCGCGTCTCGCCGCCCTACTATGATGAACCCGTCTATATCGAGGCCGTCGCCCAATCGGTGAGGAGCGGTCTCGCTAGGCTCGGCTTCGAGCCCGAATTGCTGCTCGCCTCGTTCCATGGCATGCCGCAGGCCTATCTCGACAAGGGCGACCCCTATCACTGCCACTGCGCGAAGACCGGCCGGCTGCTGCGCGAGGCCCTCGGCCTGCCGCAGCAAAAATTCAGGCTCACCTTTCAGTCGCGGTTTGGACCAGCCGAGTGGCTGAAGCCCTATACGGCCGAGACCGTCGTCGAGCTTGCCCGCCAGGGGGTCAAGCGGCTAGCGGTCGTCACGCCTGGATTTTCGGCCGATTGCCTCGAGACCATCGAGGAGATCGCCGTCGAGAACGCGCGCTATTTTCGCGACAACGGCGGGGAGTCGTTTGCCCATATTCCCTGCCTGAACGACAGCCCGGAGGGCATGCGCGTGATCTGCGCAATCGTTGCCCGGGAGCTGAGCGGCTGGGTGTAGGCCGGGCCCGGCCAGCCGAGATCAGGAACGGACCTTTGCCGGGCGCGCTGCAGCGGTCGATCGCTCGACGAGCGCCCGCGCAGCGCGATATTGCGCGTGGGTGATGGCGACCGCAAGCGCGTCGGCCGCATCCGGCGTGCGGGCGTTCGAGGCGGGCAGCAGCACCTTCACCATCATGGCGATCTGGTCCTTGCCGGCATGGCCGACGCCGACTACCGTCTTCTTGATCAGATTGGCGGCATATTCGGCAACCAGGAGGCCGGCGAGCGAGGGAACCAGGAGCGCCACGCCGCGCGCCTGCCCCAGCCGCAGCGCCGACTGCGGATCGCGATTGACGAAGGTCTCCTCGACCGCCGCCTCATGCGGGCCATGGACCTCGACGACGCGGCTCAGGCCGCCATGGAGCTCGCAAAGCCGCTCGGCGGGCGTCTGCCTCTCGTCCGAGGCGACCGAGCCGCAGGCGACAAACGACAGGCGCGAGCCTGCCGCATCGATGACGCCCCAGCCCATGTTGCGCAGGCCGGGATCGATGCCGATGATGCGAATCGGTGGGGCCGGCATGGCCCCATATAGCGCCGAAACGCGGGTTTCGGACAGGCGCTCAGGGCCCGGCGGCGGTCGCTCTCGCCGCTATTCGGGCTCGAAATTCATCGCCACGCCATTGATGCAGTAACGCAGTCCAGTGGGTGGCGGACCATCGTCGAAGACGTGGCCCAGGTGGCCGCCGCAGCGGCTGCAATGAACCTCGGTGCGCCGCATTCCGTAGCTGCTGTCGACGGAGGTCGCGACCGCCCCCTCGACAGGCGTGTTGAAGCTCGGCCAGCCGGTTCCGCTCTCGAACTTCCTGTCGCCGACGAAGAGCTTTTGGCCGCACCCGGCGCACACAAACGCGCCGGCGCGATGCTCGTGCAAGAGCGCGCAGCTGCCGGGTCGCTCGGTCGCATGACCGCGCAGCACCTCATACTGCTCCGGCGTGAGCAGCTTGCGCCATTCCGCATCGGTATGGGTGACCGGGAAGGATTCCTGTCGTTTCGTGTCGCTCAGCGCTGTCATCGACTTGTTCCTCGACCAGGTTCGACCCTCATCATCTCATGTAGCACTGATATTGGATGGGACAACATCGGCAGCCGATCGCGAACGGGAACAATCCGAATCCTGGAGCGGTCGGCCAGGCTTCGTGATTGAGCGACTCGATTGACGAGTCGTATCCGATTGGATACTACTCTATGTACACCATCCTACGCTCCGATGAATTCGATAGATGGCTGAACCGGTTGAAGGACGTGCGCGGCAAGGCTCGGATCGCGGCCCGAATATTGGCGGTCGAATACGGCAATCTCGGTGACTGGGAACCTGTGGGTGAAGGCGTCTCGGAAATGATGATTCATTTCGGTCCGGATACCGCGTCTACTTCACGCGACGCGGCAAGCTCGTTCTCTTGTTGCTGCTCGGCGGCGACAAGAGCAGCCAGAAGCGTGACATCAAGCGCGCAAAGGAGATGACGCGACAGCTCGGCGGAGTGACCGATGACGCGATTTGAGAAATTCGACGCCTCGAAATATCTCGATACCGAGGAGGCCATCGCGGAATTCCTCGCCGCGGCGCTGGAAGACGAGAACCCTGACGTTTTCATCGCTGCGCTCGGCACCATCGCCAAGGCACGCGGCATGACGCAAATTGCGAGGGAGGCGGGCCTGGGCCGCGAGAGCCTCTACAAGACGCTCACGCCGGGATCGAAGCTGCGTTACGACACGGTTCGCAAGCTCATGAATGCGCTCGGCG
>JAFAME010000034.1 GCA_019233695.1 Methylobacteriaceae bacterium
CAGCGCAGCCCCCACCGCAAGCGTGGCGCGCGGCCGGTCTGGGCACAGGTTGCGCGCCATGTTCCACACGGCCAGCGCCACGACTGCGACGGCGACGGTCTTCAGTCCGTGCAGCCATGCGACTTGGCCGACATTGCCGATCCGCGCCACGCCATAGGCAAAGACGGTCATCGCGAGCGCCGAGGGCGCGGTGAAGCCCAGCCAGGCCGCGAACCCGCCGGGTAGGCCGGCGCGCATGATGCCGATGCTGAAGGCAACCTGGCTGCTCGCCGGACCGGGCAGGAACTGGCACAGCGCCACGATGTCGGCGTAGGCCGCCTCGTCGAGCCATCGGCGGCGCTCGACCAACTCGGCGCGGTAGTAGCCAAGATGGGCCACAGGCCCGCCGAAGCTCGTTGTGCCAAGCCGAAGAAAGGCCAGCAGCACTTCAGCGGCCGAACCACGCGAAGCGCCTTCTTCTGTGCACCGGTTACCTTGGCTCTTCATGAGCGTCATTGCCACGGCGACCCATATTGCGATTTATTCCGATATCCGAGAAACCAACTTTTGCGGGAACGGTTCATCAAAGCGAACCAGAGCGCCGCTATCGGTACGGACCAAAATTCCTGTCTTTAAGTACTCCCAATTTTCTTTGGGATAGTCAGGACTGAACTCCCCGCGTCCATCGAGGCCACGATGATGCCAGTGTCGCCGTTTCGAATCCGAACGCGATCGCCAGCACGCATTTCAATTCCATCCTGATATTTCATTGTCTGTATCGATTACGATGAAAGAGTTGGAAAACCACTTATTCAGCGTAGCGGATACTGGTGCTCGGGCGAGCTCCTGCGAAACGAGCCCGTCACGTCTTCGGCTCCTTCCGCAGGCGCTCGGCGCGGCGCTCGCGCAAGACGAAGTCGAGGTTGCGGGCGTAGACCCAGACGCCGAAAGCCTGGCCGAGGATGAACACCGGATCGCGACGAAACAGGGCGTAAATGAGCAGCAGAATGCCGCCGCCGATCGAGAACAGCCAGAATGCAAGCGGGACGACGCTGCGCCCCGCCCGCTCGCTCGCGATCCATTGGACGACAAAGCGCGTCGTGAACAGCAGCTGGGCAAGGACGCCGACCCACGCCCACCAATCGAGCTTGACGACGAACACGTCGTAGAAATAGCCGCCGATCGTATGCCAGAGATCGACAATCATGGGGGCGGAATCTCCGTTGCGGCGGGACGATGTCTGCGCCGCCTGATCAGCCAGCGCACGCCCGCCAGATCGACAATGCCGACCCAGAGACGGTCGAACAGCCCGTAGTTCGAGACGCCGGCAAGACGCGGGCGGTCGATCACGTCGACATGCGCGACGCCATAGCCTTCCCGCCTTACGAGAGCCGGCATGAATCGGTGCAGCGCATCGAAGTAGGGCAGCGCGAGGTAGACATCGCGGCGAAAGCACTTGAGGCCGCAGCCGGTATCCCGGGTGCCATCCTGAAGGAGGCGCGCTCGCACAGCGTTCGCGACGCGCGATTGCAGACGCTTGAAGCCGGGATCCTTGCGCCTCAGCCGCTGCCCCTGGACGAGGCCGCAGCCGGGCCCCGCTTCGGCGAGCTTGGCGACGAGCCGCGGGATGAACGCCGGATCGTTCTGCCCGTCGCCGTCGATGCTGACGATGGTGCCCGCGCGCGCGGCAAGGACCCCGGTGCGGATCGCCGCCGACTGCCCGCACGACCGTTCGTGGACGATGGTGCGCAGCCACGGCCGCGCCACGCGCAGGCCGGCAATTTCGTCGGCCGTGGCGTCGCGCGAGCCGTCATCCACATAGATCACCTCGAACGGCGCCAAGGGCGCCATCGCGGCCTCGATCTCGGCTAGGAGCGGCGCGACGTTGCCGGCTTCGTTGCGCACCGGCACCACGATGGTGATGCGCGGAGGCGCGCTGGCGTCCGTCATGTCATCCAGCCGGCAGTTTCGTGCCGAGGTTCCCTCGCCACCGCGCCAGGGCTTCGCGTACGGCCAACTCGCCGCGCGGGGCGATGCCGCGGCGGCCGACGCGCAGCGCAATGCCGCGGCGGGCGAATGCGTGCGCCAGTAGGACGGCGACGAGCATGCCAAGGCAGGCGCCGGCAACGACGTCGCTCAAGTAATGCGCCCCCACTGCCACGCGCGAGAAGGCAATCAGCCCGGCAAGCGCAAAGAGCCAAGGCCGCCCTGGCGGCCAAAAAAGCCCGATCGCCCAGGCTGCCGCGAACGCCGACGTGGCATGCCCCGAAGGAAAGCTCGCGAGCCGCGCCGTGAGCGACAGGAAGTCGAAATGGAACGGCCCGAGCGTGTCGACGAATCGCGGGCGCGCCCGCCCGACCACATGTTTGACGATCTGCGCCGCGATGCCCGACAGCGCGACAACGACAAAGACATAGGCTGCACGCTCGGCAAGGGCCTGAAACCCGGCACCGACGCGCCTTGGGCCACGCCCGGCGGCCAGTGTCGCCAGAATGGCAATGAGCGCGGCAATGACGAGCATGTAGGCCGACGTTCCAAGCTGCGTCATCGCCTGGAAGACCCGGGCGATACCGTGCGGCAGGCCGGAGATCGATCGCGCCAGGGGAGCATCGAACGCGCAGGCCGCGGCAATCGCGACAATGCCGAGGAGGAGATATCCGATCGCCGGGTGGCTCGAGCTGGCGGATGCCGCACGTCGGGTCGTTCGCCAGCGGACCACAAGCCTTCCGAGCGCGGCGACGAGGCGAGCAGCAACCGCTTGCGCGCGACCCGGGAGAAATTCCAGCACATCGCTCACGGGCTGCTGCCCTGGCGGACGAAAACGCCAATATTGAGGGATTTGCCGCCGTTCATGGCGATGCCGCCGACGCGGCCGGCAAGATCGATCGGCGCGTCTGGAAGGAGGCTGTCGCGAAATGCCGCCTCGTCCTGGATTTCAACGAAAGCCGCACGACAGGGCGCCTTTTCGAGGAAGGCGGCAGCTCCGCGCGGGTCCGTCATCAAGAGGCTGGTGTCGGTCAGGAAAACGAGACTTGGTTCGCGGTAGGACACCGTCGCCAGGGAAAGCCGATCGCACATTCCCTCCTTGCGAGCCGCCTCGGCGGCCGCGACGAGGCGCGGCGAAATCGCGAAAGGCTCGAAGAACGGGGAGGAAAGCAGGCCCTGAAAGACGAGCGCTTCGAACGCTACGGCGAGCGCGACAAGAGCGAAGATCGGGGCGATCAGGTCGTCGGCGCCGGACGGCGGGGCAAGGGCCCTCCACAGAAATCGCACCAGCAGAACCGTGCCGATGATGATGATCGGCGCCATTGCGAGGGAGAGCATTCCAGGCGCCAAACCCAGGAAATAGCCAAGGACGATGGCCCCGACCGTGGTGCCCAGCGGGACAAGCGCGGCCAATTCGACGGCAATGGCGCGCACCAGGGGGGAGCGAACCACGAGGGCGCCCCGTTCCAGGGCCATGGCAGCGAGAATGGCGATCGCCGGATAGAGCGGCAGGACATAGTGCGGCAGTTTCGTCGGTACGATCTCGAAGACGAGCCAGGTCGGAACGAGCCAGGCAAGCAGCACCGCGATTGCCGGCTCCCGCCAGCCCCGCCAGACAGCGGGCACGGCCAGGATGGCGACGGGCGCAAGCGGCCATGCCGCCACGAAGAATGCGAGAAGATAGGCGCCGGGAGGAGCGCCGTGCAGCTCCTGCACGCTTGCAACCTTGCCAAGCATGTCCCCCCCGACGGCGTCGGCAAAGAAAGTGCCGTGTGTGGCGACCAGGATCAGCACGAACCAGGGCGCGATGAGAAGCACGCACCAGATGAGCCCCACGCCGGGCCGCAGCATGCCCACCCAGTGTTTCCAGCGGCCAAGCGGAGCCTGGCGCCACCGCTCGGTCAGCGCCAGCGACAGCCCGGCCAGCAGGGGCACCATCGGCGTGATGGGCCCTTTCACCAGGATGCCGATTGCAATCGCCGTCCAGAAGACGAACGGCAACGACCGTCGACGCTGCGGCACCCCTGCCGATTCGGTGCGCGCAAGATAGGCGCGAGCGAGCGCGCCCATGGCCATAACAACCGTGGCCGTCACGACGGCATCGGTCTTCGCCAGCCGCGCTTCGGCCCCGATGAGGATGGTCGAGGCGAAGAGAAGGGCGGCAATGAAGGCGTATCGACGCGACATGAAAGCGAGCGCCGCCCAGAAGGTCAGCAGCACCGCGCCGATCGCACCGGCAAGCGAGGGCAAGCGGTAAATCCATATCGTGCGCAGCGCATCGGGGACGCCCAATGTCCTGGCCGCTTCCACGGCTCCTGCCTGCAGCCAATAGATGCCGACCGGCTTCTTGTTGCGCGCCTCTCCCTGGAACCTGATCGAGACGGCATCGCCGGTCTCGATCATCTGCCTGGAGGCTTGCGCGAAGCGCGGCTCGTCGCGATCGAGCGGCGGCATCGAAACGAAGCCGGGGAGGAACAGAAAAAGAGCGATCAGGGTGAGCCAGAGACACGCGCGCGCCGGGGTCGCGGCGGCGCGATCGAGCCATTTCACGGCCGCGGGGGTCACCGGGGGCGGTGCAGCCGCCGAACCGATAAGGCGAGGAAGATCAATGGATTGCACGCCCATCTTTGGAGCAGCTCGCAGGGTCGGTCGCTGGCTTATGAAGTAAATGCGAAGCGCCTGCAAGGGCCCGGCAGCAGCGCAGCCCGATGAGCAAGCTTCCGGCCGGGACAGCCGCGTTTACCTGTTGCTCCGGCCCTGCCGACTGCTCTATGCCGCAAGTTCAACCAGAGCTCGCCACGCACCATCTCCGCCGATCCCGATCATCGAGACCTCCCGCCACCGCTCGTCACACGTTCAGCCATGCAGAATTCGAAGAACCGAATCGAAACGGACGATTTTCGGGGACCTGTGCTCGGTCGAACCCGCGTGGGGCGGGTCGCCAACAAGGGCCGCGGCCTCATTGCCGCCGAACGGATCGTGGCAGGCGAAGTGATCGAGCAGAACCTGTGCCTTGTCCTAGACCTCGAGGAAGGCCGGGCGATCGCGGCGACGCGGCTTCGCCACTACGTCTATCTTTGGGAGGAGGCCGCGGCGGGCGACATGCTTGCGCTGGCGATGGGGAACCTCAGCTTCTGCAATCATTCGTCGCGCCCCAACGCAAGGATCGAGCTCGACAAGGATCGTGTTTTGGTCGGCTTGCGTGCTGCCCAGGGGATAGAGGCTGGAACCGAGGTGACGATCGACTACGACTATCCGCTCGAATTCACTGTCCACGAGTGAGCGGAACGCCTCTTCGATCCCCTGCCTACTCCGACTCGTTGCCGGCAAGGCGCGATGCGAAATAGGCAACCGTCTTCGTATAGACGGTCGATTTGTTCCACTCCAGCAGCACCTGAAAATTCGCCGTTCCCTCACCCCAGGGCTGGCCGCGTTGCCAGCCGTAGCTGCGCAGATAGTTCGCGGTCGAGGCAAGCACGTCGGGAACGCTGCGGATCAAGTCGCGATGGCCATTGCCCTCGTAATCAACCGCGAATTTGAAATAGGAGGAGGGCATGAACTGGGTCTGGCCCAATTCCCCCGCCCAGGCGCCGCGCATCTCATCGGGGGTGAGATCGCCCGCCTGGATCAGGCGCAGGGCATCCACGAGTTCCGCCGTAAACATCGGCGAGCGGCGGCAGTCGTAGGCGAGCGTCGCCAGCGACCGCAGCGTCGGAAAATTGCCGGAATTTGCGCCGAAGTCGGTTTCCAGTCCCCAAATGGCGACGACCACCGGTGCCGGAACGCCAAACTGCTGTTCGATTCGCCTGAAGACCTCGGCGTATTTCTTGATGAGGCCCGCTCCCTTCTTGAGTCGATACGGCGAGACCATGCGCCCGGAGAATTGCTCGAAGCTCTGGCGAAACACTCCCTGTCCGTGATCTCTCGCAACGATACTCGGATCGAAGCTGATTCCGTCGAGCGCTGAATCGATGGTTGCTCGTGAGATTCCCTGCGCGGCCGCCGTGCGCTTGAAATTGTCGAGCCAAGTCTCGAAGCTGCCGGTGCCTGGGCAAGGCGCGGCGAACACCGGACCGACCCAGGTTGCGCACGCCGCCCACAGAATTGCCGCCAGGAACCGCTTTTGAAATCTTCGCATCTCTTGCTCTCGTCATTCGGGGGTGGCGGGATGCTACCCATTTTGTCTCCCGCCGCGCAACATCGATGGGCCCTGCCACGGTCGAGCACGACCTATTGTGGCACTTCGACAGCATTTTCAGGCAAATGTGGACATGTCATGGTCGATGCGGATGAACTGTATCGGCGAGGCCGTTGGGTGGCAGGCGAATGACGACAGACCGGAACGACCGGGAGAGTGATCGTGGGGAGGGTGCACAGCGCGGGCCGGGCCCTTGGCTCGCCCTGATTTTCGTCCTGGCCCTCGCCGGCCTTGCGGTGCTGGTCGTCAACGAAATCATCAAGCAGGTCAACGTTCAAAACTGCATTCTCTCGGGCCGCAAGGACTGCGTCGAGATCGTGCCCGGCAAGTGATTCGTTCCATCCTGGCGGGTCGGGCAAGCAAGGCCGCCGCAATATTGATGTGCAATGCGGCAAAACCGCCCTTTCCATCCTCGGCGAAATGCCGTAGACGGAGCCCATCGTCAACAACCGAAAGGAGGTGATCCAGTGTCTGATCGTCATATGCCGCGGCTGCGCGCGCAACGGACCTGGACTCACGCCCGCTCGGAGCGTGCGGCCGCTTAGCGCTGCGCCGCGCGGTTCAGTTGAGCCGCGGCAGGACAATGGAAGGGCCGCCCTCGCGGGCGGCCCTTCTCGTTCATGGCGGTCCTCAGGGGCGGGCTTTGCGAAAGCGAATCCCTGCCTGTGTGCGCACCCGAATCCATTCGCTGCCGGCGCGATCACCCGAATAAAGCGGTGCGTCGTGATGGGCGCTCCACGGCCGATCCCTGTAGCCCCAGCCAAGCCGCCGATAGCCCACGAAGAGGTCGTCGGGACTGCGGATTCCCTCGCCTGGCAGCGGTGAATCCGGCGACGGTCGGCGCGATGTCGCTGCAAACACCATGATGGCGCGTTTGCAGGCCCGCATGACCGCGAAGACAAGAATCCTGGTTGCGGTTGCGGCTGTTTTCCGGGGAATGTCAGCGGGTTGGACCGATGGATGGTTGGCATGCACGGTACCCTCGCTCGCCGCGGCGGGAGTGGCGGTCCGTGCCGGACTTTGCTGAAGAATGGTGTTCATGTGTCGTCTCCGAATGATGCCCGCATAGCGCCCTGAAGCGTCAAACTGCGGCAGGAGGAGACGCCTTGCTGTTCCGTCTGGAACAGGGCTGGCCGGCGGTGCGCTGGCGCACCAAAACGGCCGTCGGCGAACCTCGGCCGGAGCGCATCGCGGCGGCCTCCGGAACGGACCGCTCTTGTATGCAACCCCGCCGCCGTGGCATCGTCGCCGCGCGTCGCCGCCCGGCCCGCGCCAGGATGCTCCGGCGGGAGCTGTTCAAGCCAATATGCCGCACCGACCGGTCGCGGATTAGCGGGAGCGAGCCATGCCGCCATGTCGTGCCGCGCGCAGTTTTGTTGCGATCCTTGCCCTGTTGGCGGGACTGACGGTCGCCGTCAGTACCTACGCCGCGAACGGCACTGTCACGGTATTTGCAGCGGCGAGCCTCAAAAATGCGCTCGACAATATCGTCAAGGCCTATGATGCGGCGACCGGAGGCACGATCGTCGTCTCCTACGCCGCATCCTCCGCCCTTGCCAAGCAAATCGAACAGGATGCGCCGGCAGACATCTTCATCTCGGCCGATCTCGACTGGATGGACTACCTCGCCAAACGCAACCTGATCAAGCCGGAGAGCCGCCTCGACCTGCTCGGCAATCGCATCGTCCTGATTGCGCCTTCGGACAGACTTCCGGCCACGCCGCTGACGCTCGCCCCGAACGCGCCGCTTCTGTCCGCGCTCGGCGGCGGCCGCCTTGCCATGGCGGACGTCGCGGCCGTGCCCGCCGGCAAATACGGCAAGGCGGCGCTGGAAAACCTCGGGATTTGGGAGAGCGTCAAGGACCACGTCGCGCAGGCAGAGAACGTGCGAGCGGCGCTTGCCTTGGTGGCGCGCGGCGAGGCACCGCTTGGCATCGTCTATGCGACGGATGTCAGGGCGGAACCTGGCGTGACGGTCGTTGCCACCTTTCCCGACTCGAGCCACCCCCCCATCATCTATCCGGCGGCGATCGTGGCGAAATCGACCAATCCGGATGCCGCATCTTTCTTCGCCCATCTGCATACGCGCCAAGCGGCTGCCTTCTTCGAGAAGGAGGGCTTTACGGTCCTGCCTTGATCCTCGACATGCTCTCGCAGGAAGAGTGGACAGCGGTGCTGCTAAGCCTCAGGGTTGCGCTCTGCGCAACCCTGTTCGGGCTGCCACCGGCGATGGGCGCGGCCTATGTGCTCGCCCGCTTCCGGTTCCCCGGCCGCGCCCTCCTCAACACGCTCGTCGTGCTGCCCCTTGTCCTGCCGCCCGTCGTGACCGGTTATCTGCTGCTCGTCCTGTTCGGCCGCCGCGGCCCCATCGGGCATGCACTCGAGAGCTGCTGCGGGATCGTCTTCTCCTTTCGCTGGACCGGAGCGGCCCTGGCCTCCGGCATCATGGCGTTTCCTCTCGTTGTCCGCGCCATCCGCCTGTCGATCGAAGCCGTGGACCGGCGGCTCGAAGCGGCAGCCGCCACCCTCGGAGCCAATCCGGTGGTCGCATTCGGCACCGTCACGCTGCCGCTGGCGCTGCCGGGCGTGATCGCCGGTGCCGTCCTCGGCTTTGCCAAGGCGCTCGGCGAATTCGGCGCCACGATCACCTTCGTCTCCAACATCCCGGGGCAGACGCAGACGCTGCCGCTGGCGCTCTATGCCTATACGCAGGTCCCCGGGGGAGATGCGCCGACGCTGCGCCTGACGATCGTCTCGGTCCTGCTGGCGGTCGGAGCCGTGGCGGTATCGGAATGGCTGATTGCCCGCCTGACGATCGGCGACCGCCAGCCGTGAGCATGTTGGCGTGAGCATCCTCGTCGAGGTCGCGCTCGCCCGCGGCGATTTCACGCTCGACGTTTCGATTGCGACGGAAAACCGGGTCATCGCCCTGTTCGGTCCTTCCGGCGCCGGCAAGACGTCGATTCTCGACATCGTTGCCGGGCTCAGCCGTGCGGCCCGTGGGCGCGTCGTGATCGACGGAGCCGTCCTGCAGGACACGGCCTCCGGCATCTTCGTTCCGCCGCATCGCCGCGGCATCGGCTATGTCTTCCAGGAGGGCCGGCTGTTTCCGCACCTCAGCGTGCGGCGAAACCTGCTCTACGGCGCCTGGCTGCGGCGGCGGCAGCGCCAGCTTGCCACCCTCGACGAGGTCACGGATCTCCTGGCCATCGGCCACCTCGTCGGCCGCGATGTCAAGAGACTCTCAGGGGGCGAGAAACAGCGCGTCGCCATCGGCCGGGCGCTCTTGTCGGCGCCGAGGATGCTCCTGCTGGACGAGCCGCTCGCGGCGCTCGACGACGCACGCAAGAAGGAGACGCTCCCCTACATCGAGCGCCTGCGCGACGCCTTCGCCCTGCCGATGATCTACGTCAGTCACAACCGGGCAGAGGTCGAGCGCATCGCCACGGAGATCGTCCATGTGGCCAAGGGAAGGATCGTTCGCCCGCCCACCAAGTGAGGGAATCGCCTCGGGGGGACTCTCATCGCTGGCTCGAATTGAAAGCCCCCACCGTCATGCCCGCCCTGTGGGGACCCGGGCGCGACGGTGGGGGCCTTCAGTTCGGCTCTGAGTCAGCGCCTATGCGCCTTCGCGCTTGACGACCGCTTCACCCCGTCGCGAAGCCGCAAGTCCTCACTTGCACTCTGTCGTTGCGCCGTTCGTCATCTTGGCGCTGGCCGACTTGCAGTTACTTTGCGCGGCTTCATTGCCGGAAACCCCGCTGTTGACTTGCGACTCCTCCGTCGGGCCGGCCTTCGAACCCGGCTTGGCAGGAACGCCGGCGGCGCCCCCTGCATTGCTTCCCGTGCTCGGCTGCACGTCCGTGCCGACCGCCGGCCCTGTCGTGTTGCCATTCTGCGCGGCGATCGCCGCGGGGCTGAAAAAGAGCGCAGCACCAAGTGCCGCCGCGCTGAGAGTGCGGATCAACATCTCACTATCCTCCGGTTGACTGATGCTGTCTCAACGTCGCTCGGTGGTGAAAGTTTCAGGGGCCGTCCGCCGATGGCTCGCCGCCGCCATCGCCAGCTCCCGGGTGAAGGATTTGGAAGTTGACAGCCGCGAGCTTCCGATTTAGCTCCTTAACCTGCAGGTTAAATAGCACTCGCCACTTGGCCGGGGAACGGATGCAGGAAACATGGCCGTGGCTCGCCGTCGCCGGGCTCGGCCTCTACCATGGTCTGAACCCGGCGATGGGTTGGCTCTTTGCCGTGGCCCTCGGTCTGCACCGTCGGCGCCAGGCGGTGGTGCTGCAGGCGCTCGTGCCCATCGCAACCGGCCATGCCGCCTCGATTGCCTTGGCAGCCGTGGCAGTGGCGACTGCCGGTCTCATCATCGATCAGGTGTTCGTGCGCGTCGTCGCCGGCGGCATCCTTTTGTGCTGGGCCCTGTATCATGTTCTCTACGGCTCCCGCCACAGAGTGAGGGTTGGAATGCAGACCGGGCTGGCGGGTCTGGCGCTGTGGTCGTTCCTGATGGCTTCGTCGCATGGGGCCGGCCTGATGCTCGCTCCGGCGCTGCTCCCGCTCTGCCTGACGAACAGTCCCGGGCATCAGCTCACCGCCTCCGGCTCGCTGTCCACGGCGATGGTCGCAGTCGGCGTCCACACGGCCGCGATGCTGATCATCGCCGGGATCATCGCGCTTGCCGTCTATCACTGGATCGGCGTCGGGTTTCTGCGCCGCGGCTGGATCAACCTCGATCGGCTGTGGGTCGGGGCGCTGCTCATGACCGGCCTGCTCCTGATCCAGCCGTGGTGAGGCTGCAGGCCGCCGACGCGGGCTCCCAGGGCGACCCGGTTCAAAAATCATGGATCGGGCGAGCAAATTTTCCGGGAATCAATGCCTCGATCGGCAGCACAAGCGCGCCGTTGCCATCGCCCGGCATGATGACGCGAGCCCGTGGCGAATAGTCGGAGATCATCTCCCGGCACATGCCGCATGGGGAGACGATCCGGATGGTCTGGTCAATTGCGCCGGGCTCCGGATGGTAGACGGCGACGATCGTGTCGATCTCCGTATCGCCGGCCTCGGTTGCCGCGCGCCCCAGTGCGACGGCTTCCGCGCACACGGCAATTCTACCGACGTTCGCGTCCAGATGGACGCCGGTGAACAGCAGTCCGCGCCGGGTCCGCAACGCCGCCCCTATGACGTGCCATTCTCTACGATATCGGTCCCGAATGGCGGCTCGCGCCCTCTCGATGAGAGCGCGGTCCTCGATGGTAAGCGCACTCGACATGGGCAATCCCCGAACCGACGCCACAAACTCTAGCAATCTCGGAGTGAAATCGGTAACCGGACGGGAATTGAGTTGTCGCGAAGCGGTGCCGATCCGCCGCCGGCTTTAGACATCAAAAACGGTCGTTCGCTATAGAGGCCGAACCAGGATCGACTGGTTTGGCAGACTGGATCGGCAGCATCATGGCAAATCAACCTGTCGTCTTCGGACGCCGCGGCGCACGCAAGGATTCACGTTCGACATCGCGGCCCCCATCTCCGGGTGCCGACGCTGGGAAGCCGCCAGTCGACGAGCAAGCGCGAGCCCGGGTGCTGACAATGATGGTGATGATTCCGGCGGCCATCGGCGCGATCATGCTCATGGCGTTCATGATCAACCACGGATCGGTCTCGTCCGGTACGCCAGGCGCTGTCGCCGCCAACTCCGGCAATGGGTGCCGCTCCAAGGCAGCCGCAGGCACCATCTTCGATATCGATTGGTGCCAGGCCGGTGCCGCCGCCGTGCGCGGTGCGATCGGCGGGATCGGCGCAGGCGCCGCGCGGCGCTAGACCTCCTGCAAAGAGCTTGGCGGGCCCTACCGGATCTAGCCGCCGCCTCCGAAGAATTCTCCCGATCGGCGTCGGCGACCATCTCTCCTCGCCATCATCCGAGATCAACGTTCACCCGTCCGTCCTCTGTCTTGGCGGGATAGGATTGGAGGTTGACGCACGGCGGAGGCCGCAGCGCCTCGCCAGT